>JAJYRZ010000112.1 GCA_021793835.1 Actinomycetes bacterium | reverse complement strand
GACTGTCGGCCAAGGAGTATCCGGCCGACAGTCGCCTGGCCAGCGCCGAGTACTTCCGCAAGGACGCCACCGACGCCAACTTCGCGATCGTCGACAAGCTCAAGACCGTGGCCGCCGAGCACGAGCGCACCATGGTCGATCTGGCGATCGGCTGGCTGCTGGCCAACATCGGGGTGCCGTCGGTGATCTCCGGGGCGACCTCGACCGCGCAGCTGACCCAGAACGCCGCGGTCGCCGCCGATCCGCTCGATGCCGACACCCTCGCCGCGATCGACGCGGTGCTCGAGCCGGCGCAGTAACGAGCAGGCCCCGCCGCGGCGTGCACGGTGCGCCCAGACGGCGAAGCCCCGCACACCGAAAAGGTGTGCGGGGCTTCGCGGCTGATCAGTCGATCGGCGCCTGTCAGGCGTCCGGGCCGACGATGAAGGCCTCGAGCTCGGCGCGGGCCTTGCTGTCCTCCATCTGCACCGGCGGGGACTTCATCAGGTAGGCCGAGGCCGGCAGGATCGGGCCGCCGATACCGCGATCGGCGGCGATCTTGGCCGCACGCACGGCGTCGATGATGATGCCGGCCGAGTTCGGCGAGTCCCACACCTCGAGCTTGTACTCCAGGTTCAGCGGGGCGTCACCGAAGGCGCGGCCCTCCAGGCGCACGTAGGCCCACTTGCGGTCGTCGAGCCACTCGACGTAGTCCGAGGGACCGATGTGCACGTTGCGGTCGTGGACCTTGCCCGACAGCGGGCCGTCCAGGTTCGAGGTCACGGCCTGGGTCTTGGAGACCTTCTTCGACTCCAGGCGATCACGCTCGAGCATGTTCTTGAAGTCCATGTTGCCGCCGACGTTGAGCTGGTAGGTGCGGTCGAGCACCACGCCGCGGTCCTCGAACAGCTTGGCCATCACACGGTGGGTGATGGTCGCACCGATCTGGGACTTGATGTCGTCGCCGACGATGGGCACGCCCGCGTCCTCGAACTTCTTCGCCCAGACCGGGTCGGAGGCGATGAACACCGGCAGCGCGTTGACGAAGGCCACACCCGCGTCGATGGCGCACTGGGCGTAGAACTTGTCGGCCTCTTCCGAACCGACGGGCAGGTACGACACCAGCACGTCGACCTTCGCGTCCTTGAGCGCCTGGACCACGTCCACGGCCTCGGCGTCGGACTCCTCGATGGTCTCGGAGTAGTACTTGCCGACCCCGTCCAGGGTCGGTCCGCGCTGGACGGTGATGCCGGTGGGCGGCACGTCCGCGAGCGTGATGGTGCAGTTCTCCGAGTTGTTGATCGCCTCGGACAGGTCGAAGCCGACCTTCTTGGCGTCCACGTCGAAAGCGGCGACGAACTTCACGTCGTTGATGTGGTACTGGCCGAAGCGCACGTGCATCAGGCCGGGCACGGTCTGATGATCGTCGGCGTCCTTGTAGTACTCCACGCCCTGGACCAGGGAGGATGCGCAGTTGCCCACCCCCACGATGGCTACGCGCACTTCAGTGCTGTTCTCACCCATGGTCGGGTTCTCCTTCTTTCTCCGTTGCTGACGTCGTGTCATGCGCCGCCTCGTCGGGGGACGGCGCGGGCTGATCTTCCGGATCGGCCGGGGGGCCTGCTCCGCTGTGGTCCGACCGCTCGCTGGCGATCAGCTCGTTGAGCCACTGGACCTCACGCTCGCTGGACTCCAGGCTGAGCTCGTGCAGCTGGCGGGTGTACCGGTTGTGGCCGGCATCGCGCCCGACGGCTGCACGCAGGTCTTCGCGGCGTTCCTCGACCTGCCGGCGCCGCCCCTCGAGGATCCGCATGCGGGCCTCGGCGGGGGTGCGGCTGAAGAACGCCAGGTGCACACCGAAACCGTCGTCGGTGTAGTTCTGCGGGCCGGTGTCGGCGACCAGTTCGTCGAACCGCGCGGACCCCGCGGGGGTCATGCGGTAGACCTTCCGGGCGCGTCGACGCACGACCCCGTCCGTGCCGTCCTCCTCGGCGATCAGGCCCTTGGCCTGCATGCGCTTCAAGGTCGGGTACAGCGAACCGTAGGAGAACGCGCGGAAGGCACCCAGCAGGCCCGTGAGCCGCTTGCGCAGCTCGTAGCCGTGCATGGGTGATTCGTGGAGCAGGCCGAGGATCGCCAGTTCCAGCACGGTCCACCAGCCTTCCTCGTCGTCGCGGGTCGTCCCGGGCAGCCGCCGGGATCCCCCGGCACGGTCACCGATCATATCGGGTCGATATATGCGACGACTATAGACACGCGACCGCTCGGACGTACACATCGGCGCGGTGTGACATCACACACGCAGGCGTCGGGGCGATCGGTCAGTACGCTGTGAATCGTGCCGGGACGACGCCAGGTGGTCGATTACGCCCTGCAGCGAAGATCGCTGCTCGGGTCGGTCTCGCGTGGGCGCACCGCGCTGGACGAGGTGTGCGATGCGGACCCGTATCTGCTGCGGGCGGCGCGCTTCCACGGCCGCGAGATGGGAGAGGTCTGCCCCATCTGTCGCAAAGGTCAGTTGACCCTCGTATCCTGGGTCTTCGGTGAGCACCTGGGCCGAGTGGCCGGCTCGGCCCGCACGGACGAGGAGCTCGCGCGGCTGGCCGCCGATCACGCGGACTTCACCGTCCACGAGGTCGAGGTGTGTCGCAGCTGCCGGTGGAACCACCTGGTCGAGTCCTACGTGGTGGGCCGCGGTCCGCACCGTGCGGGGCGTCGGCGCACCGCCGGCGGATGAACGAGATGAGACGATGACGTGCACCCGGGCGTGAACCGCGCTCCGGCCGATCACTTTTCTGGAGAAGCGTTGGTCTACCAGCCACCGAACAGCCCGTCGCCCCGCCCCGGTCCGTCCGGACGTGCCGGTGGCGGATCGGGTACGGCCCCGGAGCGATCGCAGGACGCGCCCACCGAGCACATCCCGAAGATCACCACGACCGGCGGGGCGGGCGCCCCGGCCGCGGCGGCGTCGACGCCGGCGACCGTGGGTCCCGGCACCGGCTCCACGTCTCCGCCTGCGGACCCCCCGCCGCCGCCGCCGACCGGCGGTGGCGGCGGCGACGGCGGTTCGGGCGACGGGCCTGAACCCGGTGACGAGGGGAAGAAGGGCCGTTCCGTGGCCTTGCGGTGGATTCTGCGCGGTGTCGGGGTGATCGCGCTGGTGATGGTGCTCGCGGTCGCCGGCTTCGCGACCTGGTTCGGCATCGAGTACGCCCGGGTGGACGTGCCGCAGCCCAACGAGATGGTCACCAATCAGAAGTTCACGATGGTCGCCTCCGACGACGAGACCGTGATCGCCGAGATCCGGCCGCCCGAGGGCAACCGGACCGACATCGCCCTGTCGGAGGTGCCCGAGGAGCTGCGCAACGCGGTCATCGACGCCGAGGACAAGGACTTCTACTCCAACCCCGGCTTCTCGATCTCCGGTTTCACCCGGGCGGTGCGCGACAACGTGCTCGGCCGCGACAGCGCCGGCGGCGGCTCGACGATCACCCAGCAGTACGTCAAGAACGCGATGGTCGGCTCCGAGCGGTCGATCTCGCGGAAGATGCGTGAACTGGTGGTCGCGACGAAGATGGCGCGCCAGTGGTCGAAGAACGAGATCCTCGAGGCCTACCTGAACACGATCTACTTCGGGCGCGGCGCCTACGGGGTGGCCGCGGCCAGCCAGGCCTACTTCGGCATCCCGGTCACCGAGGTCGATCAGGCGCAGGCGGCCCTGCTGGCCGGGCTGATCCAGAGCCCCTCGCGCCTGGACCCGGCGGTCAACCCGGAGCTGTCCGAGCAGCGCTGGAACTACGTGCTCGGCCGGATGGTCCAGGCCGGTGACCTGACCGAGGCCGAGCGCGCCGACCTGCACTTCCCCGAGACGGTCGACGAGACGGCGGTGCAGGTCGACGACCTGTCGCTCGGGCCCAACGGGCTGATCCAGCGACAGGTGCTCGCCGAGATCAGCGACGCCGGCATCACCGAGGAGCAGCTCAACACCGGGGGCGTGCGGATCATCACCACGATCGACCCGGACACCCAGCAGTCCGCGGTCGACGCGGTGCACGGTGTGCTCGAAGGCCAGCCCGAGGAGCTGCGCACCGCGGTGGTCGCCGTCGATCCGCGCAGCGGCGCGGTGCGCGGTTACTACGGCGGTGAGGACGGCGTGGGCCTGGACTACGCGCAGGCCGCCATGCAGACCGGTTCGACCTTCAAGATCTTCGGCCTGGCCGCGATGCTCGCCGAGGGCCGGTCGCTGGCGACCACCTTCGACTCCTCGCCGCTGACGGTCAACGACATCCCGATCTCCAACGTCGGCGGCCAGAGCTGCGGGGAGTGCAACATCGCCGAGGCGCTCAAGCTGTCGCTGAACACCAGCTTCTATCGGATGATGCTCTCGCTGCGCAACGGCCCGCGCTCGGTCGCGGACATGGCCTACAAGGCCGGCATCCCCGAGACCCTGCCGGGTGCGGACCGCAAGAGCCTCGAGGGCGAGGACGGCACCGTGTCCAACGGCATCGTGCTCGGCGAATACGAGGTGCGCACCCTGGACATGGCCTCGGCCCTGGGCACCTTCGCCACCTCCGGGGTGTACCACGAGCCCTACTTCGTCGAGCGGGTCGTCACCGCCGACGGCGATGTGCTGCTCGACCGCGGCCCGTCGGAGGGCCAGCGGGTGATGGACGAGGAGGTCGCCGACAACGTGACCGCCGCGATGGTGCCGATCGCCCCCTTCGACGGCAACGGGCTGGCCGGCGGCCGGCCCGCGGCCGCCAAGACCGGTACCGCCCAGCTCGGCGACACCGGGCAGAACAAGGACGCCTGGATGGTCGGCTACACCCCGTCGCTGTCGGTGGCGGTGTGGATGGGCAACGAGGACGGCGGCCCGCTGGTCAACCAGTGGGGCGGGAAGATCTACGGTGCCGGACTGCCCGCGAGCATCTGGAAGCGCACGCTGGACTCCGCCCTGCAGGGCACCAGCTTCGAGTCCTTCCCGAAGCCGGGCTCGATCGGCGGCCAGGCCGGTGTGCCGGTCCAGACCACCACGCAGGCGCCCACCAGCTCGGCCGAGGCCGATGCGGACGACGACCTGCTCCCGGACGTGACGCTGCCCGAGCTGTCGGACGTCGAGGTGCTGCCCGGCATCTCGATCCCGGTGCCGGTGCAGCCGTCGGCCAACACCCCGGGCGACTCCGGGAACTCGGGCAACTCCGGGAACTCCGGAAACAGCGGTACCGGGGGCGGCGGGAACAGCGGTGACGGCGGCACGGGCGGTACCGGTGGCGGAACCGGCGACTCGGGCGGCGGTGCGGGCGCACCGTCGACCGGCGGCGGCGCCGGCGGTGGGGGTACCGACGGCGGGACGGACGGCTTCCTGGTCGGTGCCCGCTAGCGGCGACCGTGCCCGCGTGCCCGATCCGGGCACGGGCCGGGCACGCGGGCTCGGGCCCGCCGAGCGGGATCTGCCCTCACGTACCGACCGGACCGTCGCCGCGCTCAGCGGCGCCATCGGCGGCCCGGTGGGTGCGCATGCGCTGATCGGACGCCAACGCTTCTTCACCCCGCTGCGGGTGACGATGCTGCTGACGGTGATCGCGCTGGCGATCGGCTGGCTCGGCAAGGCCGCCTGCCTGCAGCAGTACGAGCACGCGCCGGGCGAGCTCGGCTTGGACTGGCGGGGCAGTCGGCAGTACGTGGCGCTGTGCTACTCCGACGCCATCCCCCTCTACAGCGGTGAACGCCTGGCCGAGGGGCTGTTCCCCTACAAGTCGGGATGGACCGACGGCACGGTCGGCGCCGACGGCGTCGAGATCGTCCGGCACATGGAGTATCCGGTGCTCACCGGCCTCTACCAGTACGTGACCATGCTGCTGACCAAGGCATGGACGGCCGGCATGGAGTCCGGCTGGCTGCCCGGGGCGCTCGAGGTGGTCGTCTACTTCAACCTGATCGCGCTCGGCCTGGCCCTGGCCTGGCTGCTGACGGTGCGGGCCACCTTCGCGCTCACCGGGCGCAGGCCCTGGGACGCCGCCCTGGTGGCGCTGTCCCCGCTGGTGATGGTGCACGCGTTCACCAACTTCGACGCCCTGGCCACCGCGGCCGCGATGTGCGGACTATGGGCGTGGTCGCGGCGCCGCCACGGACTGGCCGGGGTGCTGCTGGGCGTGGGTGCGGCCGCGAAGATGTTCCCGATCTTCCTGCTCGGCCCGCTGCTGGTGCTGTGTCTGCGCGCCGGACGGATGCGGCAGTGGTGGCGCGCCGCGCTCGCCGCGGCGCTGACCTTCACGGCGGTGAACCTGCCGATCGCGGTGCTGTATCCGGACGGGTGGCGCGAGTTCTTCCGGCTCAACCAGTCCCGCGGGATGGATCCGGACTCGATCTACAACGTGATCTCCTCGTTCACCGGTTGGGCCGGTTTCGACGGGCCGCTGCAGCCGTGGGAGTCGCCGTCGATCCTCAACGCGGTGTCGATGGCGCTGTTCCTGGCCGCCTGCGCCGCGGTCGGGGTGATCGCGATGACCGCGCGGCGCCGCCCGCGGGTGGCCCAGCTGGCCTTCCTGGTCGTCGCGGCCTTCCTGCTGACCAACAAGGTGTGGAGTCCGCAGTTCTCCCTGTGGCTGGTGCCGCTGGCGGTGCTCGCGCTGCCGCACCGCCGACTGCTGCTGGGCTGGATGGTGATCGACGCGCTGGTGTGGGCGCCGCGGATGTACTACTTCCTCGGCGTGGACAACATGGGCCTGCCCGAACAGTGGTTCACCGCCACGGTACTGGTGCGCGACGTGGCGGTGGTGGCGCTGTGCGCGCTGGTGATCCGGCAGATCTACCGCCCGGCCGAGGACCTGGTGCGCGCCGGCGGGGCGGACGATCCGGTGGGCGGGGTGCTCGACGGCGCCGCCGACGTGCGGGTGTGGCGCCGCCGCCCGCCCCCGGACGCGCCACCACAGGCGGGTGCGCCCGCCGCGGGCGTGCTCGTGACCGACGCCGACGTGCCATGACTTATCCTGCTGCAATGACTTCGATGCGTCGATGGGTGCCGCTGGTCGCGGCGGTGGCAATGGTCGTGGCGGCATGCGGCAGCGACGGCGCGGCCGACTCCGACACCCGGGACCGGGACCGGGCCGGGGCGGCCGAGCAGGCGGAGCCGACCACCACGACCACCTCCGCGGAGGCGACGACCACGGCCGCCGCGGCCGAGGCGTGCGACTTCCGCGCCGACCCGCCGGCCGCCCGCGAGGTCGACGAGCCGGACGCGGATCCGGCCGAGGAGGGCCTGGTCACCGTCGTGCTGCACACCGCCGACGGGCAGATCCCGATGGAGCTCGACCGGGCGGCGGCCCCGTGCAACGTCGAAAACCTGGTGTCGCTGGCCGGCCAGGACTACTTCGACGACACCGAATGCCACCGGCTGACCACCCAGGGCATCTTCGTGCTCCAGTGCGGCGACCCGACCGGGACCGGCACCGGCGGGCCCGGCTACACCGTGCCCGACGAGTTCCCGAAGGACCTGCCCGACTTCGAGGGCCCGGACGGCCCGGTGGCGGGCGCGACCGTCTACCCGCGCGGCTCGATCGCGATCGCCAACACCGGCGCCCCGCACAGCGGCGGCAGCCAGTTCTTCCTGGTCTACGCTGATTCGCCGCTGCCCCCGCAGTACTCGCTGGTGGGTGTGATGAGCGAGGAGGGGCTGGCGACCGTGGACGCGATCGCCGAGCGCGGCGTCGACGCCCAGCCCGCCGATCCGATCGGCGCCGACGGCGCGCCGGCCGAGCCGGTGGTGATCACCGAGGCCGTGGTCGCGGCCTGACGCGCCCGGTCGGCGTAAGACCGGCGCTGGACGAACCCGGGGGAGCTTTAGGTAGGCTCACCTCATGTTGCGTGTGCGTGGCCTAACC
Organism: Actinomycetes bacterium; assembly: GCA_021793835.1. Classification (GTDB taxonomy): domain Bacteria; phylum Actinomycetota; class Actinomycetes; order Mycobacteriales; family Mycobacteriaceae; genus Tomitella. Next base: position 2,416 of record JAJYRZ010000112.1, on the reverse strand, counting down.
CGGATCTTCCCGGCATCGCCCGAACCGGTACACGCCCTGCGCGGGGTGGACCTGGACGTCGTCGACGGCGGCATGACCGCCGTGCTCGGCCCCTCGGGCTGCGGCAAGACCACCCTGCTGCGCATCATGGCCGGCTTCGACCGGCCCGACGGCGGCACGGTGCACCTGGGCGATCGCCTGATCGCCGGGCCCGGTGTCTTCGTCCGGCCCGAGCGCCGCGACATCGGGGTGGTCTCCCAGGAGGGCGCCCTGTTCCCGCACCTGTCGGTGGCCCAGAACATCGCCTACGGGCTGGACTCCGGCCGACTGGCCGGACTGCATCCGCGGATCCGCCGCGCGCGCCGGGAACGGGTGGAGGAGTTGCTCGAACTGGTCGGCCTGCCCGGGGTGGGCACGCGCCGGCCCGATGAGCTCTCCGGCGGTCAGCAGCAGCGCGTCGCCCTGGCTCGGGCACTGGCCCCGGCCCCGGCGGTGCTGCTGCTCGACGAGCCCTTCTCGGCGCTGGACGCCGCCCTGCGCGTGGAGCTGCGTGAGGAGGTGCGCGATCTGCTGCGCGGCATCGGCACCACCGCGGTGCTGGTCACCCATGACCAGGCCGAGGCGCTGTCGCTGGCCGACCACGTGGCGGTGATGCGCGCGGGCCGGGTGGTCCAGGCCGGTGCTCCCGCCGAGGTCTACGCCCGCCCCGTCGATCCGCAGACCGCCGCCTTCCTGGGAGAATCGGTCGAACTGGACTGCCGGGTGTGCGGGGCGGTCGGCGGGCCGGAGCTGGACCTGGACTGCCCGCTGGGCCGGATCCGGGTGGACGCCCACACCGTCTTCCCGGCCGGGCCGACCTCGGACGGGCCGAAAACCGGTGAGTCGGCGCGGCTGGTGCTGCGCCCCGAGCAGCTCGAACTGGCCGACGGCGGGGTCGGCGGCGAGGTCACCGCGGTCGGATTCTTCGGTCACGACGCGCTCGTGCGGGTCACGCTCACCGACGGCACACCGGTCGCGGTGCGTGCCGACGGACGCCGGTTGCCGCAGGTCGGCGACCGGATCGGGGTGCGGGTGGCGCAGGCTCCGCGGCAGGCACCCGTCGCCGTGGTGTGACCTAACGCACCGCGTGCGGGTCTGGCCCTCGGGCCGGAGAACTGCTTAGCCTCCCCTTATGGATCGATGTGATGAAGCGCGGGCTCCGGGACTTCCGGCCGTGGCGGTACGCATCGGAACGGAGGAACGGAAGTGACCATGCTCTCCACACGTAGAGGGGCGCGGATGCGCTGGGCGACGGTGACGGCGGCGGCCTCGGCGGCCCTGCTGCTGGGCGCGGCGGCCTGCTCCTCCGACTCCGGCACCGACGCCGCGGGCACCGAGGCGACCGGCTCGGATTCGGCCACCGCCACGCTGACCATGTACTCGGGCCAGCACGAATCGCTCGCTCAGGCGCTCGCCGACGGTTTCGAGGCCGACACCGGCATCCACATCGACGTGCGCGCCGGCAAGGACGCCGAGATGGTCGGTCAGATCATCGAGGAGGGCGACCGGTCCAAGGCCGACCTGATCATCACCGAGGAGCCCGGTCCCATCGGCTCGCTCGACGAGCTCGGCCTGCTCTCCGAGGTCGAGGAGACCGTCCTGGAGGACGTCGACGAGCGCTTCGTGCCCTCGACCGGCAACTGGCTGCCCTGGGCGGCGCGCTCGCGGGTGATCTACTACAACCCCGAGCTGATCGACGAGGACGAGCTGCCCGATTCGGTGCTCGACCTGGCCGATGAGAAGTACGAGGGCCAGTTCGCCTACGCCCCGTCGGGCGCCTTCAAGTCGACCACCGCCTACCTGATCAACACGATCGGCGAGGAGGAGACCCTCGAGTGGCTCGAGGCCGTGAAGGCCAACGGGGTCGACGAGCAGAAGAACGGCAAGGTCCGCGACAGCGTCGAGGCCGGCCAGCACCCCTTCGGGCTGAGCAACCACTACTACTGGTACATCCTGGCCGCCGACAGCGGGGGACAGGACGAGCTGACCTCGAAGGTGCACTTCATGAACGCCGACGACGCGGGTGCGCTGATGCTCGCCTCGGGCGCCGGACTGCTCAAGTCCAGTGACCACCAGGCCGAGGGCGCACAGTTCCTCGAGTGGCTGGCCTCGCCGACCGGCGGCCAGCAGGTCGTCGCCGAGGCGAGCCCGCAGTTCCCGCTCGCCCCGGGCGTGGTCTCCGATCACGAGCTGCCCACGATCGACGAACTGACCTTCCCGGAGTTCGACCAGGCCTCGCTGCAGAACGTCGACGAGGCGAACGCGCTGCTGCTGCAGGCGGGGATCATCTGACCGGACCCCGATCACACCGGGCGCCACGCGCGCCCGATCGGGGCCGGACACCGCGGCTGCCATGAGCGAGACCGTGGACATCGGGGTCGGCGCGGGGGGGATCGGA
>JAJYRZ010000111.1 GCA_021793835.1 Actinomycetes bacterium | reverse complement strand
CACCGCTCCGCGGCTGCCCGACGGCACCCCGTTCCCGACCCTGTACTACCTCACCGAACCGGCGCTGACCTCGGCGATCGGGGCGCTGGAGTCGGTGGGGGTGATGCGGGAGATGAGTGCCCGGCTGGCCGCGGACGAGGCGCTGGCCGCCCGCTACCGCGCCGCCCGCGACGACTATCTGGCCGAACGTAACGCGCTCGAGGACCTGGGCACCGACTTCACCGGCGGCGGCATGCCCGACCGGGTCAAGTGCCTGCACGTGCTCGCCGCCCACTCGCTGGCCAAGGGGCCGGGACTGAACCCCTTCGGTGACGAGGCGGTGGCGATGATCGCCGACGACCACGGCCTGCGCGGGACGAAGGTGCCCGCCGACTGGCCGACCCTGGCCCAGCTGCGGCCCGACGAAGGAGACCTGAGCTAAATGACCCGTGTGGCGGCCGTGGACTGCGGCACCAACTCCATCCGTCTGCTCATCGCCGAGCCCGGCCCCGACGGCCGGCTGATCGACGTCGACCGCCGCATGCACATCGTGCGCCTGGGCGAGGACGTCGACGCCACCGGCCGGCTCGCCCCGGCCGCGATCGAACGCACCCGGGTGGCGCTGGCCGAATACGCCGAGGCGATGGTGGCCGCAGGGGTGGAGAAGGTGCGCATGGCCGCCACCTCGGCCACCCGGGATGCGGCGAATAAGGACGAGTTCTTCGCCATGACCGCCGAGGAGCTCGGCAAGGTCGCCGGCGGCGCCCGCGCCGAGGTCATCACCGGCGACGAGGAGGCACGACTGTCCTTCGCCGGCGCCCTGACCGACCTGGACACCGGCGACAAGCCGGTGCTGGTGGTCGATCTCGGCGGCGGATCGACCGAGCTGGTGCTCGGCCACGGCCGCGAGGTCACCGCCGCACACTCGGCCGACATCGGCTGCGTGCGAGTCACCGAACGGGCGCTGGGCGACGACGATCCGCCCACCGCGGCCGAGATCGCTGCGGCCGAGGAGTTCATCGCCGAACGCCTCGATGCGGCGCTGGCGGCCGTGCCGGTGTCAGAGGCGACCGCACTGGTCGGGGTGGCCGGCACCATGACCACGCTCGGCGCACTCGCGCTCGGCCTGGACTCCTACGACCCGGACAAGATCCACCGCAGGGCGATCGCCTTCGACGAGTTCGAGAAGGTGTGTGCGGACGTGGCCGGGCTCGACCACGCCCAGCGCGCGGCGCTCGGGCCCATGCACCCCAAGCGCGTCGACGTGATCGGCGGCGGCGCCCTGGTCGCCCGGGCCGTGACCCGGGCGGTGTCCAAGGCCGCCGGCATCGACGAGATCATCATCAGCGAACGCGACATCCTCGACGGACTGGTGCTCTCGCTGACCTAAACAACTGACGGCGGCCGAGCCAGGGCTTCACGCCCCGGACTCGGTACCGTCGTCACCGGCCGGACCTCCGTCGCCCCATCGACGAGGTGCGGCCAGCCCCCCCATAGCCCAATTGGCAGAGGCAGCGGACTTAAAATCCGTCCAGTGTCGGTTCGAGCCCGACTGGGGGGACCATTAAACTGCAGTTCAGTCGTGGCGGCTTTCGCGGTGGATGCGACCTACGACTCCACCGGCCGGTCGGGGTGGGGCTGGTGATGACCGGCATCGGCGGCTGGCTCGTGATGTCGGTGATCGCGGTGCTGGTGGCGACCGTCCGTTCGGCGCGGGCGGACACCGACTGGGCGCCGTGACCGACCGGCGCTTCGCGCGGCTGTGTACCGCGGGCCCTACCGCAGCACACGAAGAGAAGGGGCGGATACCCCGCCCGTGTCGGCCGCGGGATAGAGTCGGCGCCATACCGACAACCGACACGGGGAGAGCAGATGTTCATCGCGGTCACCGGCGGCACCGGCTATCTCGGCGCGCACACGGTCAAGGCCCTGCTCGATGCCGGGCATGCGGTGCGACTGCTGGTCACCCCGGCCGAACAGAACGCGCCGGTGCTCGCCGCGCTGCGCGGACTCGGCACGGTCGAGACCCATGTGGGCGATGTGCGCGAGGGCACGGACATCGCGGCGCTGCTCGAGGGCACCGATGCGGTGATCCACGGCGCCGGCGTGGTCGGCACCGATGAGCGACGCACCCGGCTGATGTGGGACGTCAACGCCTACGCGACCGAATCAGTGCTGACCACGGCGGTCGACCTGGGGCTGGACCCGATCGTGTCGGTCTCGAGCTATGCGGCGCTGTTCCCGTCACCGACCGGGATCATCACCCCCGAGACCCCGACCGCGCCCGGGCGCAGCTCGTACGCCAAGACCAAGGGCTATGCCGACCAGGTGGCCCGCCGCCTGCAGTCCGCCGGCCACCCCGTGGTGGTGACCTACCCGTCCTCCGTGGTCGGTCCGGCCTTCCACACCGCGGTCGGGGTCACCGAATCCGGCTGGGCGCCGATGGTGCGCGCCCGCATCGCCCCGTCGGTACGCGGCGGCATGGCCATGGTCGACGTGCGTGACGTGGCCGCGGTGCACGCCCGGCTCATGCGCCCCGGGCGCGGCCCGCACCGCTACATCGTCGGCGGCGAACTGCTCGGTTTCGACGAGATGGTCGACGCTCTGGCGGTCGGCCTGGGCCGGCCCATCCGGCGGGTGCGCATGACCCCGGGGGCGATGCGCGCGCTCGGCCGGGTCTCGGATGCGGCCGGCCGGTTCGTGCCGATCGCCGACGGGCTGACCTATGAGGCCGCGCTGCTGCTGACCGCCGCCACCCCGGTCGACGACTCGGCCACCGTCGCGGATCTGGGCATCGACTGGCGTGACCCGCGCACCGCCATCGCCGACGCCGTTCGCGCCCACCGCTGACGCTTCATCACTGGGCGCGCGCCGTTGACCGATCGTCTGCCGGGTGTCCCCGGTTCCCGGCCTCGGGTGGGTGCTGAGAATCGGCCGCCCGCCACCGGGTGCGCCTCCACCGCCTCTTGTGTGATGTGGCTTACAGTCCGGGGTGTCGGGTCCTGGGAGGCGACATGGGCACAGGGGTGAGCCGCTACGGCCGCATCGCAGCCGCCGCTGTCTTGACCGCAGCGCTCGGGCTGGGGCTGTCCGGTACCGCACACGCCGACCCTGCCGGCGGGGCGCGGATCTTCGTCGCCGACAACGCCCGGGGCACCGTGGCCGAGATCGGCGCGGACGGCACGGCCACCGAGCGGGCGGGCGAACTGGTCGGGCCGGCCGGGGTGGCGCTCGGCGCGGGCCGGCTCTATATCGCCGACACGGCCGGGCCGCGGCCGGGAATCGTGTCCACGGACCTGACCGGCGCCGACCGGCGCACCGTCTCGGATGAGATCACCCCCTACGACCTGGCCGTCAGCGGCGACCGGCTGATCGCCTCGGACTGGGCCAAGGCCGACTTCGGTCTGGTCACCATGGGACTGGACGGCGCCGATCGCCGCACGATCGTCTCCGGACTGGAAGAACACGAGGGGGAACTGGTGCTGCCCGCCGGGGTGACGACCGCGGGCCGGACCGTCTACTTCACCGACCTGTACGCCGACCGGATCCTGCGGGTCGGCCGGGACGGATCGGGACTGGCCACGGTGGTGGGCGAAGGACTGTCGTCGCCGACCGGGATCGCCGCGCACCGCGGCGCACTGGTCGTCGCCGACACCGCCGGCGACCGGGTGGTGCGTGTCGACCCGGTGACCGGTCGGGTCGACGAACTGCTCACCGCCGCGGACGGGATCAGCCTGCCGGGCGATGTCGCCGTGCACGGCGATCGGCTGTATGTGACCAGCCACAGCCCCGACGGGAGGTCCGGCGCCCTGGTGCGCGCCGGACTCGACGGCTCCGATCCGGTACAGATCGCAGAGCTCGGCAGACCCAACGGCATCGCGATCTGGTCCCCGACACCGGACTTCCCCGGTGCGGACCTGCTGTGCGCCGGCGTGCTGGAAGAGGTGTGCGCGCTGGCGGCCGGCAGCCTGGGGTGACGGCAGGGAAGAGCCTGGCACAGCAGGTGTCTCAGGCGACCGCTGACGCCGTGCGTTTCCGGTGGGTAAGGTCGGCGAGCAAGAGCGCCCGGGACGACCCGAGAGCGTAGGAGACCGAAGCGGGACGGCCCGCGCCGTAAAAGGGCGGGCCGACCATATGCGCACGACCACCACGACGGCACCGGTGTGGAGCCGGGGCGCCGTAGCGAGAATCCTCCTCGGCTGGGCTGCGGTGACCGCGATGTTCCTCGCCGGGCCGGGGCCGGACGACCGGTTCGCCGCACCGATCCTGGCTCTACTGCTCTGCGGAATCGTCGTCGTGATCGTGCTGTGCGCGTCCGGTGTGGTCACCCAGGCCGAGCAACTGGCCCGGCGTCTCGGCGAACCCTACGGGACCTTGGTGCTGACCCTGTCGATCGTGCTGATCGAGGTCGCACTGATCTCGGCGGTGATGCTCGGCCCCGGCGAGCACGCCGCGATCGCGCGGGATTCGGTGATGGCCGTATCGATGATCATCATGAACCTCGCGGCCGGTCTGGCACTGGTGGTGGCTGCGCGGCGTCGCCGCGGGCTGCGGCCCAACCCGGTGGGCACCTCGATCTATCTGGCACTGCTGATCGTGCTTTTGGGGGTGACGTTCGCCCTGCCTGCGGCGATCGGCGACGGCGGGGCGCTGCGCCCCTGGCAGGCCGCGGCCACGGCGACCGGCATGATCGCGTTGTACGCGCTGTTCCTGTCCCGGCAGGTCGGGGTGGACAGGTCGGACTTCCAAGAGATCACAGCACCGGACGACCGGGCGGCCTCGGCGCCTGCTGCACCTGCTGCGCCGGCCGCATCGACTGATCGCCGGGGTCTGTGGGGCCGCGCCGTGGTCCTCGTGGTGACCGTGATCCCGATCGTGCTGCTGTCCCACGAACTCGCGCCGCTGCTCGACGACGCGGTGGACCGGGTCGGGGCGCCGACGGCGCTGCCCGGTGTGCTCATCGCCGTGATCGTCTTCCTGCCCGAGACGCTGACCACCGTGCACGCCGCGGCCGCCGGTCAGATCCAGCGGGTGAGCAATCTGTGTCACGGGGCGCTGGTCTCCACGGTCGGCGTGACCGTGCCGGTGGTGCTGCTCATCGGGCTGGTCACCGGGCAGACCGTCCTGTTGGCGGAGGGCCCGTCGAACCTGGCGCTGCTGGTGATGACGATCGCGCTCACGGTGGTCTCGTTCGGGAACAGCAGGGTGACCGTGATGCACGGTGTCGCCCACCTGGCCCTGTTCGGGCTCTACGCCATGGCCGTGTTCTCGTGAGCGGGAGAGTCCTGCCCACCGGGTGCGCAGGATCGGCCGAGGTGCCGGGCGCGTAGAACGGAAAGGACGAGACGCCTTCGTCTACCCCCGCGTGATGAGAGGACCCGGCCCGATGACCGACGCCCTGCCTGCCCACCTGGTCGACGCCGACTGGCTCGCCGCCCGCCTCGGCGCGTCCGACCTGGTGGTCGTCGACGCCACCACGCATCTGCCGGTGCCCGCCGACGGTGCCTATGTGCCGGCCAGCGGCCGGGCCGACTACGACCGCGCCCACATCCCCGGGGCGGTGTTCGCCGATCTGCTCACCGACTTCGCCGACCCGGACGCGGCCGAGCCGTGGACCGTGCCAAGTCGGGACCGGTTCGTCGCCGCGGCGGAGGCGCTCGGCATCGGCGACGGGGCCCGGGTGGTGGTCTACGACCAGCACGACGGGTTCTGGGCGACGCGGCTGTGGTGGCAGCTGCGCCTGGAGGGCTTCGACGCGGTCGCCGTGCTCGACGGCGGACTGCCGGCCTGGCGGGCCTTCGGCGGTCAGGTCACCGATGCGGTGTCGACCCCGCGCCCGCGCACCTTCACCGGCACCCGGCGGCCCGCGCTGCTGCGCTCGACCGACCAGATCGCCGACGGCCTCGGCGATGCCGACACGCTGCTGGTCAACGTGCTCGCCCCCGAGACCTACCGTGGGGAGGTCACCAATTACGCCCGGCCCGGCCACATCCCGGGCAGCATCAACTTCCCGGTCTTCCAGATCCGGAATGCTGAGACCGGCACGCTGCGCCCGCTGGCCGAGCTGCGCGCCGCGGCCGAGGAGGCCGGTCTGCTCGATCCCGACCGCACCGTGGTCACCTACTGCGGCGGCGGGATTGCGGCCACCGGCATCGCCCATGTGCTCGCCCTGCTGGGCCGCGATGACGTCGCCGTCTACGACGGGTCGATGACCGCGTGGGCCGGCGATCCGGACCTGCCCCTGGTGGTCGGAGACTCCCCGCACTGACCACCTGTCCCGCGCCGCGGGGTTAGCGGCCGGTGCTGCCGCGGCGCGGTCGCGGCAGCACGGCGGTGCCGGCCAGGTCGGCCCGGCCAGCCGCACCCCGGCCGCATCGGCGTAGTCGTAGATGTCGGCCGACCGACGCCTGCGCATCAGCTCCAGGGCGATCAGGGCGGCCGCGTCCGCATCGGCGGAGGCGTCGTGGTGGCGCCGCAGCTCGACCTCGAGCGCGGCGGAGACGGTCGGCAGTTTGTGGTTCGGCAGCGCGGGCAGATCCTTGCGCGCGAAGGCGACCGTGCAGCCGTAGGCGAAGACGGGGAAGTCCACCTGCTCGGCCGCCCCGGCCTTGCGCAGCGCCGTGATGTCGAAGCTCGCGTTGTGCGCGACCAGCGGCAGACCGTCGGTCACCGCCACCAGATCGGCGAAGCGGTCGGCGAACGACGGGGCGCGGGCCACCTCGGCCGCGGTGATGCCGTGGATGGCGATGTTGAACGGATCGAACCGATCCATCCCCGCCGGCGGTCGGCACCGCCAGTCGTGGGATTCGACCAGGCGGCCGCCGCGCACCACCGACAGCCCGATCGCGCAGATCGATCCCCAGGACCGGTTGGCGGTCTCCACGTCCACGGCGACGAAGGACGGTCCGGTCATCAGGGAAGGGCGGTCGGTCACTTCTGCTCCTGTGGTTCCAGTGCGGTTGCGCCCGCCCGGTGCGTCACTCGCCGGTCAAGCGGGCGGGGGCGTGCGGTTCGGTCGACCCGGCATGCCCATGGCGGTTTCGCCGGGAAACCTGCCGGGGCTACGCGCTCGACAGTCGCTGTGCCGCCCACTGGTTCAAAGACACCCCGTTCTCGGCGGCCTCGATGACCAGTCGGCGGTGCACGGCCGCCGAGGTGCGGACGTAGATGGTCCCGCTGTAGTGCCGTTCGGAGAACGGCTGCGGCACCTGCTCTCCGCTCGCGGTCATGTCTTCCACCACATCGCCGACGAGTGTGACCAGCCCGCGTAAGGCACCGGCCTGGTCTTCATCGAGCCAGGACAGCGAGGGGAACTCCAGGACGGTGGCGACATATTCCCCGTCCTCCGGGGACCACTGCACGCGGTAGGAGTACCGCCGGACATCGATGTCGGTCATGATCGCTCCTCCAACTTCCTTATCGCCGCGAGCACCTGCTTGACCTGGTACGGCTTTGCTTCGCCGTTCTTCCCGCGCTGGATGTTCACTCGCGGATCTCCTGGCCACGGCGTCGTGAACACCGCATGGCTGCCGCTTCGCTGCCGCGGATCGCCGAACATGCGCACGCACAGCGCATGGAACTGGTCGTAGGACACCGAGCGGGGGTTGTGCTCGAGTGCCGCGCGGATCTTGTCAGCTTTCGCCACCATCATATGCTAGCGCGGGCGCTAGCGCGATGATGGTTTTTATGGCTCTGGATCCAGCACAGGGCGAGATTCGTTCAGGATCAAGGCGTGCCGTCACCAGGGGTTCGCGGAAGGCGCTGGTTCTGCGGTGGATCGGATTGCGCGTTGTCCTGGACATCGGGTCGCGCATCGACCATGTGCAGCCCGGTGACCATCCCGGACAGGCCGCGGTGCGTGCCGCCGATCACGGCGAGTGCGGCAGCGATCGCCACCAGCACGGCCGCCCGATCCAGTGCGGTGGCCGCATCCTCAGGCAGTTCGGGCGCACCCGCCGCGGCCAGCAGCGCCAGCCACAGCCCGCCGGTCGCCCAGGCACGGGCGAGCAGCCGGCCGTGTCCGGGCAGCGCGCCGCCCGAGGTGACCGGGCGCAGCCACACCAGTCGCTGGCCGAGCGAGGCGCCGGAGCCGAACAGGGCCGGTGCGGTGAACACGATCAGAAACGGCACCGGATACTGCAGCACCCACTCGGTGAGCTCCAGATCGCCGGGGGTGACGTGCTGGCCGGCGCCGGCCCGGATGAAGCGCAGTGAGATCACCAGCACCGCGCCGAGCGCGATCGCAGCGGCCGCGTCGATGAGCATCCCTGCCCAGCGCCGCCAGGTGGTCACCGGGCGCGGGGTGAGCCGGGTGCGGGCGAGCTCGCGGGTCTGCGGCATCCAGCCGAGCAGCAGCGGGGCGATCAGCGCACCGATCAGCGCGCCCGCGGTGTTGGCCATCAGGTCGTCGACGTCGGCCACCCGGTACGAGCACGGGATGAGCCCGTAGATGCCGGTGTACTGGGTGACCTCGATCAACAGGGAGGTGGCCGCGCCTAAAAGCGTGGAGACGATCACCCCGCGGCCGAGGAACCGGCGGGCGAAGAAGCCCAGCGGGACGAACAGTGCGACGTTGAACACCACCTGCAGCACCACGGTGCTGGTCAAGGTGGCCTTCAGCCCGAGCCCGGCGGTGCCTGAGCGGATGTCGTCGACGAACTGGAAGGGCCGCAGTTGGGCGCCGTCGGTGGCGTACTGGGCGCACCAGGCGGCCACGTCCCCCGAGGGCATCGGCAGCATCGTGTAGGCGACCAGCGCCACTCCGTACACCGCCAGTGCCGCGGTGCCCAGCAGCCGGGGCAGACTCAGCCGACCGTACCGGCGCATCTGCACCGCCAGTGCCGGGACGAACACCGCCGCGAACACCACGACCCCGCCGAAGATCCCCACATAGGCGGGCCATACCCATTGATCCACAGGGCAAGTGTTCCAACCGGGGCCGCGCCGGTGCGCGGCGGGGCGGTGGGCAGGCCGGCGCCGAATGGCGACAGGCCCACCCGCGGGGAAGGATGAGGGGCGGGAGAGTCTGTCGTCCGGGTGCATCGGCCCGGTGGGGCGCGACGCGGCAAAAGGGGGGACGCAGTGGTCACGGTCGCGGTCGTCGTGGCGTGGGTGGGGCCGCTGGTCGCCCTGGTCGCAGCGTGGCGGCTCGAAGACGCGATCGACGCCACCCGAGACATCGAGATCGGTGCTGCGGTGCGCCGGTTCTGGCGACTGCACCTGGCCGCTGCACTGTGGATCGCGGCGGTGTCGGCGCCCGTCGGCGGACTCGGGGCGGGAGTGGCGCTGGGTGTGGTCTACCTGCTGGCGATGATCGCCTGGAGTCTGCACGGGGGCGACGGCATGGTCCGGACCCCCTTCGATTCACCCGTGTACCACTCGCTGTCCGGGCCGGTCGACACCCGGCGCCTGCACGTGGATCTGGACGAGCTGACCGGCCGCACCAAGGATCGGCGCACCGCTGCCCGCCATCTGGCCGTGACGCCGCCGAGGCCGCCCGGGATCATCAAGTCCCTCTTCTTCTGGCTGCCCGACATCAGGAGGCGCCGGCGCGGCGACTGAGACTCCCGGCCGCCGGCCGGCCGGACGGTTCTAGTCCATGACCAGGCCGCCGTCGACGACCAGGTTCTGGCCGGTGACCGCGCGCGCCCACGGGGAGGCGAAGAACAGCACCGCATCGGCCAGCTCGGCCGGCTCGGTCACCCGGCCGCGCGGGGTCGACTGGGCGATCAGGTCGAACACCGCGTCCGGGGTGGCCGCCGAGGCGTCGGTGGTGCGCAGCAGCCCGCCGGAGACCATGTTCACCGTGATCCCGTCACCGCCGAGATCGGCGGCGAGGGTGCGCGTGAGGCCCAGCGCTGCGGCCTTGGCGGCGGTGTAGTCGTGATAGGGCACCACCGGGTTCTGCACCAGGTTCGTGCCGATGGTCACGATCCGGCCGAAGCCCGCCTCGCGCATCCCGGCCAGCGCTGCCTGCGTGGTGTTCATCGTCGCGCGCACCGCGCCCTGGAGCTGGGAGTCGAAGCGCGACCAATCGATCTCCCCGGCCTTCGGGCGCGCGTCGCCGTCGAAGGAGAAGTCGACGAGCGCGTTGTTGATCACGGTGGTGATCGGCGCGCCGAAGTGCGCCCGGGCCGCAGCCACCAGTGCGGCGACCTCGTCCGGATCGGTGACATCGGCGCGGTGGGCCAGAGCCTTGTCCGCGCCGAGTTCGTCGACGAGGTCGCGGGCCGCATCGGCACTGGATCGGTAGTTGACGACCACCTTGGCACCCTCGCGGGCGAACGCCCGCGAGATCGCGGCCCCCAGGCCGCGAGCCCCACCGG
>JAJYRZ010000110.1 GCA_021793835.1 Actinomycetes bacterium | reverse complement strand
CACGTCGAGGCCTTCACCGGGACGCCCCCGCCCGCAGACCCGGTGTCGGCAGATCCGGCGCCCGCAGAACCGGTGGACAGCGGACAGGAGACCGGCCCGCAACCCGCGCAGGAAAAAACGGGGCCGCTGCTGCGCGCAGCCCGGGCCCCGCGGCGGTGGCAGTCCAGTACACGGCTGGCACTCCAGGTCGGCATCGCGGCCACCGCGGCGATGCTCATCGGCGGCGTGATCTCCCCGGACCACTGGTACTGGGCGGTGCTCACCGCGTTCGTGGTGTTCAACGGTGCCGGCAACCGCGGCGAGATCCTGGCCCGCGGCGGCCACCGGATCGTCGGCACGGCGATCGGTGTGCCGGTCGGTGTGCTGGCTGCACTGGCCACCGGCGACCGGCCCTGGGCGCAACTGGGCGTGATGGTGGTGTGCGTGTTCTTCGCGTTCTATCTCGCCCGGGTGGCCTACCTGCTGCAGACCCTGTTCATCACCGTGCTGGTGGTGGTGCTGTACGCGATGATCGGCGGATTCAGCACCGAGGTGCTCTCGGTGCGCCTGGCCGAGACCGCGGTGGGCGCCACCGTCGGGATCGCCGCGGCCTTCGCGATCGTGTCCACCGGCACCCGCACCGAATACCGCGACCGGGTCGACGGGCACCTGGCGGTGATGGCGCGACTGATCGACCAGGCCGTGGCCGCGGTGCACACCCCAGGGGTGCCCAGCCCGGTGTTCGCCACCACCCGTGAACTCGACACCGCACTGCAGGAGGTGCTCGAGGCGGCCAAACCGCTGCAGCTGGTGCCCGCCAGCCGCATCCGGCGCTCGGTCGACCGGCAGCTGCGCTGGCTGCAGAACGCCAACCGATCGGCCCATGCGTTGGCGCGCGCCGGAGCCACCGCGGCCCGCACCGAGGCGCAGGACGGAGCGGGCGCGGAGGCGGCCGCGCGGTTGTCCCGCGCCGCCCAGGTGGTCCAGCGTGATCTGCTGCGCGCCCGCCGCGCGGTGGCGGGCCGGCGCCCGGGCCGGCCCGCCGATCCGGCGGAGCTGCGCGCCATGGTCACCGACGTGCAGACCCCCGGGGTGCTGCGGCTGGCGGTGCGCTCGCTCAGCCGCATCGACCGGGCGGTGACGGCGCTGCACCGCTAACGGTTCGGGGCTACGGCCGCGGGATGTTGCGCAGGTTCGACCGGGCCAGCGCCACCGCCTCGCCGATCCCACCGGTGAGCACCGTCTTGCTCATCGCCAGGGCGAAACCGCGCAGCGGCTCACCGGTCACCGTGGGCGGCATCGACAGTGCGCGCGGATCGGTGAGCACCTGGACCAGGGCCGGACCGTCGGTCGCCAGCGCCTCGGTCAGTGCCGCGCGCAGATCCTCCGGCCGCTCGACGCGCACCGCGTGCAGACCGGCGGCGCGGGCGATGCCGGCGTAGTCGGCCTGCGGGACGTCCACGCCGAAGTCGGGCAGACCGTCGACGAGCATCTCGGCCTCGACCATGCCGAGTGTGGAGTTGTCGAACACCACGATCTTCACCGGCAGCTCGTACATGACCGCCGTGAGCAGTTCGCCCAGCAGCATCGCCAACCCGCCGTCGCCGGACACCGAGATCACCTGCCGGCCCGGCTCTGCCAGCTGGGCGCCGATCGCGTGCGGCAGGGCGTTGGCCATCGAACCGTGGTTGGCAGAGGCCAGGAACCGGCGCCGGGCGCTGGCGCGCAGATAGCGGGCGGTCCACACGTTGCACATGCCGGTGTCGGTGGTGAACACCGCATCGTCGGCGGCCAGTTCGTCGAGCACCGAGGCCGCGTATTCGGGGTGGATGGGCACGAACTTCTCGGCGTCCTCGGTGTAGGCGCCGACCACCTTGTCGAGCATCTGCCGATGCCGCTTCAACCACCGGTCGAGAAAGGCCCGATCGTTCTTGCGCGCGATCTTCGGCAGCACGGCCGCGACCGTGGCCTGCACGTCGCCGAGCACCGGCAGCTGCACCGCGGTGCGCCGACCGAGCCGGGCCGGATCGATGTCGACCTGCACGGTGCGCACCTTGCCCGGCAGGAACTGGGCGTAGGGGAAGTCGGTGCCGAGCATCAGCAGCAGATCCGCGTCGTGCATCCCGGCGTGGGCGGCGCCGTAACCGAGCAGCCCGGTCATCCCCACGTCGTAGGGGTTGTCGTATGCGATGAAGTCCTTGCCGCGCAGCGAGTGACCGATCGGGGCGCCGATCTTCTCCGCCAGCGCGATCACCTCGTCGTGCGCGCCGCGCACCCCGTAGCCGGCGAAGATCGCGACCGTCTCGGCCGCACCGATCTCGGCGGCGAGCCGGTCGATGGTCTGCGTATCGGGCACCAGGCGGGCGGTCCCGGGCACGGCCGGCGGAAGCACCGAACCCGACGCGGGTTCCATCGCCACATCACCGGGCAGGGTGATCACCGAGACCCCGCCCGCGGCCATGGTGGTCTGCAGGGCGGTGCCCACCACCCCGGCGGCCTGCGCCGGATTGGAGATCAGCTCGGTGTAGGCGGAGCATTCGACGAACAGCCGATCCGGGTGGGTCTCCTGGAAGTAGCCCTGCCCGATCTCGCTGCTGGGGATGTGCGAGGCGATCGCCAGCACCGGTGCGCCGGATCGGTGCGCGTCGTAGAGCCCGTTGATCAGGTGCAGGTTGCCGGGCCCGCACGAGCCGGCACACACCGCGGGCCGGCCGGTCAGCTGCGCCTCGGCCGAGGCGGCGAAGGCGGCCGCCTCCTCGTGGCGCACATGGATCCAGTCGATGCCGCCGGCCTCGGCGCCGCCGGTGCGGCGCACAGCGTCGACCACCGGGTTGAGACTGTCGCCGACGATGCCGTAGATCCGGCGCACCCCGGCGTCGACGAGAGCGGTGATGAGTTGATCGGCGACCGTGGCTGCCATGGTGATGCTGCTCCTTGCGCTCGGGGACGCGCCTGATGGTCCGGGCCGCCCGACGGACTGGGTCGACCGTAACCGGCCACGGTGCGCTGCGTCGTCGATAGTCACAGCGACGCCGCCTCGGCGCCCGGACACGGCCACCGGCGCGGTGCGGCGGCCCCTCCCACCCCGACGGAGGACGGACCGCCGCGGCCCGAGCGCTGACTCAGCCGCCGAGTTCGGCGAGGGCCGCCGACAGGTGGGAGGCCACCTGCCGCAGCTCCTCGTCGGACGGGGCGGCGCCGAGCTGAGCGGCGAGCGCCGCACGCGAGATCACTTCCATCCCGGGCGTGCGTCGGGCTTCCTGATCGATCGTCGCGGCGCCCTCGGCCACCACGAGGGTGGCGGACTCCGGTGCCTCCAGCAGTGCGCGAAGATCCTTGGCGTCGATCATCGTGGCGACTCCTTCCGGGCCATGACGCGATGGTGCGTGCAGGACGGTGATACCCGCAGTGCCGAGGACCGAAACGTAAAGGCCCGGCGTGTGCCGGTCGCCGGGGGCGGGTATGCGAGGCGACGGCGGCCGAGGGCTCAGGCCTACTGAGGACGACCGCGACGACGAGAGGAGTCGGCCTGATGCAACGCGGCAGCGACACACAGGGTCCGGGAACCGACGACGATCCTGATGTGCGCGGCCGGCGTCCGTCAGGACCGGAGACGCAGAACGGTTCTTGACCGGCGGCCCGGCACCGGCACTGTGGTCCGGTGCCGGGACACAGGACTACACGGCGCTGAGCCAGCTGTCGGGGCCGAAGACCTCGTAGCGGATGGCCTCGGGCGCCAGATGCCGGTCGATCAGACCCCGGCGGACATCGGCCATGAACGGCTGCGGCCCGCACAGGTACACGGTCGACTCGACCGGGATCTCGATCCGGGACAGGTCCGCCCGCCCGCGGTAGACCCGTGCGGCGCTGCGCGTGCCCAGATCCTCGTACCAGCGGTGCATCTGGGCCCGGGGCAGCCGGGCGACCAGGTCTTGCAGCTCGGCGCGGTGCGCGTGATCGGCCGGGGACCGGTCGGCGTGCAGCACCGAGACCGGCCGGTCGGTGCCGGTGGCGGCCAGGTGGTGCAACATGCCGATGATCGGGGTGCAGCCGATGCCCGCGGAGACCAGCAGTACCGGACCGTCGCCGTCCTCGAGCACCAGATCGCCGAACGGGTGGGAGACCCGGACGGTGTCCCCTTCGAACAACTCCCGGTACAGGTGGTTGGACACCTCCCCGGGGTCCGTCTCGGTGCCGTCGGCCAGCCAGGTCGCGGGCACGACCTTGACGCTGATCTGCCAGGTGTCCGCGCCCGGCACGCCGACCAGGGAGTACTGGCGGATCTGCTGCGCCCCGTCGGCCATCGGCACCTGCACCGAGACGTACTGGCCGGGCCGGTACGTCGGCAGGGCCGACCCGTCGGCGGCGGCGAGTTCGAACGACACGGTGTCGGCGCTCTCCTGGGTGCGCCGCCGCACCACCAGCTCGCGCCAGACCCGGCCGGGGGTGAGCCCGGCATCGGCGTAGAGCCCGTTCTCGACCTCGATCAGCTCGTCGGCCATCTGCCAGTACAGCGCGTCCCAGGCCGCGACGATCTCGTCGGTCAGCTGCTCGGCGAGCACCTCGCCGATGGCGTCGAACAGGTGGCGGTGGACGATCGCGTACTGGTCGGCGGTGATGCCCAATGAGGCGTGCTTGTGGGCGATGCGCGACAGGATCGGCCGAGCCTGGGCGGGATCGTCGCCGGTGACCAGCCGGGCGTAACCGGCGATCGCGCCGGCCAGGGCCTTCTGCTGCTCGCCCTGCTTCTGGTTGCCGCGGTTGAACAGATCGCGTTCGAGCTCGGGATGAGCGGTGAACATGCGCCGGTAGAAGTTCGGGGTGATCCGGTCGATGGCGCCACCGACGACCGGCAGCGTGGTGCGGATCAGGTCCAGGGTCGTGTCATCAAGGCTCATGACTGGGAATCTAGGCAGCCCGAACGGGGAAGTCAGCAGAGTGTGAGTAACAATACTACGGACTGTAGTGGTGATTAATCTTCGCGGAATCAGGCCTGTTCAGGGGTGGTTTGCGATGATATGAAGGATTGTTGTCCGGCGCTGCTGGGCAGGGTGGATTCGACCGGGGTGAGCAGCACGGTGGGGACGCCGCGACCGCGCAGCTCCACCGCGCCGACATCGGTCCACCGGCGCTGCTCGGCGGCCTGGGCGCGGGCGTAAACCGAGCCGGAGGCCAGGACCGGCAGGGGATGTTCTTTGGCGCGTTCGGACAGCCGGGCCGCCTCGTTCACCGGATCGCCGATCACCGTGTACTCGTAGCGGCTGTGTGCGCCGATGTTGCCGGCCACCGCCGGTCCGGCGCTGATCCCGATCCCGGCACGGATCTGCGGCACCTCGGCGGTGAGCCGGGCGTGCATGGTGCGCGCGGTCGCCAGCGCCGCCCCGGCCGGATCGTCGAGCGGGCGCAGCGCGCCGAACACCGCGAGCGCCGCATCGCCCTGGAACTTGTCCACCGTGCCGCCGTGGGCGTGGATCTCGTCGACCACCACCGCGAAGAACCGGTTGAGCACCTCGACCACCTCGGTGGGGCTGGCCTCCATGGCCATGGCCGTGGACCCGATGATGTCGACGAACAGCACCGCCACCTCGACCACCGAACCGCCGAGCTCGACATCGCTGTCCATCGCCGCCTGGGCCACCTCGGTGCCCACGTGCCGGCCGAACAGGTCCCGGATGTGCTCGCGCTCGCGCAGTCCGGCCGCCATCCGGTTGAAGCCGCTCTGCAGATCTCCCAGCTCGGTGCCGTCGAAGACCACCACGTCGGCGTCCAGGTCCCCGGTCTCCACCGTCGCCATCGCCGCGCGCACCGTGCGCACCGGGGCGAGGGTGGCGGCCGCGATCAGCCGGGTGGTGAGCAGTCCCACCAGCAGGGTCGTTCCGCCCAGGGCGAGCATCGGCACCGCCATGTCGGCCGCGGTGTAGTCGCCGTAGGTCAGGCCGAACACTGCGATGATCATCGTGCCGGCGACCGGGATGCCGCTGCCGATCATCCAGGAGAGCACGATCCGTGCGGTCACCCCGGTGCGGGAGCGCGGGATCGACGACGAGGCGGCCAGGGCCTGGGCGGCGGCCGGGCGCAGCGAGAACTCGGCGAACAGATAGCCCAGGGTGCAACTGATGGTGCCGGCGAACACCAGGGTGAACCCGACCATGAAGTACAGGATCGGGTCGCTGCGGCCGTAGAGCAGGGTGAACAGCACGGTCGCGATCGCCCACAGTGCGGCCTGGACGCCGGTCATGCGCCAGGGCAGCGACAAGGTGGCGCGCAGGTCGCCGCGCTCGGGCGGCCGGTCGAGGATCGCCCAGCGCAGATCCCGCAGGGCCATCCGGGTGATCCACACCAGTCCGATCACGAAGGCCACCAGCACGTAGACCGGGACCAGGACGAAGTTCTCCAGCCGCAGCGCCGGCACGAACACCGTCGGGCCCGGCACCACGGCGGTGATCATCGCGGCCGCGATCGCCACCGCGATCGCATTGGTGGTCAGCAGCATCACGGTCAGCAGCAACTGGATGCGCAGACGCCTGCGCCGGGGCGGCTCGTCCTCGGGCCCGAGGATGCGGGCGCCGAGAGCAGGAATGTGATCTGGCTGGCGCATAGGCCTCGACACTAGGCCGGATCCTGCGGGGAATGAAGGGACACGCAGGCACCGGCCCGTGCGGGTACGCCGTAGGGTTGTCCGCGTGCGACTCGTTATTGCCCGCTGTCAGGTCGACTACGCTGGCCGGCTCAGCGCTCATCTGCCCATGGCCAAACGGCTTCTGCTGCTCAAGTCGGACGGTTCGATCAGCGTCCACGCCGACGACCGCGCCTACAAGCCGCTGAACTGGATGTCGCCGCCGTGCGACCTGGTGGTCGACGGCGACGTGTGGACGGTGACCAACAAGGCCGGCGACACCCTGCGGATCCAGATCGAGGAGATCGAGCACGACTCCACCCACGAACTCGGCGTCGATCCCGGACTGGTCAAGGACGGGGTCGAGTCGCACCTGCAGGAACTGCTGGCCGAACACGTCGACACGCTCGGTGACGGCTACACCCTGGTGCGGCGCGAGTACCCGACCGCGATCGGCCCGGTGGATCTGCTGGTGCGCGACGAGGCCGGGGCGGCCGTGGCGGTGGAG
The DNA here is from genome assembly GCA_021793835.1 of Actinomycetes bacterium. Taxonomy (GTDB): domain Bacteria; phylum Actinomycetota; class Actinomycetes; order Mycobacteriales; family Mycobacteriaceae; genus Tomitella. The sequence goes on along the minus strand of JAJYRZ010000110.1, from coordinate 3,350 downwards.
ATCAAGCGGCGCGGGGAGATCGACGGGGTCGAACAGCTCACCCGCTACCTCGAACTGCTCAACCGCGATCCGCTGCTCGCCCCGGTGACGGGGGTGTTCGCCGCCCAGCAGATCAAGCCGCAGGCGCGCACCCTGGCCGAGGACCGGGGCATCCGCTGCCTGGTGCTGGACTACGATGAGCTGCGCGGCACCCCCTCCGACGAGTTCCGGCTGTTCTGATCGCCGTGGCCAAGGGACGTCGTCGATCCGCCCGCCGGTCCGCCGGCCGGCGGGATAAGCAGTTCCGGCCGGTCCCGCGCGATCTGAACCTCGACGGGTTCGCGCAGGTGGAGTCCGGCCCCGGCGGGGTGGACCACTACGTGCGGCGCATCCCGGCTGCGCGGGCGAACAAGGTCTACCGGTGCCCGGGATGCGATCACCCGATCGCCGCAGGAACCGCCCACCTGGTGGCCTGGCCGGAGGAGGACTTCGGCGGGGCCGGGGTGCGCCGACATTGGCACACCGGCTGCTGGGGCGGACGCCACACCCGCGGCGTGACCCGCCGCTGGTCCTGACGACCGGGCCCGATCCGGACTAGGCCGAGGCCGTCTCCGTCGCGGTCTCTTCCCCGGCCTCGGTCGCCGCGTCGTCGGCGGGGGAGTCCTGCGCAGAGGGATCGCCCCCCGCGTCCTCGCCCGACTGCGCGGTGAGATCGGCGCCCGGGGCGGCCGCCGCCTCGGCTTCGGCCTCGGCGCGCAGATCGTCGACCGAGGCCAGGCTCGCGTGCAGGTCGGCGAGCCGGTCGAGCGCACCGAGCCGCAGCCGGTGCAGCTCGGCATACCGCTCGGTGGCCAGGGTGGTCAGTCGGTGCGCCTGCTGATCGGCCGTTTCCACGATCGTGCGGGCCTCCTCGGCCGCCTCGCTGCGGGTGCGATCGACCTCCTCCTGCAGCTGCTCGTGCGTGCGGTCGCGGCGCACCTGCGCCTGGGCGTCGAGCCGTTCACGTTCGGCGACGGCCGCCTCGAGCAGATCGTCGGCCTGCTCCTTGGCCGCCGCCATGGCCAGGCGGTGCTCCTTCTCCAACGCCTGGCGCCGCGACTCCAGGTCGGCGCGCCGGCGCTGCAGGTCCTCACGCAGATCGGCGGCCTCCTGCTCGGCCACCGAGATGGTCTCGGCCGCCTCCTGCGCGGCCTGGGCCCGCATCTCGGCCACCTCGTCGGAGGCCAGGGACAGCATCCGCGCGATGCGCTCGCTCATCCCCTCCGCGGTGGTCGGGGGCACCGAGAGCCGGTCGATCTCCTCGTGCAGCTGATCGATCTCGTCGCGGGCGTCGTCGAGCTGAGCGGCCAGGTCGGCGCTCTGTGCGGCCGCGGCGTCGCGGTCGGTGGCGGTCAGCCGCAGTTCGGCTTCGAGTCGGCGGATGTGCTCCGAGACCTGATCGCGGTCGAAACCGCGACGGACCACGGAGAAGGCGGAGACGGCCGAGGAGGTGTCCGGGGTGTACGACATGCCTGCCAGGTTACCGGTGACCGGGGCCGAAACCGCGTGAGCCGCGCCGGACACCGGCGGTTTAGCGGTGTCCGGCGCGGCCGGAAGAGGCGGGGGCTGCGCCCCGGGCGGTCAGCTCCGGGCGGGCTCGACGAGTTCGACCAGGATGCCGCCGGCGTCCTTGGGGTGGATGAAGTTGATCTTCGACTCCGCGGTGCCGCGGCGCGGGGCGTCGTAGAGCAGCCGCACACCCTTGTCGCGCAGCTTGGCGCTGATCCCCTCGATGTCGGTGACCCGGTAGGCCATCTGCTGGATACCGGGGCCGTTGCGATCGAGGAACTTGGCGATCGTGGACTGGTCGTTGAGCGGTGCGAGCACCTGCAGTGCGGCGCCGGCGGCCGCGTCGGGCGTGCGCGGGGCGAGCATGGCCTCACGCACCCCCTGCTCCTCGTTGGTCTCCTGGTGGGTGAGCACCATGTCCAGGTGCTCGTCGTACCAGGCGATGGCGGCCTCGAGGTCGGCGACGGCCACGCCCACGTGGTCGATGGCGGTGACGAAGGATTCGGTCATGGTCTCGACGGTATCGTGACCCCCATCGCGTCGCGTCGGCGACGCCCGGATCGGAAAACGGCCGCGCCCCGCGCGGCCGCCCGCCGGACCGCACCTGGAGGAGGAGAACCCATGACCACCACCGTGATCGTCGGCGGGGCCCGCACCCCGATCGGCCGTCTGCTCGGCGGCCTGAAGGATTTGTCGGGAGCCGAACTGGGCGGCATCGCCATCGCCGGCGCGCTCGAACGCGCGAAGGTCGCCGCCGACCAGGTCGACTACGTCGTCATGGGGCAGGTGCTCACCGCCGGTGCCGGTCAGATCCCGGCCCGGCAGGCCGCCGTGGCCGCGGGCATCCCGATGGACGTGCCGGCCCTGACCGTCAACAAGGTGTGCCTGTCGGGCATGAACGCGATCGCCATGGCCGATCAGCTCATCCGGGCCGGCGAGTTCGAGGTCGTCGTCGCCGGCGGCCAGGAGTCGATGAGCCGGGCCCCGCACCTGCTGCCGGGCAGCCGCACCGGTTTCCGCTACGGCGACACCGCGCTGGTCGACCACATGGACTACGACGGGCTCTACGACGTGTTCACCGATCAGGGCATGGGTCAGCTGACCGAGCAGTACAACGACGCCGACCCGATCTCCCGGGCCGACATGGACGCCTTCTCCGCCCGCTCACACCAGCGCGCCGCCGCGGCCTGGGACTCCGGCGCTATGGGCGAGGAGGTCGTGCCGGTCTCGGTGCCCCAGCGGCGCGGCGAGCCGGTGGTCGTCGACCGGGACGAGGGCATCCGCCCGGACACCACCGCCGAATCGCTGGCGGGCCTGCGCCCGGCCTTCCGCAAGGACGGGTCGATCACCGCGGCCTCGGCCTCGCAGATCTCCGACGGCGCCGCCGCGGTGGTGGTGATGAGCAAGGCCAAGGCCGAGGAGCTCGGGCTGGAGTGGATCGCCGAGATCGGCGCCCACGGCGTGGTCGCCGGCCCGGACTCGACCCTGCAGAGCCAGCCGGCCAACGCCATCCGCGCGGCCTGCCGCAAGCAGGGCGTGACCCCGGCCGATCTGGACCTGGTGGAGATCAACGAGGCGTTCGCCGCGGTCGGCATCGCCTCGACCCGGGAGCTGGAGATCGATCCGGAGATCGTCAACGTCAACGGCGGGGCGATCGCAGTCGGCCAGCCGCTGGGCATGTCCGGGGCGCGCGTGGTGCTCACCCTGGCCTACGAACTGCGCCGACGCGGCGGCGGTCTGGGGGCCGCGGCGCTGTGCGGGGGCGGCGGCCAGGGCGATGCGCTGCTGATCTCGGTGCCGGGGGCGTAGCCGCCGCGTACGGG
>JAJYRZ010000109.1 GCA_021793835.1 Actinomycetes bacterium | reverse complement strand
CCGGGAGGCCACCGCGGTACTGGTGGCGATCAACTCGGTGTTCCAGGTGCTGATGTTCGCCGTGCTCGGCTGGTTCTACCTCGACGTGCTGCCCGGCTGGCTGGGCCTGGCACAGACCTCCATCGACGCCTCGCCCTGGCAGATCGCCGCCTCGGTGCTGATCTTCCTCGGCATCCCGCTGGTGGCCGGATTCCTCACCCGCCACTACGGCGAGAAGCTCAAGGGACGGGCGTGGTACGAGCACACCTTCCTGCCGCGCATCAGGCCGTGGGCGCTGTACGGGCTGCTGGCCACCGTGGTGCTGCTGTTCGCCCTCCAGGGCGAGGCCATCACCTCCCGGCCGCTCGACGTCGCCCGCATCGCGATCCCGCTGCTGCTGTACTTCACCCTGATGTGGGCGGTGTCCTTCGCCGCCGGCGCCGCGATCGGGCTGGGCTATCAGCGCACCGTGGCGATGGCGATGACGGCCGCGGGCAACAACTTCGAACTCGCCATCGCGGTGTCCATCGGCACCTTCGGCATCGCCTCGGGCCAGGCCCTGGCAGGGGTGGTCGGGCCGCTGATCGAGGTGCCGATCCTGGTGGGTCTGGCTTATCTGTCGCTGCGCCTGCGCGGACGTTTCCCCGCAGAAGATGCGCTGTCACGATCTGCCGATCGCCCCGGTGACCAGCCACCGGGACCCGGCACGTCGAACCGGAACCTCGCCGACCTCTGACTCGAAGGACCGCTGTGAAAATGACTCGACCTGCAGTGTTGTTCGTGTGCGTGAAGAACGGGGGCAAATCACAGATGGCCGCTGGGCTGATGCGCGCTAGCGCCGGTGATGCCATCACCGTGCACTCCGCCGGCACCCGGCCGGGAGATGCAGTCAACGCGCTGTCCGCCGCCGCACTGGCCGAGTGGGGCATCGACATCTCCGACGAAGTCCCGAAACCCCTCGACCCGCAGATCGTGCGAGAAGTAGACGTGCTCGTCGTCCTCGGCGGGCAGGCACACCTCGACCCGATCCCCGATACGCGGTTCGAACGCTGGGACACCGATGAGCCCTCGGAACGCGGTATCGACGGGATCGAACGCATGCGCCTGATCCGCGCGGACATCGCCGCCCGCATAGACGCCCTGGCCGAGCAGCTGATCCGGCACTGATCGCGCGCGGCACGGAAAGGCGACCGATGACACCCGTCAAGACACCGACACCGATCGATGTCGTCGTCATCGGCGGCGGCCAGGCCGGTCTGGCCGCCGGTTACCACCTGCGTCGAACCGGCTGGGAGTTCGTGATCCTCGATGCCGAGACCGGGGCGGGCGGGTCATGGCAGCACTACTGGGACTCGCTACGACTGTTCTCCCCGGCGGAACACTCCTCACTGCCGGGCCGGCCCATGCCGCCGTGGAGTCCGGGGTTCCCGCCGGCCTCCCATGTCGTGGCCTACTTGGCCGAGCACGAACGTCGCTACGACCTGCCGGTGCTCAGACCCGTCCAGGTCACGGCGGTGACACGGACCGGGAACGGCGCGTACCTGGTCCGTTCCGATCGCGGCACGTGGCGTGCACGGGCGGTGATCAACGCGACTGGCACGTGGCGTCGGCCGTTCTGGCCAAGCTATCCGGGCATGCAGAATTTCAGCGGCATGCAGTTGCACACGGCCGACTACCGGTCGCCGGAACTCTTCGCCGGCCGACGGGTCGCCGTGGTCGGCGGCGGCAACTCCGCTGCACAGATCCTCGCCGAGGTGTCCACCGTCGCGGACACCTGGTGGGCGGCCCCGCGCCCGCCCCGGCTGCTCCCTGACGACGTCGACGGTCGCGCACTGTTCGCCGTCGCCGCGTCCCGTGCGCGAGAGCTGGCCACCGGGCGCCCGGACTCCGGCGGGGTCGCCGGACTCGGCGACATCGTGATGGTGCCCCCGGTCAAAGCCGCCCGGGACCGGGGTGTGCTGGTGGCCCGGCCGATGTTCGACCGGATCACCAGCGACGCCCTGGTCTACGGCGATCGCATCGAACCGGTCGACGCGATCATCTGGTGCACCGGATTCCGCCCGAGTCTGGGCCATCTGCGTCCGCTCGGACTGCGCGCCGCCGGGGGCGGCCGGATCGCGCTGACGGGAAACCATGCCGCGGGCGACCCCGGTCTGGTCCTCCTCGGCTACGGCGACTGGACCGGCCCGGCCTCAGCCACCTTGATCGGCGTCGGACGCACCGCGCGCAGCGCCGTCCAGGCACTCGATGCCCACCTATCGAGCACCGGCTTCACCGGCGAAGGGGCGTCACACACCCGTTCCCGCTCGCAGACGGGCAACTGACGGCCGCCCGGCCCGACACCACCGGACACTCCGGGGTGCAGCCACCGTCCCTCACGATGACCAGACGAACCGCCACACCCACTGATTCGACGCTCGTCGATATTGACAGCCCGGGCGCCCTCAGGCAGCCTTGTATTGACATTATTCAAAACAAGCGGAGAGGTTCACCATGTCCCGCATACAGCTTGCGCTCAGCGTCGCCGACCTGGAGTCGTCGATCACCTTCTACTCCACGTTGTTCGGCGTAGAACCGACCAAACGCCGCCCCGGCTACGCGAACTTCGCAGTCGCCGACCCTCCACTGAAGCTGGTGCTGATCGAAGGCGACCAAGGCCAAGACACCCGCCTGGACCATCTCGGAGTCGAGGTGGACACCACCGAAGAAGTCACCGCCGCCACCACCCGCTTCACCGATGCCGGCCTGTCCACCTTCGAGGAGAACGACACCTCGTGCTGCTACGCCGTACAAGACAAGGTGTGGGTCCACGGCCCTGGCGCAGAGCCCTGGGAGGTGTATGTGGTCAAAGACGACGCCGACGCAATGGGGTCCTCCCCTGCACTGGACGGGAACCCAGCCGGAACCTCTGAGAGTCCAGATGAAATCCACTAGCTGCACGCGCTCAGGAGGTCGGCAACACGCCAGGAACGACAGCTGATGGAACGACGCCCCGGGGACGGTGAACGATGCCACGATCGCGTACCGCACCCGGGGCCTGAAAGGCTCGAGTCGGTAGAGCCAGTCACCCCGGCGGACAACCGAGTCGCACCCGACAGAGCGGCGGCAATACGTCGTCGACCCGGGCGGAGTGACGGCCGCCCCCTCCGGGGTTGCCCGCGGACGAACGGACCGCCGATCGTGCCGATTACTCTGGCCACGGCAGATGTGACAACGTCGGCGAGACGGTGCTGAGCACCCGGGTGCGCCGCCTGACGCCCCGACAATATCGCGCATCGATCATCGGACCTGCGCCCTTGCACTTCCCTAACGTCACAGTGGAAGGAAGGTGAGCATGGAGCTGCTGAACCAGGCGATCGCATCGGTGGAGGGTCAACTCGCCGGGGAAGTCGACGTGTGTCGCGCAAGCCGGATCGCGCTGATGTCCGAGCACCATTTCCGTCGGATGTTCTCCTCGCTGGCAGGCATGCCTCTGTCGGAGTACGTACGGCGGCGACGTATGACCCTCGCGGCCGCATCGGTCGTTTCGGGGCGAGAGGCGTTGCAGGACCTCGCGGTCCGGTTCGGATACTCCTCCGCCGACGCGTTCTCCCGCGCGTTCAAGGCCGTCCACGGAGTCGGCCCCGCGGACGCACGTCTGCCGGGAGCGGTTCTGCGATCCCAGCCGATGCTCACCTTCGCCATCACCATCGAAGGGAACACGACCATGAACTACCGCATCGTGAAAAAGGATGCGTTCACGCTGGCCGGGCTGCGCACCCGCATCCCGCTCATCTATGCGGGGGTGAACCCGACGGCGGCAGAGTTCGTCGCGCAGATCAGCCCCGCGCAGCGGGAACGCATCGCCGGCCTGTCCGACCAGGAGCCTGCCGGCGGGCTCAGCGTCCATGACGCGATCTCACCGACGCGGGAAGAAGGCACCGAGCTGGACTTCTATGTCGCGGCGGCGACGAGCAGACCGGTTCCCGATGATCTCGATCGACTCGACGTGCCCGCCCTGACGTGGCTCGTCGTGGAGTCCAGCGGGGCGTTCCCCGCTGCGTTGCAGGAGCTTTGGCCGAAGGCCTTCGGGGAGTGGTTCCCCGCGAACTCCTACCAGAGCGCGCCGGGGCCGGAGATGGTCGTCATGGACTTCGCCGACGACGCGCAGACCCACGGCCGGTACGAACTGTGGATCCCCATCGAGGACACGGCCGCCTGACCGGTCCTACGCGCCGGCGTAGCCGACGATGTCGCGGGCGATCCGCAGGTTGCGCCGCACCAGTTCGTCCGCCGCCAGGTCGCCGTCGGCGCGGTACCAGGTCGACACCCCCACGCACATCACCGTCACCGCCCGTGCGGCGTCGCGCGGATACGGGGTGGCGAACTCCCCGGCCTCGGCGCCGGCGGCCACGATCCGGTCGACCATGCGCTGCTGCCGGTCCCGCCGGCCGATGTAGGACGCGCGGTATTCGGCGTCCAGGCTGCGGATCTCGGTCGAGCCGATGAAGGCCTGGCCCCGCCGGTACATGTGGAAGCGCAGCAGCGATTCGACCACCGCGTCGAACTGCTCGATGGGCCGGTCGCCGGCCTCGGCCACGGCCGCCTCGGAGCGGGCCAGCAGCTCGTCCATGGTCTGTTCGAGCAGCCCGCGCAGCAGCGCCTGCTTGGACGGGTAGTGGTAGTACAAGCCCGGCACCGACAGCCCGGCCTGCGCGGCGATCTCACGCACCGAGGTGCCGTGGTAGCCGTGCGTGACGAACTCCGCCAGCGCCGCGGCCAGCGGGGCTGCCAGCCCGGACTCGCCGTAGTCGCGCCAGCCGCCGCCGGAGTAGACGAGCTCGCCGCCGCGGGCGTGCACCTGGTCGCCGGAGTCCTGTTCGCCGCTCATGGTCTCTCACCGTAGCGGCCGGGCCCCGCGCCGCGGGGCCCGGCGCGAACACCCCGCACCCGGGCCGGCCCGCTCTAGGGTGAGCGCCATGGGAGTGATCCATCTGGTCCGTCACGGTCAGGCCGATCCGAGCGCCTACGGCGTGCCGGCGGCGACCCCCGGCGCCGCGGGCGCGCTCACCGCCCTCGGGGTGCGCCAGGCCCGCCTGGCCGGAGCCGAGCTGCGCCGGCGCACCGATACGGTCACCGCCGCCGTGAGCGGAGACCTGCCGCGCCAGCGCCAGACGCTCGCGCACGTGCTCGACCGGTTCGCGGCCCCGCCCGCCCCGATCGTCGACCCGGGGTGGAACGAGTATCCGATGCCCGCCACGGTCGCCCGCGCCGACGCCGCCCAGTACGCGGACGGCCGCGCCTATCAGCAGCTGCTCGATGCGGGCCTGGCCGACTGGATCGCCGACACCGCACCTGCCGCGCCGGACACCGAGAGCTACGCCGGGTTCCGGGCCCGGATCCGCGAGGCCGCCGACCGGGCGGCCGGCCGCGCCGGGTCGGGCCGGTGCGCGGTGGTGGTCTCCTCGGCCGGGGCGATCACCCGGCTGGTGGCCGAACTGTGGCAGGTGCCCGATCACCACTGGCCCACCCTGGCCCGATCGATGGTCAACACCTCGATCACCACGCTGACCGTCGGTCGCCGCGGCATGTCGGTGATCACGGTCAACGAGTACGCGCACCTGCGCACCGGCGACGAGGACCTGAGCACCTTCCGCTGAGTCGCCCCCGGCGGCTCGGCCCGGACCCCTGCAGACCTTGACCGCCGGAGCGGACTGTGACACGGTCGACACCACCACCGAGCGATCGCTCGGTAGGGACTGTGAGGAGTGGGGTCCATGGCGATCGACCTGCAGCAGGAACCGCACGTGCGCGATCTGGTCGCGCGCACCAGGGACTTCATCGAGTCCCACGTCCTACCCATCGAGGACCGTCACGGCGGCGACATCGAGGCTGCCGGCGGTGACACGCTGCGGGTGCAGTTGCAGCAGGCCGCGCGCGAGGCCGGGGTGTTCGCCCCGCACGCCCCCACCGAATACGGCGGGCACGGGCTGTCGATGACCGAGCGCGCCCCCGTCTTCGAGGCGGGCGGCTACTCGCTGTTCGGGCCCACCGCCCTGCACATCGGCGCGCCCGACGAGGGCAACATCCACATGCTCGCCCTGATCGCCGACGCGCGGCAGCGCGAGGAGTTCCTGGCACCGCTGGCCCGCGGCGAGGTGCGGTCGGCGTTCGCGATGACCGAGCCCGCCCCGGGCGCCGGATCGGATCCGGCGGCACTGACCACCGCCGCCGAGCAGGTCGCGGGCGGCTGGCGGATCTCGGGTACCAAGCACTTCATCACCGGCGCCGACGGCGCCGGGTTCTTCATCATCATGGCGCGCACCGAGGGCGCCCCGGGCGACCGCGGCGGGGCGACGATGTTCCTCGCCCCGGCCGACAGCGACGGCCTGACCGTCGGCCGGCACATCACCACCCTGGACCGGGCGATGATCGGCGGACACTGCGAGGTGACCTTCGACGAACTGTTCGTCCCCGACGAGAACGTGCTCGGCGAGGTCGGCCAGGGCTATGCGGGTGCGCAGGTGCGACTCGGCCCGGCCCGGATGACCCACGTGATGCGCTGGCTCGGCGCCGCCCGCCGCGCCCACGACATCGCGGTCGACTACGCCGTCCGGCGCCGCGGCTTCGGCTCGCGCCTGGGCGATCTGGGCATGGTGCAGAAGATGATCGCCGACAACGAGATCGACATCGCCGCCACCCGCGCGCTGCTCATGCAGGCCTGCCACGAACTCGACTCCGGCGGCACGGCCGACGATGCGACCTCGATCGCCAAGACCTTCGGCGCCGAGGCCGTGGGCCGGATCGTCGACAACGCCATGCAGATCTGCGGCGGACTCGGCATGTCCGAGGACCTGCCGCTGGCCCGGCTCTCCCGGGAGGTCCGGCCCTTCCGGGTCTACGACGGCCCTTCCGAGGTGCACCGGTGGGCGATCGCCAAACGAGCGGTGCGCCGGGCGCGCACCGCGGCCGAGAAGGAGCAGCAGTGACCGACGAGGCGATGAACCTGCCGCGACTGCAGGACCATCTCACCGCGCAGGGGATCGAACTGGCCGGGCCGCTGTCGGCCGAACTGATCGCCGGCGGCAAATCGAACCTGACCTACGCAGTCACCGACGGGCGGCGGCGCTGGGCGCTGCGCCGTCCACCGGTGTCGGGGCTGACCCCCTCGGCGCACGACATGGCGCGCGAATACCGGGTGGTCTCCGCGCTCGGCGGCTCGATCGTGCCGGTGCCCGAGGCGCTGGTGCTGTGCGAGGACACCTCGGTGCTCGGCGCACCGTTCGCGATGACCGGGTTCGTCGACGGCACGGTCATCCGCAACATGGACGACCTCGAGCCCCACTCCGACGCCGAGCTCGCCCGCTGCACCGATCGGCTCGTGCGCGTACTCGCCGATCTGCATTCGGTGGACCACCGCGCGGTCGGGCTCGAGGACTTCGGCCGGCCGGAAGGGTTTTTGACCCGGCAGGTGGGGCTGTGGGCCAAGCAGTGGTCGCGGGTGAAGACCCACGATCTCGACGACGCCACCGCCTTGCACCGCGAGCTCGAGGCGATGATCCCGACCGAGTCGGCGGCGACCATCGTGCACGGGGACTACCGGATCGACAACACCATCGTCGCCGCCGACGACATCGCCGAGGTGCGCGCGGTGGTCGACTGGGAGCTGTCCACCCTCGGCGATCCGCTCACCGATGTGGCGCTGATGTGCGTCTACCGCAATCCGGCGCTCGAGCTGGTGCTCGGCGAGCCGGCCGCGTGGACCAGCCCGCGGCTGCCCGCACCCGAGGCACTGGCCGAGCAGTACGCGCAGGTCTCGGGCCGCCAACTGCGCCACTGGGGTTTCTACCTGGGTCTGGCGAACTTCAAACTCGCGGTCATCGCCGCCGGGATCGACCACCGTTACCGGTCCGGGGCGACCGTGGGCGACGGGTTCGACACCGCCAAGGACGCCGTCCCGATCCTGCTCGCGGCCGGTCTGGCCGCGGTGCGCAGGCACCGATGAGCCCCGGCTCCGCCGCGCCGCGCTCCGCGCTGATCACCGGCGCCTCGCGCGGGATCGGGCTGGGCATCGCCCGCCGGCTGGCCGAACGCGGATACGGGCTGACCATCACCGCGCGCAGCGAAGACGCCCTGGCCGAGGTGGCGCAGACCCTGCGCGCCGACGGGGCGCCGGAGGTGCTCACCGTCGCCGGCGACCTGAGCGATCCAGGCCATCCGCCCGCGCTGGTGGCCGCCCACCGGGACCGGTTCTCGGTGCTGCACGGGCTGGTCCTCAACGCCGGGGTGGGCACGGCCGGGCGGATCGAGGACTATCCCGATCGGCGCTTCACCCGCTCGGTGGAGGTGAACCTGCGCGCCCCGATGACGCTGATCCAGCAGTCCCTGCCGCTGCTGCGCGCCGGCGCCGCCGCGGCACCTGCGACCGGGGCGAAGGTGATCGCCCTGTCGTCGATCACCGGGGTCTACCCGGAGGCCGGGCTCGCGGTCTACGGCGCCACCAAGGCGGCGCTGCTGTCGCTGATCGACACGCTCAACGCCGAGGAGGCCGCGGGCGGGGTGGTCGCCACCTCGCTGGCCCCGGCCTACGTCGACACCGACATGTCGGCCTGGGTCCACGACCGCATCGGCCCCGAGGAGATGATCCCGGTCGGCGACATCGTCGAACTGGTCGACACGCTGCTGCGGCTGTCCCCGCGCTCGGTGGTCGGCCGGATGGTCGTCACCCGGGCCGCCGGCTCGGCCTTCCAGGCCTGACGGCGGCCCGGCGGGGCACTCCCCGCCGGCCGCCGCCGCGGTCTTCTCGATCCGTCCCGGTCTAGCCCAGGACCTGATCCACCGATTCGGCCATGATGTCGAGCCCCTCGGCGAACTCCTCGTCGGTGGTGGTCAGCGGCGGCAGCAGCTTGACTACTTCGTCGTCGGGGCCAGCGGTCTCGAGCAGCAGACCGCGGTCGAACGCCGCCGCGCACACCTTCCCGGCCGCAGCCTTGTCCGCGAAGGCCAGCGCCTGGATCAGTCCGCGCCCGCGCGTGCTGACCCCATCGTGGCCGTCGGCGATCTCATCGAGCCGTCCGCGCACCATCTCGCCCTTGCGCAGGGTCTCCTTCTCCAGCTTGTCGTCCGCCCAGTAGGTCTCCAGCGCCGCGCGGCCGGTGACGAAGGCGTGGTTGTTGCCGCGGAAGGTGCCGTTGTGTTCACCGGGCAGCCACATGTCCAGCTCGGACTTGAACAGCGTCAGCGCCAGCGGCAACCCGAACCCGGAGATCGACTTGGACACCGTCACGATGTCCGGAGTGATGCCGGCGATCTCGAAGGAGAAGAACGGGCCGGTGCGCCCGCACCCCATCTGCACGTCGTCGACGATCAGCAGGATATCGCGCTCGGCGCACAGCTCGGCCAGGCCGCGCAGCCACTCGGGCCGGGCGACGTTGACCCCGCCCTCGCCCTGCACGGTCTCCACGATCACCGCAGCCGGACGGTTCAGCCCCGAACCCGAGTCGTCGAGCACGCGGGAGAACCAGTGGAAGTCCTCGGTGACCCCGTCGAAATAGTTGTCGAACGGCATCGGGGTGGCGTGCACCAGCGGGATGCCGGCGCCGCCGCGCTTCATCGAGTTACCGGTCACCGACAGCGACCCGAGCGTCATGCCGTGGAAGGCGTTGGTGAAGTTGATGACCGACTCGCGCCCGGTGACCTTGCGGGCGAGCTTGAGCGCCGCCTCGACCGCATTCGTGCCGGTGGGCCCGGGGAACTGCACCTTGTAGTCCAGCCCGCGCGGGGTCAGGATGCGCGACTCGATCGATTCGAGGAATTCGCGCTTGGCCACCGAGGCCATGTCGAGCGAGTGCGCGACCCCGTCGCGCGAGATGTAGTCGAGCAGCGCCTCCTTGAACACCGGGTTGTTGTGCCCGTAGTTCAGCACCCCGGCGCCACCGAAGAAGTCCAGATACTCCCGGCCGGTCTCGTCGCGCAGCCGGCTGCCCAGCGCGGTGTCGAACACCGTGGGCCAGCCGCGGCTGTAACTGCGCACCTCGGACTCCCGGCGTTCGAACACGCTCATGTCGATCTTCTCGGTTGCCGCCATGACGATCACCTCGTTCGCGGTCTGCGCCGACGCGTCTGCGCCGCGCACCGGTCGGCCACTGTGCTTCGGCGGCGCCCCGTCCTGTCGAGACGCCCCGAAAGCGGCGCACCCGTGTCGGCCGGTCCGCCGTGGCGGGCCGACCGGCACGGGTGCGCGCCGAATCCGGTGTTCATGGACTGCCCACGGTAACAACGCTTCACGGCCGACCCCAGGGCTTCGGCGGAAGCCGTGCACGGTCAGACATCACCGCAGCGGCGGTGAGCGTCATCACGGCCGGGCCGCGGTGCGCAGGGGCCCGGCACGGACGCCGCTGCCCCGGGGAGGATGTCCCCGGGGCAGCGGCGTCGGTATCTGTGCAGCTAGGCGCAGTCCGGTGTCAGTCCTTGCTCCGGCCCGCCGCGTGCTGGGCGGCGATGTAGCCGTAGACCATGCCCTGGCCGATCGTCGCGCCGGCGCCCGGGTACTTGTCGCCGAAGGCGTTGGCCGCGCTGTTGCCGATCGCGTACAGCCCCTCGATGACCGAACCGTCGGTGCGCAGCACCCGGGCCTGGTCGTCGGCGGTGAGCCCAGATCGGAA
>JAJYRZ010000108.1 GCA_021793835.1 Actinomycetes bacterium | reverse complement strand
GGCCGCACCGTCGGTGCCGGCCGTGTCACCAAGATCATCGCGTGATCTTGCGCTGACCGCCTGATACGGCACGCGCGGCGGCGCCGATCTCCGGAAAAGGGGGTCGGCGCCGCCGCCTTTTCCATGGTCGGCGCCGCGGGCGGGCGCCGGTCCCTGCCCCCGGGAACCGCCCCGTCCGCCGGCGGCCCGGCTACCGTGGTCCGGGAGACCGGCATCGGCCGGGACCCCGGCGGATCGATGACGACACGATGAAGGAGCACGGTGTGGCTGACGAGGTGCTGACCGAGCGGCGCGGCCGGGTACTGGTGATCACGTTGAACAGGCCCGAGGCGAAGAACGCGGTGGACGCGGCGATGGCGCGCGGCGTCGCGGCCGCGCTCGATGAGCTCGACGCCGACGTGGACCTGTCGGTCGGCGTGCTCACCGGCGCCGGCGGCACCTTCTGTGCCGGGATGGACCTGAAGGCCTTCCTGCGCGGTGAGGCCCCGATCGTCGAGGGCCGCGGTTTCGGCGGGATCGTCGAGGCTCCGCCGCGCAAGCCGCTGATCGCCGCCGTGGAGGGATTCGCGGTGGCCGGCGGCACCGAGATCGCACTGAGCGCCGACATGATCGTCGCGGCCGCCGGGGCCCGCTTCGGGCTGCCCGAGGTCAAGCGCGGCCTGGTCGCGCTCGGCGGCGGTCTGCTGCGCCTGCCCCGGCGCATCCCGGCCGGGATCGCGATGGAGCTCGCCCTGACCGGTGAGGACCTGGGGGCCGAGCGCGCCCACGGACTCGGCCTGGTCAACCATCTGGCCGAGGACGGCGGTGCGCTGGCGGCCGCGCTGGAACTGGCCGAGAAGATCGCGGCCAACGGCCCGCTGGCCGTCGCGGCGACCAAACAGATCGTGGCCCAGGCCGGTGAATGGTCCGCGGACGAGGCGTTCGCCAAGCAGCTGGAGATCGCCGGGCCCGTCTTCGCCTCCGAGGACGCGCAGGAGGGCCCGCGCGCCTTCGCTGAGAAGCGTGCCCCGGTGTGGAAGGGCCGCTGACACGGCAGGAGGGTGACAGGCGGCGGGGCCGGTGCCATCAGGCACCGGCCCCGCCGCTCGTCGGACCGCAGTGCGATCCGGTCAGCGCCACACCTCGGCGATGTCGGTGAACTCGCTCGGCGGCGGTGCGGGTGTACCGGCCGGGGTGCGGGAGAACCGCGGCGCCGGCATCGGCTGGGTGACCCCGTCCAGATCCGTCAGGATGCCGCGGGCCGCCACATGCGGATGCTCCGGCGCCTCGGCGAAGGACAGGATCGGCGTGGCGCACGCGTCCTTGTCCGCGAAGACCTCGGCCCACTCGTCGCGGGTGCGGGTGGCGAACCGATCGGCCAGCGCCTGGCGCAGCTGGGGCCAGGAGTCCCGATCGTGCTGGCCGGGCAGCGTGGCCGGATCCAGGCCGAGCCCGTCGAGCAGCTCCGCCCAGAACTGCGGCTCGATCGCGCCGACCGCGAAGTAGCCGCCGTCGGCACAGGTGTAGGTGTCGTAGTAGGGGGCGCCGCCGTCGAGCATGTTGGCCGCGCGCTCATCGGACCACATGCCGACCGAGCGCCAGGACCAGATCATCTGCGCCAGCAGCGTGGCGCCGTCGACCATCGCGGCGTCGACCACCTGGCCGCGCCCGGAGGTCTTGGCCTCCAGCAGCGCCGCCAGCACACCGACGACCAGGAACATCGAGCCGCCGCCGAAGTCGCCGACCAGGTTTAGCGGCACCGGCGGGCGCTCTCCGGCCCGGCCCATCGCGTGCAGCAGACCGGTCAGCGAGATGTAGTTCATGTCGTGCCCGGCGCGCTCGGCCCACGGGCCGTCCTGGCCCCAGCCGGTCATCCGGCCGTAGACGAGCCTGGGGTTGCGTGCCTGGCAGGCTTCGGGTCCGAGCCCCATGCGTTCGGTCACCCCGGGCCGGAAACCCTCGATCAGCACGTCGGCCCGGCCGATCAGATCCAGGACCTGCTCGATGGCGGCCGGATCCTTCAGATCGGCCTCCACGGTGCGGCGCCCGCGCAGCATCTGGTCGCGGCCGCGCCCGCCGGCCGGACCGCCGCCGGGGCGCTGGACCCGGATCACATCGGCGCCCAGATCGGCGAGCAGCATCGCCGCGTGCGGCCCCGGGCCGATGCCGGCCAGCTCGACCACGCGGATGCCGGACAGCGGCCCGGCGCCCGCCGGTAAGGGGGAGGTGTCAGTCACTTCGGTGCTCCTGGAGGCTCGGTCGTCACGGTTCACCGGCAGCCTATCGCCCCGGCATATCGGGTCCGCTCCCTGCCGCCCGGCCGGCCGGAAAACACAGTCAAGTGTCCATAAAGCCGGTGCGCTGGGGACATTTAGAGAACTGAAATGTGCGGTATTTATATGCCGTGACCTGCGGGAATGCGAATCCGTGGCGTCTTTCACGAAGGTCCGAAAAATTGACCGTACCCGGGTACGTTCAATGCCCAAGAGGCCGGAGTCACCGGATCTACACGCGCCATAGCGACCGAGAGGGGGCTGCCGTGCGTAGTCGAATCGGGCCGACGGGGAACCTGCTCCTGGCGACCTTCATCTCGATGGTGAACTTCTGAGCCTGGAACGTCATCGGCCCACTGTCCGCGCGCTACTCGGACGCCTCGGCGATGGACCTGTCCGCCTCCCGGTCCGCGGTGCTGGTGGCCATGCCGGTGCTCGTCGGCTCGCTCGGCCGCATCCCGGTCGGCGTGCTGACCGACCGCTTCGGCGGCCGCCGGATGCTGGTGGCGGTGACGGTCGTGTCGATCGTCCCGGTCCTGCTGGTCGGCTGGTTCGGCGCGGCGGGCAGCTACATCCCGATGCTCGCCTCGGCGCTGCTGCTGGGTGTGGCCGGGACGATCTTCGCGGTCGGCATCCCGTTCGCCAACGCCTGGTACCCGCCGGCCAGGCGTGGCATGGCCACCGGCGTGTTCGGCGCCGGGATGGTGGGCACCGCGGTCTCGGCCTTCTTCACCCCGCGCCTGGTCGACTGGTTCGGCGACTGGCAGACACACGTGATCATCGCGATCGCACTGGCCGCCACCGCGGTGATCGGCTTCCTGCTGCTGTCCGACGCCCCCGACTGGGCGCCGCAGCCCGATCCGTTCTGCCCGAAGCTGTGGGCCGCGGCGAAGCTGCCGGTGACCTGGAACATGTGCGTGCTCTACGCGCTGGTGTTCGGCGGGTTCGTCGCCTTCTCCACCTACCTGCCGACCTATATCCAGAACATCGACGTCTACGACTTCGACCCGGTCCAGGCCGGCACGCGCACCGCGATCTTCGCGCTGGCCGCCGTGATCGCCCGGCCGATCGGCGGCGCCCTGTCCGACCGCATCGAGCCGAAGTCGGTCGTGCTGGTCTCGCTCGGCGGCACCGCGATCATGGCCTCGATCGTCAACATCCAGCCCGTCCCCGAGGTGCAGGCGGGCCTGGTCTTCGGCGCACTCGCCTTCTTCCTGGGCATCGGCACCGGCGGGGTGTTCGCGTGGCTGTCGCGGCTGGCCCCGGCCAACCGGGTCGGCTCGGTCACCGGCATCGTCTCCGCGGCGGGCGGCCTGGGCGGCTATTTCCCGCCGCTGATCATGGGCGCGACCTTCGACGAGGCCGGCAACAACTACCACCTCGGTCTGATCCTGCTGGTCTCGGCGACCGTGATCGTCCTGGTCTACACCGCGATCCTGCTGCCCGACACCGACTCGGACCACCGGGTGCAGTCGGTGCGCCGTAAGGACCTGTCATGACCGACCGCCGCCCGAGCGCACACATGCTTTCCCCGAACGACGAGGAGCGACAGGTGACCACTGCACACAGCAGGCCCGACAAGGCCAAGACCGACGGACCGCTCGCGGACGCCCTGCTGGCGGCGGGCCGCTATTTCCAGCCCGGCGCGGACTTCTCCGCCGACCACCGCACCGTCACCCGATCGGGCGGGCGGGACGCCGACGTGTTCTACCGCGACCGCTGGAGCCACGACAAGGTGGTGCGCTCGACCCACGGGGTCAACTGCACCGGCTCGTGCTCGTGGAAGATCTACGTCAAGGACGGGATCATCACCTGGGAGACCCAGGAGGCCGACTACCCCTCGGTGGGCCCGGACCGGCCCGAGTACGAGCCGCGCGGCTGCCCGCGCGGGGCGGCGTTCTCCTGGTACACCTATTCGCCCACCCGGGTGCGCTACCCGTACGGGCGCGGGGTGCTGGTGGAGATGTACCGCGAGGCCAAGGCGCGCCTGGGCGATCCGGTGCTGGCCTGGGCCGACATCCAGGCCGATCCGGCCCGGCGCCGGAAGTACCAGCAGGCCCGCGGCAAGGGCGGGTTGGTGCGCATGACCTGGGACGAGGCGTGCGAGATCATCGCCGCCGCCCACGTGCACACCATCAAGGAGTACGGGCCCGACCGGGTGGCCGGCTTCTCGCCGATCCCGGCGATGTCGATGGTCTCGCACGCGGCCGGGGCGCGGTTCGTCGAACTGCTCGGCGGGGTGATGACCTCGTTCTACGACTGGTACGCGGACCTGCCGGTGGCCTCCCCGCAGGTGTTCGGCGACCAGACCGACGTGCCCGAGTCCGGCGACTGGTGGGACGCCTCCTATCTGCTGATGTGGGGCTCGAACGTGCCGATCACCCGCACTCCGGACGCGCACTGGATGGTCGAGGCGCGCTACCGCGGCACGAAGGTCGTCTCGATCAGCCCCGACTACGCCGACAACACCAAGTTCGCCGACGAGTGGATGCCGTGCGCGGCCGGCACCGACGGCGCGATGGCGATAGCGATGGGGCACGTGATCTTGCGCGAGCACTTCGTCGACAGCCGCGAGCCGTTCTTCGTCGACTTCGTGCAGCGTTTCACCGACCTGCCGTTCCTGGTCACGCTCGAGGAGCGGGACGGGGCGTACGTGGCGGGCAAGATGCTCATGGCCGCCGACCTGGGCGACCGGACCGAGGGCGCCGAGCTGCGTCCGGTGCTCATCGACGGGCGCGACGGCACCGTGCTCGCCCCCGACGGCACGCTCGGCGACCGGCACACCGCCGAGGCGATGGGCCGGTGGAACCTGGATCTGGGCGAGGTGGCCCCGCAGCTGACCGTCACCGGCGGGCACGGCGCCGACGAGGTCGGTGCGGCCGAGCTGCTGATGACCGGCTTCCACGACGTCTCCGGCGAGGCCGAGGTGCTGCGCCGCGGCGTGCCCACCCGCGAGGTCGCCGGCCGCACGGTGTGCACGGTGTTCGACCTGCTGCTCGCCCAATACGGGGTCGAGCGCGAGGGTCTGCCCGGCCGGTGGCCGGCCGGTTACGCCGACGCCGACAGCCCGTACACCCCGGCCTGGCAGGAGGCGATCACCGGGGTGTCGGCCGAGCAGGTCGTGCGCGTGGCCCGGCAGATGGCGCAGAACTCCATCGACTCGGGCGGACGCACCATGATCATCATGGGCGCCGGCATCTGCCAGTGGTTCCACGGCGACGCCACCTATCGCGCGGTGCTCTCGCTGCTGCTGCTCACCGGTGCGATGGGCCGCAACGGCGGGGGCTGGGCGCACTACGTCGGGCAGGAGAAGGTGCGGCCGCTGACCGGCTACACCCAGCTGGCGATGGGCCTGGACTGGTCGCGGCCACCCAGGGTGATGGCCGGCACCTCCTACTGGTACGCGCACACCAATCAGTGGAGCTACGACGGTTACCGCGCCGATGCCCTGGCCACCCCGCTCGGGCGCGGGCGTTTCGCCGGCAAGCACACGATGGACGTGCTGGCCTCGGCCACCGCGATGGGCTGGTCGCCGTTCTATCCACAGTTCGCCCGGTCCTCGCTGGATCTGGCCGATGAGGCCGAGGCGGCCGGGCGCGGGGACGACACCGCCGGGTACGTCGCCGAGCAGCTCGGGTCGGGCGCGCTGAAACTGTCGGTCACCGACCCGGACGCCCCGGAGAACTGGCCGCGGGTGCTCAGCGTGTGGCGCTCGAACCTGCTGGGGTCGTCGAGCAAGGGCAACGAGTACTTCCTCAAGCACCTGCTGGGCACCTCGTCGAACCTGCGCGCCGAGCGCGCCCCGGGCGAGCGGCGCCCGCAGACGGTCACCACCCGTGAGGAGGTGCCCGAGGGCAAGCTGGACCTGGTCATGTCGATCGACTTCCGCATGACCTCGACCACGCTGTTGTCGGACATCGTGCTGCCGGCCGCCACCTGGTACGAAAAACACGACCTGTCGAGCACCGACATGCACCCGTACGTGCACGCCTTCACACCGGCGATCGACAATCCGTGGGAGGCGCGTTCGGACTACGCCGCCTTCGCCGCGATCGCCAAGACCTTCTCCGCGCAGGCGAAGAAGCATCTGGGCACGCGCAAAGACGTGGTGCTGGGCACCCTGCAGCACGACACCCCGGGCGAGACCGCCTATCCGGGCGGGGTGGAGAACAACTGGCTGGTCACCGGCGCCACCCCGGTGCCGGGCAAGACGATGGGGCCGATCACGGTGGTCGAGCGGGACTACGGCGCGCTCTACGACAAGTGGTCCTCGCTCGGCCCGCTGCTCGACACGCTCGGGATGACCACCACGGGCATCACCTACCGGCCCGACGAGGAGATCGCCGAACTGGCCGCGGAGAACGGGGTGATGGACCGGGGTGTGGCCGCGGGCCGACCCGCCCTGGACACCGACGTGAAGATGTGTGAGGCGGTGCTGCGCCTGTCGGGCACCACCAACGGCCGGCTGGCCGTGCAGGGCCTGGCCGAACTCGAACGCCACACCGGTAAGCCGATGACCCAGCTGGCCGCCGGCGACGAGCATAAGCGCATCACCTTCGCCGACACCCAGGCCCGGCCGGTGCCGGTGATCACCAGCGCCGAATGGACCGGTTCGGAGACCGGCGGCCGCCGGTACGCCCCGTTCCTCCAGAACATCGAGAACGGCCGGCCCTTCCACACTGTAACCGGGCGGATGCACTTCTTCCTCGACCACGACTGGCTCGAGGAGGTCGGTGAGCAGCTGCCGGTGTACCGGCCGCCGCTGGATCTGCACAGGCTGTTCGGGGAACCGAAGATCGGCGAGCAGGGCGAACTCGGCATCACGGTGCGGTACCTGACCCCGCACTCGAAGTGGTCGATCCACTCCGAGTATCAGGACAACCTGCTGATGCTCTCGCTCTCCCGGGGCGGCCCGACGATGTGGATGTCGCCGCAGGACGCGGCGAAGATCGAGGTCAAGGACAACGACTGGATCGAGGCGGTCAACCGCAACGGCGTGTTCGTCGGCCGAGCGATCGTCTCGCACCGCATGCCCGAGGGCGTGGTGTTCGTCTACCACGTCCAGGAGCGCACCATCGACACCCCGCTGACCGAGACCACCGGCACCCGCGGCGGCATCCACAACTCGCTGACCAGGGTGCTGGTCAAGCCTTCGCACCTGGCCGGCGGCTACGGCCAGAACTCGTACGCCTTCAACTATCTCGGCCCCACCGGCAACCAGCGGGACGAGATCACGATCGTGCGGCGTCGCAACCAGGAGGTGACCTACTGATGCGTGTCATGGCTCAGATGGCGATGGTGATGAACCTCGACAAGTGCATCGGCTGCCACACGTGTTCGGTGACCTGCAAGCAGGCCTGGACCAACCGCTCCGGCATGGAGTACGTGTGGTTCAACAACGTCGAGACCCGCCCCGGTCAGGGGTATCCGCGCACCTACGAGGATCAGGAGAAGTGGGAGGGCGGCTGGGTGGTCGACAAGCGCGGGCGGCTGCGCCTGCGCGCCGGCGGCCGGGTCAAGAAGCTGCTGTCGATCTTCTCCAACCCGAAGCTGCCGACGATCCACGACTACTACGAGCCGTGGACCTACGACTACGAGAACCTGACCAACGCCCCGGCCGGCGAACACATCCCGGTCGCCCGGCCGCACAGTCTGCTCACCGGTGAGCCGATGTCGATCGAGTGGTCGTCGAACTGGGACGACGACCTGGCCGGCAGCCCCGAGATCGTGCCCGCGGACCCGGTGCTCAAACAGATCGGCGACAAGGTCAAGTTCGACCTCGAGCAGACCTTCATGTTCTACCTGCCGCGGATCTGCGAACACTGCCTGACCCCCTCGTGCGCGGCCTCGTGCCCGTCGGGGGGCGATCTACAAGCGCACGGAGGACGGCATCGTCCTGGTCGACCAGGACAAGTGTCGCGGCTGGCGGATGTGCATCACCGGCTGCCCGTACAAGAAGATCTACTTCAACCACAAGACCGGCAAGGCCGAGAAGTGCACGTTCTGCTACCCGCGCATCGAGGTCGGCCTGCCGACGGTGTGCGCGGAGACGTGTGTGGGCCGGCTGCGCTACATCGGGCCGATCCTCTACGACGCCGATGCGGTCACCGCGGCGGCCTCGACCCCGGATCCGCAGGACCTGTACCGCGCGCAGCTCGACCTGCTGCTCGACCCGAACGATCCGGAGGTGATCGCCGGGGCGCGGGAGGCCGGGATCAGCGAGGACTGGCTCGAGGCCGCGCGGCGGTCACCGATCTACACGCTGATCAAGGAATACGAGGTGGCGCTGCCGCTGCATCCGGAGTACCGCACCATGCCGATGGTCTGGTACATCCCGCCGCTCTCGCCGGTGGTCGACGCGGTCGCCCGCGACGGTCACGACGGCGAGGACGTCGACAATCTGTTCGGCGCGATCGACGCGCTGCGCATCCCGAAGGAGTACCTGGCGGAGCTGTTCACCGCCGGCGACACCGTCGAGATCGACCGGGTGCTGCACAAGCTCGCCGCGATGCGCTCGTACATGCGCGACATCAACCTCGGGCGCGAGCCGCAGGCCCGCATCCCGGCCTCGGTGGGCATGGGCGAGGAGCAGATGTACGAGATGTACCGGCTGCTCGCACTGGCCAAGTACGACGACCGGTACGTCATCCCCACCGCCGCCCAGACCGAGGCGCACAAGCTGGAGGAGACCGCGACCGACTGCCCACTGAATTTCGAGGGCGGACCCGGGATGGGCGGTTCGGGGCCGTTCGGCGAGGGCTCGGGCGGACCGGTGTCGGCGGCGGTGGAGACCTTCCAGGCGCTCAAGCAGCGGCAGACCACCGAGGGGCAGATGACCTCGGGGGCCTCGCGGGTCAACCTGCTCAACTGGGACGGCCAGGGCGCCCCCGCCGGGATGTTCCCGGAGCCGAGCGATGAGACGGACGGGGGCGCGCGATGATCCGCGGACTTCGGCGCCGGCCGGCCCCGACGGTCCGGCACAACCGGATCGTCTGGCAGGCCGCCGCGCTGCTGCTGGCCTACCCGGACGAGGCGCACACCGAGCGTCTCGACCTGGTCGAGCGGTCCCTGGGTGAACTGCCGACCCCGCTGGCCGACCCGCTCGCATGCGCTGTGGCCGGGCTGCGCGCCCTGCCGACCGACGCGGCGGCCACCGCCTATGTCGAGACCTTCGACCTGCGGCGCAGACGCGCCCTGTTCTTGACCTACTGGACCGACGGGGACACCCGCAACCGCGGCAACGCGATGCTCGCCTTCGCCGAGGCCTACCGGCTCTCGGGGGTCGAGCCGCCGACCGACGAGCTCCCCGACCATCTGGCGGTGGTGCTCGAGTTCGCGGCCACGGTCGACGACAAGGCGGGCCTGGCCCTGCTCACCCGGCACCGCGCGCCGATCGAACTGCTGCGCCTGGCGCTCGCCGAATACGGCTCGCCCTACGCCGGAGTGATCGAGGCGGTGGTGGCCACGGTGCCCGAGGGCTCCTCGGCACAGACCCGCCGGGAGGCGCTCGACCTGGCCCGGCAGGGACCGCCGGTCGAGCAGGTCGGCCTCGAACCGTATTCGGTGACGATCCCGACCGAACAGTTGACCGCGTCGCTGCGCGGCGGAAGGAGCGGGCGATGAATGCCTCTGGAGCGGTGATCTTCTGGGACGTGATCCCGTATGTGGCGCTGGCGATCATGATCGTCGGGCTGATCTGGCGCTACCGCTACGACAAGTTCGGCTGGACCACCCGGTCGTCCGAGCTGTACGAATCGCGCCTGCTGCGCATCGGCAGCCCGCTGTTCCACTTCGGCATCCTGGTGGTGCTCGTCGGACATCTGATCGGTCTGGTGATCCCCGAGTCGTGGACCTCGGCGATCGGGATCGGCGAGTCGATGTACCACTGGTCGGCGCTGATCCTCGGCGGCATCGCGGGGCTGGCGACCCTGGTGGGGGGCGGGCTGCTGATCTATCGCCGCCGGCGCACCGGACCGGTGTTCATCGCCACGACCCGCAACGACAAGATCATGTACCTGGTGCTGGTCGCGGCGATCGTGGCGGGTCTGGCGACCACGGTGATCGGGATGACCCCCGAGGGCCAGACCCCGGAGGCGAACTATCGCGCCACCGTCTCGGTGTGGTTCCGGTCGATCTGGATCTTCCAGCCCGACGGGCAGGCCATGGCCGATGCGCCGCTGCAGTTCCACGTACACGTGGCCATCGCGATGGTGCTGTTCGCGATCTGGCCGTTCACCCGGCTGGTGCACGCGTTCTCCGCGCCGGTCTGGTATCTGTTCCGCCCGTACGTGGTGTACCGCTCGCGCGAACAGGCCGGCACCACCGGCATGGGCCAGGGCGAACTGCTCGGTTCGGCGCCGCGTCGGCGCGGCTGGTGATCGGATGCGTCGGCGCCTTCGGAAGCGGTCCGGGGCGTCGACGCGTCCGCGCCGCGATGTCGTACCCGGCGGGTATCTCTAGGAGCTGAACCACACCAGCCGCCGGAGGTGCCCGCCATGACCGCCACGATCCCCACACCGCTGCAACTGCGCGCACGGACCGCACCCGACG
>JAJYRZ010000107.1 GCA_021793835.1 Actinomycetes bacterium | reverse complement strand
GATTCACTCGAATCCCCGCCCCGGCCCCTTTTTTCACCGCGGTGATCTAGCGGAGCATCAGCCCTGCTCGATCATCGAGCGCAGCACGTACTGCAGGATGCCGCCGTGGCGGTAGTAGTCCGCCTCGCCCGGGGTGTCGATGCGCACGGTGGCGTCGAACTCCACGGTCGAGCCGTCCTCCTTGGTGGCGGTCACCTTCACCGTCTTGGGCGTACGGCCCTCGTTGAGCTCGGTGATGCCTTCGATGTCGAAGACCTCGGTGCCGTCCAGCCCCAGCGAGGTGTAGCTCTGGCCGTCCGGGAACTGCAGCGGGATCACGCCCATGCCGATCAGGTTCGAGCGGTGGATGCGCTCGAACGACTCGACGATCACGGCCTTGACGCCCAGCAGCAGGGTGCCCTTGGCCGCCCAGTCGCGCGAGGACCCGGAGCCGTACTCCTTGCCGCCGAGCACGACGAGCGGGGTGCCGGCCTTCTTGTAGTTCTCGGCCGCGTTGAAGATGAACTCCTGCGGGCCGCCCGGCTGGGTGAAGTCACGGGTGTAGCCGCCCGAGACGCCGTCCAGCAGCTGGTTGCGCAGCCGGATGTTGGCGAAGGTGCCGCGGATCATCACCTCGTGGTTGCCGCGCCGCGAGCCCAGGGAGTTGAAGTCCCGGCGAGCCACGCCGTGCTCCTCGAGGTACTCGGCGGCCGGGGTGCCGCGCAGGATCGCGCCGGCCGGGGAGATGTGGTCGGTGGTGACCGAATCGCCCAGGGCCGCCAGCACACGCGCACCGGAGATGTCCTCCACCGGGGCCGCCTCGCGGGTCATCCCGTCGAAGTACGGCGCCTTGCGCACATAGGTCGAGTCCTCGGCCCACTCGAAGGTGTTGCCCTCCGGGGTCTCCAGGCCGCGCCAGCGCTCGTCGCCCTTGAACACGTCGGCGTAGGACTTGACGAACATCTCCTGGCTGATCGCCGACTTGATGGTGTCGTCGATCTCCTTGGTGCTCGGCCAGATGTCCTTGAGGAAGACGTCGTTGCCGTCCTGGTCCTGGCCCAGCGGATCGGTCTCGAAGTCGAAGTCCATCGTGCCGGCGATCGCGTAGGCGACCACCAGCGGCGGCGAGGCCAGGTAGTTCATCTTCACGTCCGGCGAGATCCGGCCCTCGAAGTTGCGGTTGCCCGAGAGCACCGCGGCGACGGCCAGATCGTTTTCGTTGACGGCCGTGGAGATCGGCTCGGGCAGGGGACCGGTGTTACCGATGCACGTGGTGCAGCCGTAACCGCCGAGGTGGAAGCCCAGCTTCTCCAGGTACGGCCACAGGCCGGCCTTCTCGTAGTAGTCGGTGACCACCTGCGAGCCCGGCGCCATGTTCGTCTTGACCCACGGCTTGGACGACAGGCCCTTCTCCACGGCGTTGCGCGCCAGCAGCGCGGCGCCGATCATCACCGACGGGTTGGAGGTGTTGGTGCACGAGGTGATGCCCGCGACCGCCACGATGCCGTGGTCGATCTCGAACTCGCCGTGCTCCTCGGTGGTGACCGTGACCTTCTTGTGCGGCCGGCCGGAGACCTCCGGGTGGTCGGTGATCGGGGCCTCGCCGTTGTGCTCGGTGGCCAGGGTCGGCTTGACCGGGTCCGAGGCCGGGAAGGTGCCCGCCAGCGCGGTGTCGAGGTTCGACTTGTCGACGCCCTCGCCGCCGACGTACTCGACGATGTCGCCGCGCCAGGCGCGCTTGGCGTCGGCGAGCCGGATGCGGTCCTGCGGACGCTTCGGGCCGGCGATCGACGGCTCGACGTCACCCAGGTCCAGGGCCAGGTATTCGGAGAACACCGGCTCGTCGGCCGGGTCGTGCCACATGCCCTGTTCCTTGGCGTACTGCTCGACCAGGGCCAGCTGCTGCTCGCTGCGGCCGGTCATGCGCATGTACTCGATGGTCTCGTCGTCGATCGGGAAGATCGCGGCGGTCGAGCCGAACTCCGGGCTCATGTTGCCCAGGGTGGCGCGGTTGGCCAGGGGCATCTCGGCCACGCCCTCGCCGTAGAACTCGACGAACTTGCCGACCACACCGTGCTCACGCAGCATCTCGGTGACGGTGAGCACCACGTCGGTGGCGGTCACGCCCGGCTTGACCTCGCCGGTGAGCTTGAAGCCCACCACACGCGGGATGAGCATCGACACGGGCTGGCCGAGCATCGCGGCCTCGGCCTCGATGCCGCCGACGCCCCAGCCGAGCACGCCCAGGCCGTTGACCATGGTGGTGTGCGAGTCGGTGCCGACACAGGTGTCGGGGTAGGCCTGGCCGTTGCGGGCCATGACGGTGTGCGCCAGGTACTCGATGTTGACCTGGTGCACGATGCCGGTGCCCGGCGGGACGACCTTGAAGTCGTCGAAGGCGCCCTGGCCCCAGCGCAGGAACTGGTAGCGCTCGGCGTTGCGCTGGTACTCCAGCTCGACGTTGCGCTCGAAGGCGTCGGGGGTGCCGAACACGTCGAGGATGACCGAGTGGTCGATGACCATCTCGGCCGGCGACAGCGGGTTGACCTTGTCCGGGTCCCCGCCGAGGGCCACCACGGCCTCGCGCATGGTCGCCAGGTCCACCACGCAGGGCACGCCGGTGAAGTCCTGCATGACCACCCGTGCCGGGGTGAACTGGATCTCGGTGTCGGGCTCGGCCGCAGGATCCCAGCCGGCGATCGCGCGCACGTGGTCGGCGGTGATGTTCTTGCCGTCCTCGGTGCGCAGCAGGTTCTCGGCGAGGACCTTCAGCGAATAGGGCAGTTTCTCGGTGCCGGGCACGGCCGAGAGTCGGAAGATCTCATAGGACTGGTCTCCGACCTCAAGCGTTCCCCGGGCACCGAATGAATCGATACTGGTGGTCACGTCAGCTCCACTCGTGATTAGGGCTCACCGTCGACCGGACCAGCCGACGGCTCCGCGAGGCGCGCGACAGCGTCGGCCCACGAGCGCATACTCGAAAGGCGGCGCACACCGCGTCTCGCCGTCATCCTAACAGTACGCGCGTACTGTTGGCCGTCGAGTCGGGCCTTCTCGGCGCGCCGGGGCGGCAGGGGTGCGGGGTGGCCGCGGCGCCGGCGCGGTAGATTGCCCTGCGGGCCTCGCGCGTCAGAGCGCGGGGGACGGCGACCGGGGGTGCCCGGCCGAGGAAAGGGCGGAAGCCGATGGGGCCGATGATCGCACGGCAGATCGCCGGGGTAGACGTGGAGTCCGTGCTCGAGGAGCTCTCCGACAGCGATGTCGTGGCCCCGGCCGAACTGGCCCCCGAACTCGAGGCGATCGTCGCCGAGGCGGCCGATCAGGGCACCGATCTGCAGATCATCGTGGTGGAGGAGAACCCGCCGCTGGCCGAGCAGCTGCGCGACCTGGCGACCACCGTCGGACAGGAGCAGGGCGGCACCGTGCTGGCGGTCAGCCCGCATCTGATGGGCTCGAACAGCGACACCTACAGCCGGTTCGAGCTCGAGGCCGCCGAATACCTGCCGCGCTCCGGGGACACCGCCACCGATGTGCAGGCCTTCGTCGAGGGACTCGACGCCCCGCCGGGGCCGGACTTCACCGCTCTGTTCGCGGTCCTGGCGGTGCTGACCGTGGTCGTGGTCGCCGTGGGCACCGCGGTCAACCTCCGGGGGCGTACGCGCCGGTAGAAACGCGCGCCGGCGGGCCGGTGGCGGTCCCGATCTGCGGGCGGATCGATTCTCGGACGTCCGGATCGTCCGCGGGCGCCGATGCCGGGGCGGGCGTGCCCTGTGACCTGGCCGGGGAGCGGCCGGGCGCCGGTGAATCACATCGATGTGATCGACACGACGGCGTGTTTCGGCCGTCGGTGCTTTGCCGTTCGGCTTCACAGTGTTAACGGGTCTGGCGTACGGTGCCAGTGGCACAGGTGGTGCGCATGTGACTGTCGTGGACGGAGTTTCGTCCGCCCGCGCGGTCACGCACCGTCGATCGGGATCGTGCGGACCGGAGGGAAGCGGCCCGCGCACCGGCATCGCGCCGTCGCCCGAGTGTGCCGTCGGCGGCGCGGTGGTTATCAGGGAGAGACTTCGTGGGACGAACTGACCGACGTGCGAGCGGCCCGGGTGCCGACCGCACAGGCCGGGGAGTGCGCGCAGCGGTCGGATCGGCGTTGGTCGCCGTACTGACCATGACGACGGTCGGTACGGCCGTCGCCGTGCCGCCACCGCCGCCGAATCCGAGCGATTCCGAGCTCCAGCGCGCCGACGACGCCGTCGACGACGGCATCGGGGCGGTCTCGGACTTGATCAATCAGGTCGCCGAGGCCGACCAGGCCCTCGAGGAGTTGATGTTCGCCGTCGCCGCTCGCCGCGAGGAGGCGAACAAGGCGCTGGTCGACCTGCAGATCGCCCAGGGCGTGGTCGCCGAGGCCGCCGAGGCGGTCGAGGTCGCCAAGCGCCAGCTCGCGGACGCCGGGGCGATGATCGACGGTGCACAGGAGCAGTTCAACCTGTTCGTCACCGCCAGCTACCAGCAGGGCAGCCCGGTCGGTTCGCTCGCCGCCTTCGTCGGTACCGACAACCCCGAGGACCTGCTCGCCCGCGGCCGACTGCTCAAGATCGTCTCCGACGCCCATGACGCGTCGATGCAGCGCCTGCAGCGCGCCCGCACCGAGGAGGCCAACCGGGACGCGTCCGCGCGCGCGGCCAAGCGTGAGGCCGAGGAGGCCGAGGCGGACGCTGCGGTCAAGGAGATGATGGCTCAGCAGGCCATCTCCGACGCCGAGACCGAGGCCGAGCAGCAGGAGCGTCAGCGCCAGCAGATCGAGCGCGACAAGGCCGACGCCGAGGCCCAGCTGGCCCAGGCGCGCGACAACGTCGAGGGACTGCAGTCCCAGCGCGAGGTCTTCGAGGCCTGGGATCGCCAGCGGCAGGCTGAGGAGGCCGCGCGCAAGGCCGCCGAGGAGGCCGCCCAGCGCGCCGCCGAGGACGCCGCCCGCCGGGCTGCGGAGAACTCCGCTGCCCAGGACGCGGCCAGCGAGGTCGCCGCGCAGCAGGAGTCCGGCAAGGTCTCCGGCAACGTCGGCGGGCAGGTCGCCAACGCCTCGGATTCGCAGAAGATCGAGACCGTCATCGACCGGGCGATGTCCCAGCTCGGCGTGCGCTACTCCTGGGGCGGCGGCAACGCCAACGGGCCGACCCTGGGTGTGCGCGACGGCGGCGTGGGCGACCAGCACGGCGACTACAAGAACATCGGCTTCGACTGCTCGGGGCTGATGCAGTACGCCTTCGCCGGGGCCGGGATCTCGATCCCGAAGTACTCCGGCTACCAGTACACCGCCGGCAAGCAGATCCCGGCGTCCGAGGCCCGGCGCGGCGACATGCTGTTCTGGGGGCAGGGCGGCATCCACCACGTGGCGCTCTACCTGGGCGACGGGACCATGATCGAGGCGCCGCACTCCGGTTCGGTGGTCAAGATCTCGGAGGTCCGTTACAACGACATGGCGCCGTACGCGGTGCGCATGATCGGCTGACTCCGCGCGGGATGCGCGCGCGGCCGGGGACCATCGGTACGGTGGTCCCCGGCCCGTATGAAGCGGAGTCGACAGGCATCAGTGGCAGCGAGGGAAGCGGAGATCGAGTCGGTGGACGGCGGCAACGAAACGACGGGCACACCGGTCGAGCAGGACGGGATCGCGGCCGCGGCGCGTGATGCCCAGCTGCTCGAGCGGGCCGTGTACGAGGTCAAGAAGGTCATCGTCGGCCAGGACCAGCTGATCGAGCGGATGCTCGTCGGCGTCCTGGCCCGCGGCCACGTGCTGCTCGAGGGTGTGCCGGGGATCGCCAAGACCCTCGCGGTGCAGACCTTCGCCACGGTGCTCGGTGGCTCCTTCTCCCGCCTGCAGTTCACCCCCGACCTGGTGCCGGCCGACCTGACCGGCACCCGGATCTACCGCCAGGGCCGCGAGGAGTTCGACATCGAGCTCGGCCCGGTGGTCGCCAACTTCGTGCTCGCCGACGAGATCAACCGCGCCCCGGCCAAGGTGCAGGCGGCGCTGCTGGAGGTCATGGCCGAACGGCAGGTGTCGATCGGCGGACAGACCTTCCCGATGCCCGAACCGTTCCTGGTGATGGCCACGCAGAACCCGATCGAGTCCGAGGGCGTGTACCCGCTGCCCGAGGCCCAGCGCGACCGTTTCCTGTTCAAGGTCGTGGTCGACTATCCGACGGTGGAGGAGGAGCGCGAGATCGTCTACCGCATGGGCGGGGACGCTCCCGCGCCGGCCGCGGTGCTCACCCCGGCCGAACTGGTGCGCCTGCAGCAGCGCACCGCCGAGGTGTTCGTGCACCACTCGCTGGTCGACTACGTGGTGCGGGTGATCGCCGCGACCCGGACCCCGCGCGAGTTCGGGCTCGACGACGTGGCGGACTGGATCGCCTACGGCGCGTCCCCGCGCGCGACGCTCGGCATCATCGGCGCCGCCCGGGCCACCGCGCTGCTGCGCGGGCGGGACTACGTGGTGCCCGAGGACGTCTACGGCGTGGTGCCGGACGTGCTGCGCCACCGGCTGGTGATGACCTATGACGCCCTGGCCGACGAGGTGACCGCCGATGAGGTGATCGCCCGGGTGCTCGGGGCCGTGCCGCTGCCGCAGGTCAGCGCCGGCGCGCAGGCCACCGCTCCGGCCGCGACCGGTGGTGGGCCCGCCCGGTGAGTGCGCCCCGCCCCCCGCAGGCGCCCCCGTCCTTCGCCGGCGGGGCGCTGCGTGACCCGCAGCTGGCCGCCGCGCTGCAGACGCTCGAACTGACCATCCGCCGCAGACTCGACGGGCTGCTGCACGGCAGCTACCAGGGTCTGCTGCCCGGTCCCGGTTCCGAACCGGGCGAGGCACGCGAGTACCAGCCCGGCGACGACGTGCGGCTGATGGACTGGTCGGTCACCGCACGCACCACCGTCCCGCACGTGCGCATGCCGGTGGCCGATCGGGAACTGGAGACCTGGCTGGTGATCGACCTGTCGGCGAGCCTGGACTTCGGCACCGTCGGCGGGGTCAAACGCGATCTGGCGATCGCCGCGGCCGCGGCGATGACCCATCTGACCATGCGCGGAGGCAACCGGGTCGGTGCGATCGTCACCACCGGCCCCGATCTGATCAGCATCCCGGCCCGCGGGGGCGAGGCGGCCGCGCGCACCCTGCTGCGCACCCTGGCCACCACCGAGACCGCCCCCGAGGGCAGCCGCGGGGATCTGACCGCGGGCCTGGAGGCGCTGCGCAGGCGCAGCACCCGGCGCGGCCTGGTCGTGGTGATCTCCGACTTCTTGGGCCCGATCGACTGGGCGCGCGCCCTGCGCGGGGTGGCCGGCCGCCACGAGGTGCTCGGTATCGAGGTGCTCGACCCGCGCGATGTGACCCTTTCGGACCTGGGCCGGGTGACCCTGCGCGACCCCGAGTCCGGGGCGGTGCGCGACTTCCGGGTCACCGAGCGACTGCAGGCCGATTTCGCGCGCGCGGCCGAAGACCACCGTGCGGCGGTCCGCGCCGAGTTTCGCCGCGTCGGCGCGCCGGTGATGGGCCTGCGCACCGACGTCGACTGGATCGGTGACATCGCCCGATTCGTGGCGACCAACCAGCGCCGCTCCGCGGGGATCGGAGCGAAGTCGTGAGCCTGTCCGGTTTCGCCCACCCCTGGTGGCTGCTGTCGCTGCTGGCCGTCGCGGCCCTGGCGATCGGCTACGTGGTGGCGGTGCGCGCCCAGCACCGGCGCGCGCTGCGCTTCGCCAACTTCGACCTGCTCGCCTCGGTCGCCCCGCGTCGACGCGATCCGGCGGTGCATGTGCCCGCGGTCCTGTTGCTGCTGTCGCTGACCGCGCTGTCGATCGCGGCCGCCGGACCGACCGCGGACCAGAAGGTGCCGCGCAACCGGGCGACGGTGATCCTGGCGATCGACGTGTCGCTGTCGATGATGGCCACCGACGTCGAACCCACGCGCCTGGAGGCGGCCCAGGAGGCGGCCAAGAGCTTCGTCGAGGAACTGCCCGACGGGATCAACCTGGGGCTGGTCTCGTTCTCCGGCACGGCCTCGGTACTGGTCTCGCCGACCACCGACCGCAAGGCGGTCAACCACGCGATCGACACCCTGCAGCTGTCCGAGCGCACCGCGACCGGCGAGGCGATCTTCACCTCTCTGCAGGCGATCGAGAACTTCGACGCCTCCATCGGCGGCGGCGACGACGCCCCGCCGGCCCGGATCGTGCTCGAATCCGACGGCACGCAGACCGTGCCCGAGGGCCTGGACGACCCGCGCGGGGCGTTCACCGCCGCTCGGCTGGCCGAGGAGCGCGGCGTGCCGATCTCCACGATCTCCTTCGGCACCCTGCACGGCACCGTCGACATCGAGGGCCAACGCATCCCGGTGCCGGTGGACGACCCGTCGCTGGAGGAGATCGCGGCGCTGTCCGGCGGGGAGGCGTTCACCGCGTCCTCGCTCAGCCAGCTCGAGACGGTCTACGACACCCTGCAGGAACAGATCGGTTACGAAGAGGTGCGCGACGACGCCTCGCGGCCGTGGCTGCTGCTCGGCGGCGGGCTGCTGATCGCCTCGGCGGTCGGTGCGCTGGTGTTCACCCGTCGTCTGCCGTGAGCGGTGGGCTCCGGCACGCCGACCCGGCCGCGGTGCCCGGGCGCGCGGCGTGCGCAGTAGAGTAGGCCACCATGTCGAACTCTTCTGCTAAGACGCATGTGAGCCGCTCGGTCCTGGTCACCGGCGGGAACCGTGGCATCGGGCTGGCCGTGGCCCAGCGACTGGCCGCCGACGGGCACAAGGTCGCGGTGACCCATCGCGGCTCCGGTGCGCCCGAGGGGCTGTTCGCGGTGCAGTGCGACGTCACCGATTCGGCGTCGGTGGACGCGGCCTTCAAACAGGTCGAGGAGCACCAGGGTCCGGTCGAGGTCGTGGTGGCCAACGCCGGCATCACCGACGACACGCTGATCATGCGGATGGACGAGGACCAGTTCACCCGCGTGCTCGACGCCAACCTCACCGGTGCGTTCCGGGTCGCCAAGCGGGCCACCCGCGGCATGCTGCGGTCGCGCTTCGGCCGATTCGTCTTCCTCGGCTCGGTGGTCGGTCTGGCGGGCGGGCCCGGCCAGGTCAACTACGCCGCCTCCAAGGCCGGGGTGATCGGGCTGGCCCGGTCGCTGACTCGCGAGCTCGGCTCGCGCTCGATCACCGCGAACGTCGTCGCCCCCGGCTTCATCGACACCGACATGACCGCGGCGATGGAGGACAAGTACCGCGACATGGCGGTGCAGGCGATCCCGCTGGGCCGGACCGGCAAGCCGGAGGACGTCGCCGCCGTGGTGTCCTTCCTGGCCTCGGACGACTCGGCCTACGTCTCCGGCGCCGTGCTGCCGGTCGACGGCGGCCTGGGCATGGGTCACTGATCCGCGGGGCGCCCCGCACACCTACTCGACTTCACCGAAGGAGCCATCGATGACCGGACTGCTGGCCGGTAAGACCATCCTCGTCACGGGGATCATCACCGACTCGTCCATCGCCTTCCACGTGGCCAAGGCCGCGCAGGAACAGGGCGCGAAGGTGATCATCACCGGGTTCGAGCGGCTGCGGCTGATCGACCGGATCGCCCAGCGTCTGCCAGAGCCGGTGCCGCCGGCCGTCGAACTCGACGTGCAGAACGACGAGCACCTGGCCACCCTGGCCGACCGGGTGCGTGAGCTCGCCCCCGAGGGGATCGACGGTGTTCTGCACTCGATCGCGTTCGCACCGCGGTCCTGCCTGGGCGGCGAGTTCTTCGACGCCCCCTGGGAGGACGTGTCGGTGGCGCTGCAGGTCTCGGCCTACTCCTACTCCTCGGTGGCCAAGGCCATCGAGCCGGTGCTCAACGACGGAGCCTCGATCGTCGGGATGGACTTCGACCCGACCCGCTCGGTGCCGTTCTACAACTGGATGGGCGTGGCCAAGGCGACCTTGGAGTCGGTCAACCGCTACGTCGCCAAGGAACTCGGTGGGCGCGGCATCCGCTCGAACCTGGTCTCGGCCGGGCCGATCAAGACCCTGGCGGCCAAGGCGATCGCCGGCGAGTCGACCGGGCCGGGCGCGGAGCTGAACAAGCTCAACGAGATGTGGGACCGGGTCTCACCGATCGGCTGGGACGTCGACGACCCGACCCCGGTGGCCACCAGCGTGTGCACGGTGCTGTCGGATGCGCTGCCGGCGACCACCGCGTCGGTGATCTACGTCGACGGCGGCTTCCACGCCACCATCGGATGAGCGACCCCGCCGGCGGATCCGGCTACGACGCGCTGCTGCTGCTGTCCTTCGGCGGGCCGGAAGGGCCCGAGGACGTGCGGCCGTTTCTGGACAACGTCACCCGTGGACGCGGGGTGCCGCCCGAGCGGCTCGACGAGGTCGCCGAGCACTACCTGCACTTCGGGGGCGTCTCGCCGATCAATGCGCTCAACACCGCGATGATCGATCGGATCGAGGCGGAACTGGCCGCACGCGGCATCGATCTGCCGGTGTACTTCGGCAACCGCAACTGGCATCCGATGGTCGAGGACACGGTCGCGGCGATGGCCCGCGACGGGGTGCGCCGGGCACTGGTGCTGGCCACCTCGGCCTGGGCCGGATTCTCCGGCTGCGGGCAGTACCAGGACGACATCGCCCGGGCGCGCGCGGCGGCCGGGCGGGACGCGCCGGAACTGGTGCGGCTGCGCCAGTTCCACGACCATCCGCTGCTGATCGCGGCCTTCGCCGATGCGGTGCGCGCAGCGCGCACCGAGCTCGGCGACGACCACGCGCGGGTGCGTCTGGTGTTCACCGCCCATTCGATCCCGGTCGCCGCCGATGCGGCGGCCGGACCCCCGCAGACCGGCGGCCGGCTCTACAGCCGTCAGGTGCGCGAGACCGCGGCGCTGGTCGCCGCGGCCGCCGGGTGGGACGACTACGACGTGGTGTGGCAGTCCCGGTCCGGCCCGCCGCAGGTGCCGTGGCTCGAACCGGACGTGTGCGATCACATCGCCGGGCTCGACGCGGGCGTCG
>JAJYRZ010000106.1 GCA_021793835.1 Actinomycetes bacterium | reverse complement strand
CCTACCTCGAAGCGATCGCCGCCGAACTCAACGAACGCCCCCGCGCTTGCCTGGGCTACTACACACCCCGCGAGGTCTTCGAACGCAACCTCAAAGCCGGAGTTGCTTCCACGAGTTGACACCACCCGATGCTGGCTCCCGCCACCACCGCAGAACGAGCCCACACAGGAGGCATCATCAATTTCTCCACACTGTCATTGCGCCACCGGAAGTCGAAAAGCGCCTGTTTTGAACAAACTGTCAGGACAGTAGCAATGCCGGCACCAAATCGTCGACCTGAAAAGCAGAACCGTTACCTTTTCGAAACACTTCCTTCATTCTGAAGCGAATGAATTGTGGCGTCATGTTGACGCCATAGAACTGCACCGTCGGCCGTGCTCGCAGGGTCGTGGTGTTCGACACGTCCACCACCGCATCGCACCCGTCCAGGGCCGCCTCCAGGCCCGCCCCGGAGATCAGGTCCACCCCGGTCGACCGGGCGATCACCACCGGCTCCATCCCGCCGCGCCGGGTCTGCGCGACAACCTTCGCTCCGACCAGCCCCGTACCGCCGACCACCGCCAACCGCATGTCCTGCACCTTTCCGCCCGGCGCCGCCGCGCCGGGCGGCGCACCCGTGCGTCCATCATCTCTCCACTCCGCCCCGGTGCGTCGGCGAAGGACCGGGCCGGACCGTGCCCGGCCACCGTCCGGCCGGCCCGGCGCAGCCGACTAGACTGACCCACCGTGACCCCCGCCCCGCTGCCCGTGGACCCGATCGCCGAAGCCCGTCGGCAGTGGGTCGCGCACGGCTGGGGCGAGGTCGCCGACGGGATGGCCGCGGTCACCTCGATCATGCGGGCCCAGCAGATCCTGCTCGGCCGCGTCGATAAGCTGCTGCGCCCACACGGGCTGACCTTCGCCCGCTACGAGCTGCTGATGCTGCTGCTGTTCTCGCGCACCGGGGCGATGCCGATGAACAAGGCCAGCGCCCGGCTGCAGGTCCATCCGACCTCGGTGACCAATGTGGTCGACCGGCTCGAAGGCGCCGGTCTGGTCGAGCGGCGCCCGCACCCCACCGATCGGCGCACCACCCTGGTGGCGATCACCGATCAGGGACGGGAGACGGCCGAGGCGGCGACCGCGGTGCTCAACACCGAGGTCTTCGCCGACCCCGGTATCGACGCCGGAGGGGTGGACCGGCTGGTCGAAGTGCTGACCGCGATGCGCCGCGGCGCCGGCGACTTCGCCGACTGAGCCGCCCTGCCCCGCTCCCGCCCGGCGCGGGCCACTCCTACAGTTCCATCCCCAGGTGGTGCAGATAGCGCTCCGCCGAGCGCTGCACCGCCGCCGCCCCGTCGCCGTCGACCACCGCGCCCCACCAGGCGCCGTAGACGGTCTCGAACTCATAGGGCGAGAGCATCGCCGCGGCCCGGCGCACGATGTCCGGGTGCGCCGGGATCAGGTTCGGATACGAGTACATGAACGACACCCAGCGCCGGTCCTGGACGACCTGCACGATGTCGCCGGCGCAGAGCGCCCCGCGCCCGTCGACGCCTGGGAAGTGCAGCACGGTGCCGCCGTCGAAGTGCACGCGCAGATTGATCAGGGTCCGGCCGGGCAGGATCTCGCGGCGGTCCCCGGACCAGAAGTGGATCACCGGATCGTCGATCGGCACCCAGTGCGCGTCGTCGCGGTGGATGTGGATGGGGATGTCGCCGAAGGCCGCCGACCATTCGCGCATCGCCGAGTAGTAGTGCGGGTGCGAGATGGCGATCGCGGCCAGCCCGCCGAGCTCCTCGATCCTTTCGACCGTGGCGTCGTCGACCAGGGATACGCAGTCCCACAGCAGGTTCGCGGGCCTACCGTGGGCGTCCTCGCCCGGCACGAGGAGGGCGCGTTGGCCGATGCCGAACTTCGGTTCGGTGCCCACCGCCCAGATCCCGCCCACCTCGCGGGCGATGCGGTTGCGGTGGTCTGCGCGCAGCCGGTCGGTGTCGGTCCAGCGCTGCCCGCCGCGACCGATGTACTGACGTTCGTCGCGGCAGATCGGGCAGGCGGCGGTGTCGTGGTCGGGCCCGTACTGCACTCCGCAGGTCACGCACATCGGCCAGGTTCCGGTCATGGTCCCAGTGTGCACCCGCCACCGGCTGTACGAACAGGTTCAGCACACGCCGGTCGTTTCCGGTCCGCCATCCCGGCCGATGCCCGTCCCTTACGGGGCATCGCCTGCGGTTCCCCGAATCCTGGAAGGTCACCGCTGCGCTGCGAACGATTCCACGAACAGGTCCCGCACAGCTGAAACCGAAGAAGCCGGTTTCGCGGCCGGCAGAGCCCGCACCGCCGCCAGAAACCGAAGCGGCACCGTGCCGCCGAGCACGACCCGCCCCACCGCAATAGTTGTATACTAAAAATGTGCCCAGGCCTTCGATAGCCACACCACTGGTCCGCGACGCGATCCGCGAGCGGATCGTCTCGGGGAGATATCCCCCCGAATCGCGACTGATAGAGCAACGCATCGCGAGCGAACTCGGGGTCTCGCGCGTCCCGGTCCGAGATGCCCTGCGAGATCTCCTGGCGGAAGGGTTCGCTCGCGAGCGGCTCGCCGGCGGGATGGAGGTCCGGCGGTACTCCGACGCGGAGATCGAGGAACTGATCAGCCTCAATGAGATGTTGGAGACACGGCTGGCCCTCCAACTCGCCGACGTCGACAACGAGTCCGCTGTTGCAGCTCTACGGTCGGTGATCGCGCAGGCCGGGGCGGCGCTCGATGCCGGCGAGACCGGGCACGCGGTCGAACTGAACGCGCGTTTCCACGACGTCCTCCTGGACCAGTGCGCGGGCACGATCACCCACGAGCTCCTCCAGAGCATCCGGCCCCGTCTGGCGTGGGTCCACCGTCAGCACGGTGACCCCGCGGCCCTCCACGCCGAGCACACGGCGATCGCCGACGCGCTCGCGGCCCGGGACGCCGAATCCGTCGCGGAGCTCATGCATGCCCACTCCCTCTCGAGTCAGCGAGCGATCGACGATCTGAAGGACCGGACATGAGTGCAGACCCTGCCGAACGGCGCCCACTGCCACCGACCGCAGCGCGATCCGGCCACCTGAGCCAAGCGGTCCTCGGCGTGCTGGCTCTCGCCCTCGCACTGGCGGGCTGCAGCACCGGCGCCCCGGGGCCCCAGCAGTCGCCCGCGACCGCCGCCGCCGCGGCCGGTGAGACGGCGCCGACCACACCTGCGCCACCACCGCTCAGCCCCGAAGAACAGCTCCGCCTCGACGCCGAACTCCTCGCCGCCGCGTGGGCAGACGATGTGGATGCCGCTCGCGATCTGATCGAGCGCGGCGCCGACGTCAACGCCAAAGATGACACGGAACAGAGCGCCTATCTCATCGCTACCTCAGAAGGCTTCACCGAACTCCTCGAATTGACGTTGACCAACGGTGCCGACATCGCCGATCTCGACTCCTACGACGGCACCGGCCTCATCCGCGCCGCCGAACGCGGCCACGCCGACATCGTCGGGCGGCTGATCGGCCGGGGGGTGGCCGTCGACCACGTCAACAACCTGGGGTGGACCGGTTTACACGAGGCGCTCATCTTCGCCGATCAAGCCGGCCGGCCCGCCCGGAGTGACAGCGTCGGCTTCATCGACACCGTGCGCGTCATCGTCGCGGCCGGCGGCACGATCACGATCCCGGCCGCGCAGGACGGGAGCACCCCACTCGACCTCGCCCGCCGTCATGGACTCACGCCGCAGTCCCGTCTGCTCGAGCAGGCCCTCGCGCTCGATCGCGCGACACCGGTCGCGCGAGCTGACGCCGACTCCCTGCTCATCGATGCTGCTGCCGACGACGACTCCGACCGGGTAGCGCTCGCCCTCCGCAGCGGAGCCGACATCGAGACCCGCGATGCGGACGGTCAGACACCCCTCGTCGTGGCCACCAAGAATGACAGCCCGGAGGCGGCCAGGCTCCTCCTCAGCATGGGCGCCGACCCCGATGCGCAGGACGACATCCAGGACTCGGCCTTCCTCTATGCCGGGGCCGAAGGGCTGAACGAGATCCTGTTGCTCACCCTCACCCACGGCGCCGACACGTCCAGTACCAACCGTTTCGGGGGGACGGCGCTCATCCCCGCCGCCGAAGGCGGATATGCCGAGACCGTGCGCATCCTGCTGGATTCCGGAGTGCCCGTAGACCACGTCAACGACCTCGGCTGGACCGCCCTGCACGAGGCGATCATCTATGGCGACGGCGCAGGCGGCCACCTGGAGACGGTGCGGCTCCTGCTGGCCGGGGGCGCCGACGCCTCTCTCGCCGACGGCGACGGCATCTCGCCCCGGGACCTGGCCGCAAGGCGCGGGCAGGATCGCGTCGTGGCCCTGATCGAGGAGGCCTCGTGACCGAGCGAATCCGCAGCCGACGGCGACGACCTGCCCCGCCTGCGTCGCTGCATGGCGGTGTCGGGTCCGGCGTCGGAGACCGGCGGCAGACCGGTGGGCGCGCAGCACCACAGCAGAAAGGACGCCGACCGCCATGACCATCGACCGCGCCGGCCCCGGCATCCGTCATCAGCATCGACACCCATCCCCGCAGTCACGTCGTGGCGTTCCCGACAGCCACGGGCGAGATCAACGATGACGCTCCGCGCCGGATTTTACAAACATCTCTGTTTCAAAATCAATGATCTGGTTCGGCGCGGATGCGGACATGTCCACCCGCATCGGCAGACACGCACGATGACGACAACCGCGTCGACAGTGAGCCAACCGCTCCTCTAGGTCGCTCAACCCGAAAGGTCCCCGATGAAGATCGCAAGAACTGCAGGCATTGCTGCCGTGACGGCACTGGTCGGGTTTCCGCTCGCCGCGTGCAGCAGC
The DNA here is from genome assembly GCA_021793835.1 of Actinomycetes bacterium. Lineage (GTDB taxonomy): Bacteria > Actinomycetota > Actinomycetes > Mycobacteriales > Mycobacteriaceae > Tomitella. The sequence continues at coordinate 6,241 of JAJYRZ010000106.1, read as the reverse complement.
GATGCCGGTTCGACGTCGCCCCCCACCGAAGCCTCCGCCCCGGCGTCGACCGCCGTCGACGAGGACCTCCAGACCCCGTCGGAACTCCTGGCCGCACACGCGTGGGAGACCACCGACGCGGTCGATCAGGACGGGCAGTCCGTTGCACTCACCGACGAGGACGTCGAGACCTACGTGGGCTACGCCTACTTCGCCCCCGACGGCTCGTTCACCATGTACACGCTCGATGACGAGCCGAAGATGCAGGGCGATTGGATCGTCTCCGCCGATGGTGGGACGCGCACGATCATCGCCAAGGACGACGACGGCGCCGTCCTGTTCGAACGCGAGTCACAGATCACCGAGCTGACCGAGACCACGTTCACCTACCGCACCTTCCCCGACGAGGACGACACGTCGGTATACATCGACATCGTGCATACCCCGACCGACCACCCGGCACCTGCCGCGGACTAGTCGTTGCGGGTCATGGTGTCCTCGTCACCACGGGGTCGCGACCGGAGGCGGAAGGACGGGCCTTCCGACAGCAGGATGAAAAGGACGACGCGCTCGTCGGTCTGACCGCCACCGACGCCGCCCCCGAAGACAGGGTTCAAGCACCCCGCGGCCATCCGCCCCGCACGGGTGCCCCTCGGCCCCGCCCCCGCGCCCGGTCAGGGCACGCGGTGCGGGCCGAGGGGGAATGTGCCCCGGTCCCGGTCAGTCGTGGAAGTCGGGCTTGCGCTTGTCGACGAAGGCGGCCATGCCCTCGGTCTGGGCGTCGGTGGCGAAGGTGGAGTAGAACAGCCGCCGCTCGACCTTCACGCCCTCGGTCAGGGTGGTCTCGAACGCCGAGTTCACCGCGTCCTTGGCCATGATCGCGGTCGGCTTTGCCATCGAGGCGATCTTCGCGGCCGTATTCAGCGCCTCTTCGCGCAGTTCGGCCAGCGGCACCACCCGGGCGACCAGGCCCGAGCGTTCGGCCTCCTCGGCGTCCATCTGCCGGCCGGTCAGGCACAGGTCCATCGCCTTGGCCTTGCCCACCGCCCGGGTCAGGCGCTGCGAGCCGCCCATGCCGGGGATCACGCCCAGGGTGATCTCGGGCTGGCCGAACTTCGCGTTGTCGGCGGCGATGATCAGGTCGCACATCATCGCCACCTCGCAGCCGCCGCCGAGCGCGTAGCCGGCCACCGCTGCGATCACCGGGGTGCGGCACGAGGTGAGCCCGTCCCATTCGGCGAAGAAGTTCTGCCCCAGCACATCGGAGAACGACAGTTCCGACATCTCCTTGATGTCGGCGCCGGCGGCGAAGGCCTTCTCCGATCCGGTGATGACGATCGCGCCCACGCCCGGATCGGCGTCGAGTTCGGCGACCGCGCCGGTGACCTCGCGCATGACGGTGGAGTTGAGCGCGTTGAGCGCCTGCGGGCGGTTCAGGGTGATCACCGCGACCCGGTCGATGCGTTCTACCAGGATGGTCGAGTACTCGCTCACTTAATCGGTTCCTTCCCCGGCCGAGGACCGGATGTGGTTGATGACGTCGGAGAAGTCCTTGTCTCCGAATCCGGCGTCGCGCAGCCGGGCGTACTGCTGGGCGACCGCCTCCCCCAGTCCACCGGGAACGCCGTGGTCGCGCAAGGCGGCGGCCGCCAACCCGAGATCCTTGGCCATCAGCCCGGAGGCGAATCCGGCCTCGTAGTCGCGGTTGGCCGGGCTGGCCGGCACCGGGCCGGGCACGGGGCAGTTGGTGGTCAGCGCCCAGCACTGCCCGGAGGCGGCCGAGGCGACGTCGTAGAGCGCCTGGTGTGACAGCCCCAGTTTCTCACCGAGTACGAAGGCCTCGGAGACCGCGACCATCGAGATCCCCAGGATCATGTTGTTGCAGATCTTCGCGGCCTGCCCGGCGCCTGCGTCGCCGCAGTGCACGACCTTCTTGCCCATCGCTTCGAGCAGCGGGCGGGCGCGGTCGATCGCGGCGCCGGCGCCCCCGACCATGAAGGTCAAGGTTCCGGCCTCGGCGCCCACGACCCCGCCGGAGACCGGTGCGTCGACGGCTGCCAGGCCTGCGGCGCGGGCTTGATCGGCGGCGGCGCGCGCATCGTCGACGGCCACGGTCGAGCAGTCGATCAGCAGCGCCCCGGCCGCGGCGGCGGGCACCGCCTCGGCGTAGACGGCGCGCAGGATCTCACCGTTGGGCAGCATGGTGATCACCGCCTCGGCGCCGGCCACGGCTTCGGCCGCGTCGGCGACGACGGTGACCCCGGCCTGCTGTGCTGCGGCCCGGGCGGTCTCGTCGCGGTCACAGCCGCGCACGGTATGTCCGGCGCGGACCAGGTTCGCGGCCATGGGTCCGCCCATATGCCCCAGGCCGATGAAGGCGATCACGGTCATCTCTTACCTCGTCTCCGCGGCGATCGTCTTGCCGACGATCATCGCCATGATCTCGTTGGTGCCCTCCAGGATCTGATGCACGCGCAGATCGCGCACGATCTTCTCGATCCCGTATTCGGTCAGATATCCGTAGCCGCCGTGCAGCTGCAGCGCATCGTTGGCCACCGTGAAGCAGGTGTCGGTGACGAACTTCTTCGCCATCGCGCACAGCTTCACCTTGTCGGGCGCTTCGTCTTCGAGCGCTTCGGCGGCGCGCCACAGCAGCAGCCGGGAGGCCTCCAGTCCGGTGGCCATCTCGGCCAGCCGGGCCTGGAGCACCGGGTTGCCCAGCAGCGGCGCCCCGAAGGCCTCGCGTTCGGCCAGGTAGTGCCGGGCCGCATCGAAGGCGGCTTCGGCCCCGCCGAGCGAGCAGGCGGCGATGTTGATCCGCCCGCCGTTGAGCCCGTGCATCGCGATCGAAAAGCCCGTGCCCTCCTCACCGCCGAGCAGCGCCTCGGCCGGCACCCGCACCCCGTCCAAGATCACCTGGCGGGTGGGTTGGGCGTGCCAGCCCATCTTCTGCTCCTCGGCGCCGAAGCTCAGTCCCTCGGCCGTAGCCGGGATGAGGAAGGCGGAGATCCCGCGCGCCCCTTCCCCGCCGGTGCGGGCCATCACCAGATACAGGTCCGAGGTGCCGGCCCCGGAGATGAACTGTTTGACGCCGGTGAGCACGTAGTCGTCGCCGTCGCGCACCGCCCGGGTGGACAGGGCCGCGGCATCGGAGCCCGCCCCGGGTTCGGTCAGGCAGTAGCTGCCCAGTGACTCCATCGAGCACAGGCCGGGCAACCAGTCGGCGCGCTGGGTATCGGTGCCGTAGGCGTCGACCATCCAGGCGACCATGTTGTGGATGGAGATGTAGGCGGCGACCGACGGACACCCACGCGCCAGCCGCGCGATGATGCGCACCGCGTCCGCCCGGGTGAGCCCGGAACCGCCGTGGTCTTCGCCGACGTAGATACCGCCGAGCCCGAGGGCGGCGCCTTTGCGCAGCACGTCGACGGGAAAGTGCCTGTCGCGGTCCCAGTCCAGGGCGTGGGGGGCGAGGTGTTCGTCGGCGAAGTCGGCGACCGTGGCCACGATGGCGCGGGCGTCGTCGCCCGGATCGAATCGGCCCATCGTCACTCCATCACCGGCAGGACGAAGTGGTTGGCGTCCTCCTTGAAGCCGGACTGCCACCGCTGGGTGACGGTCTTGGTGCGGGTGTAGAAGCGGAACGAGTCGGGCCCGTGCTGGTTCAGGTCGCCGAATCCGGAACGCTTCCAGCCACCGAAGGTGTGGTAGGCCACCGGCACCGGGATCGGCACGTTGACCCCGACCATGCCGGTGTCCACGCGCGAGGAGAAGTCGCGGGCGGTGTCGCCGTCGCGGGTGAAGATCGACACCCCGTTGCCGTATTCGTGCTCGGTCGGCAGGGCGAGCGCCTCCTCGTAGGTTTCGGCGCGCACGATCACCATCACCGGCCCGAAGATCTCCTCGCGGTAGACGCTCATCTCGGCGGTCACGTTGTCGAGCAGGGTGGGGCCGAGGAAGAAGCCGGACTCGTGCCCGGGCACGGTCAGTCCGCGCCCGTCGACCACCAGGTCCGCGCCCTCGGCCTCGCCGGCGGCGATGTAGCCCTCGACCTTCTCCCGCAGCTGTGCGGAGACCATCGGGCCGTAATCGGCGCGCGGGTCGGTCGGGGCGCCCACGCTGAGCGCCGCGATGCGTTCGGTGAGCTTGTCGCGCAGTGCGTCCGCGGTCTGCCGGCCCACCGGCACGGCGACCGACAGGGCCATGCAGCGTTCGCCGGCCGAGCCGTAGGCGGCGCCGATGAGCGCATCGGCGACCTCGTCGAGGTCGGCGTCGGGCATGATCACGCAGTGGTTCTTCGCCCCGCCGAAGCACTGGGCGCGCTTGCCGCGCGCGGTCGATTCGGCGTAGACGTACTGGGCGATGTCGGACGAGCCGACGAAGCCGAGGGCCTTGACGCGCGGATCGTCGATCAGTTCGTCGACCGCGGTCTTGTCGCCGTTGACGACCTGGAACACCCCGTCCGGCAGGCCGGCCTCGGTGAAGATCTCGGCGAGCGCCATCGGCACCGACGGGTCGCGCTCGGACGGCTTCAGGATGAACGCGTTGCCCGCGGCGATCGCCGGGGCGGCCTTCCACAGCGGGATCATCGCGGGGAAGTTGAACGGGGTGATCCCGGCGACCACGCCGAGCGGCTGGCGGGTGGAGTAGACGTCGATGCCGGGGCCGGCGCCCTCGCTGTATTCGCCCTTGAGCAGGTGCGGGGCGCCGATCGCGAACTCGACCACATCGAGTCCGCGCGCGATGTCGCCGTGCGCGTCGGCCACGGTCTTGCCATGCTCGGACGACAGCAGTACCGCGAGTTCTTCGGCGCGCTCGGTGACCAGGCGGTGGGAGGTCATCAGGATCCGGGCCCGGCGCTGCGGGTTCCAGCTCGCCCATTCGCGCTGGGCGGTCTCGGCGCCGTCGATCGCGGCGCGCACCTGGGCCGGGTCGGCGAGCGCGACCTGCGCCTGCACCTGGCCGGTGGCCGGATCGTAGACGTCCGCGGTGCGGCCCGAGGTGCCCGCCACCTTCGCGCCGTCGATGTAATGGCCCACTTCTCGCATCGGACCTGCTCCTTGTTTTCGAGGGGAAGAGTTGTTCAGGACACACCATACTAGGAAGTCCGACTATGTCTATACCGATCATTGCGAAACGGTGTCCGGCAGGTAGCGTCAGCACCCCGGCCGTGCCCGCGGCCACCAGCCGACGGAGGTGCCCGATGCCCGCCCATTCCCCCCGCCCACGGACCGGCGCCGGCGCCAGGATCGGGGCCGGGATCGCCCTCGGCGCGGCGGCCGCGCTGACGCTCGCCGCCTGTTCCGGGGACGCCGACGAGGACTTCGAACTGCTGCCGTCGAGTGACACCACCGCCGCGAGCACCACCGAGGCCACCGAGTCGGATGCGGCCGACCCCTCCGGCGCCTCCTCGAGTCCGGCCGCGTCGCCGAGCTCCTCGGCCGAAAGGTCCGGTGAGCAGTCCGGCGAGGAGTCCGGCGAGCCGGACGACCGGTCGGTGGAGCGGAGCCTGACGTTCATCTCGCTCGGCGACGAGGGTGCGCGAGGTGAGGAGATCGGCTGCGGCGACTCGGCCGTGACCGTCCCGTACACCACCACCACGATCACCCCGCTGGCCGAGGTGATGGAGGCGCAGATCGCGGTGCACGACCGCGAGTACGAGGACACCGACCTGTACAACGTGCTGTCGATGTCGGATCTGTCATTGGCGTCGGCGACCATCGACGATCGTCACGCCACGGTCGAGCTGACCGGCGAGTTCCTGATCGGCGGGGTGTGCGACATCCCGCGGGTCTACGCCCAGCTCGAGGGCACCGCCCTGCAGTTCGACAACGTCGACTCGGTCACCGTGCTGATCGACGGCGAGACCCTGGAGGACCGGCTCAGCCTGAAGTGATCGAGCGCGGACAAGTTTAGCCCCGCGCCCTGCGGGAAGTCGCTCAGCGGTGCCGGTGCGGCGCCGGAGCGAGCGCAGGGCGAGGTGCGGAAGATGACACTGTCGAAGTCGGCCCCCGAGCGGGTCGACCGGCCCTGGCCGGGGCCGGCGCGGCGGGGCACCGCCCTGTACCGGCTGCTCACCACGACCGATCACAAGGCGATCGGCCAGATGTACGTCGTCACCACGATCGCGTTCTTCTTCGTCGGCGGCCTGATGGCGATGCTCATGCGCGCCGAACTGGCCCGCCCCGAACAGCAGTTCTTGTCCAACGAGCAGTACAACCAGCTGTTCACCATGCACGGCACGATCATGCTGCTGCTCTAT
>JAJYRZ010000105.1 GCA_021793835.1 Actinomycetes bacterium | reverse complement strand
GCGGCAACTTCCGCCTCGTCGACAGACTGTTCACGCAGATGGAGCGCATCATGCAGATCAACGAGCTCAACACCATCACCGATGACGTCGTCGAAGCCGCCCGATCCACCCTCGTCATCGGCATCACCTGACACCGCCAAACGAACCTGCGAAATCCCGCCAAACGAAGTTGAGAGTCACAAACCTGTCGATCGCCAACGTCGCACTGCCGTCGATCGGCAAGGCGCTCGACGCCTCGTCGACCCAGCTGAACCTGGTCGCGGTCGGCTACTCGCTGGGCCTGGCCGCCTCGGTGCTGTATTTCGGTGTGCTCGGCGACCGGTTCGGCCGCAAAAAGCTGCTGCTGCTCGGCATGGGCATCACCCTGCCCGCGGCCCTGCTGGCCGGATTGGCCACCGATCCGACGGTGCTGTTCGCCGGCCGGGTGCTCGGCGGCATCGCCGCGGGACTGGCCTATCCGACGACGCTCGCGGTGATCACCGCGCTGTGGCAGGGCGCGGCGCGGACGAAGGCGATCGCGCTGTGGTCGGCGATCGGCGGTGCGATCTCGGCGACCGGTCCGCTGATCGCCGGCGCCGTGCTCGAGGGCGCCTCGTGGCCGGTGGTCTTCTTCATCACCTTGCCGCTGGCCGGTATCGCACTGGTGCTGGCCTGGGTGGCGGTACCCGCCGATCACGGCGACAGGGTGGTCAAGGTCGACCACTTCTCGGGTGTGCTGTCGATCGTGCTGGTCGGCGCGGTGGTGCTGTCGATCAACTTCGCCCCGGTCGCCGGGATGGGCACGATGGCGCTGTCGCTGGGCATCATCGCGATCGCCGCGATCATGGTGTTCGTGTGGCGTCAGCTGCGCCTGGAGGTCCCGCTCTACGACTTCCGCATCGCCGCCCGCCCCACCTTCTGGGTCGCGGCCATCGGCGGCATCGTCATCTTCGGCACCCTGATGGGCGCGATGTACGTCGGGCAGCAGTACCTGCAGAACGTGCTCGGCTACTCCACGCTCGCCGCCGGGGCGATCGCGCTGCCCAGCGCCGCGGTCATGGTGATCACCGCGCCCTGGTCGGCGTGCCTGGTGCACCGGGTCGGTTCGCGCTACACCCTGCTGCTCGGCTACGGGTTCATCATCGGCGGGCTCGTGGTCTCGCTGACCACCTGGCACGTGACCACCTCGGTGTGGGCGGTGATCGGCTCCTACATGCTCATCGGTGCCGGCATCGGGCTGGCCGGCACGCCCGCCTCGAACGCGCTGACCGGTTCGGTGCCGGTCTCCCGGGCCGGCATGGCCTCGTCGACCTCGGATCTGCAGCGCGATCTGGGCGGGGCGATCATGCAGTCGGTGCTCGGCGCGATCCTGACCGCCGGCTACGCATCCGAGCTGGGCAAGAAGGTCCACGCCGCGGCCGAGACCGAGCACATCAGCGATTCTGTGCAGTCCACGCTCACCAAGTCGTTCTCCTCGGCCGCCGACCTGGCAGAGCGCTACCCCGGCCGGGCCGAGGAGATCATCGCGGCGGCGCGGGACTCGTTCGTGCACGGCGATCTGGCGGCCTATGCGGTGGCGATCGGCATCGTCGGTCTCGGCGCGCTGATCGTGGCGCTGTTCTTCCCGCGCTTCGACAAGGAGCGCGAACTGCTGGCCCGCTATGCGGCCGAACGCGAGGAGGAGCTCAGCCGCTGACCGGTGGGCACCCCCGGTGGCCCCGGCGGGGCCGGCTGTGCGGTCAGCTCTGCCGGGTCAGTCGGCCGTCGACCATCTCGTAGACCGCGTCGGCGTGGCCGAGCACGTCCAGGTCGTGGGTGACCATCACCGTGGCGACCCCGTCGTCGTGGGACCGCTCGGCGAGCAGCTCGACGATCTGGTGGCTGCGCGCCCGGTCGAGCGCCGCGGTCGGCTCGTCGACCAGCAGCAGATCCGGGCCGGTCATCAGCGCCCGGGCGATGCCGACGCGTTGACGCTCCCCACCCGAGAGCTGGTGCGGACGCCGCCGCGCCTTCTCCGCCATGCCGACCCGAGCGAGCAGCGCGTCCGCATCCGCTACCCGGCCGACCTTCCCGAAGGTCAGCGGCAGGCGCAGCTGGTCGCGGGCGGTGAGTGATTCGACCAGGTTGCCGGACTGGAACACGAAGCCGATGTGGCGCCGGCGCAGTTCGGTGCGTCTGCGCGCCGACACCCCGGTCAGCGCCGCCCCGCCCACGTGCACGGTGCCCGAGTCCGGCACGCCCAGTCCGCCGGCCACGGCCAGCAGGCTCGACTTGCCCGAACCCGACGGGCCGACCACCGCGATCAGCTCGCCGGGTGCGACCGTGAGCTCGACCGCGTCGAGGGCGGTGACCACCTCGTCGCCGTCCCGGTGGCGCAGCGACACCGCCCGCATCTGCAGTGCGTTCATCGGTTCCCTCCCAGCGCGGTCAGCGGATCGACCCGGGTGATACGCAGCACCGCCACCGCCGCCCCGATCATGCCGAGCACGATCACGATCGCCGCCGCGGTCGCCACCGCTGCTGCGTTCCAGGTGTAGGGCATCGGCGTCGAGCCCAGCGCCGCGCCCACCCCGATGCCGGCGCCGACCCCGACCGCGACGGCCAGCAGCAGGATCAGGGACTGGACCAGCACCGAGGTCAGCACGTAGCGCACCGAGGCTCCCATGGCGCGCAGCACGGCGATCTCGTGGCGGCGCTGGATGGTCACGACGGTGAAGAAGGCGCCGACCACCAGTGCGCAGATCGCATACAGGAAGGCCTCGATCATCGACAGGGTGGACATCTCGGCGGAGAACCCGGGCGAGGCGTCGTAGGAGTCCTCGCGGGTGATCGTCGTGGTCCCGGCGGCGGTGTCGCCGGCCGCCACCTCGATCTGGTCGCCGGCCAGGGCGATCGCGGTGGCCTGCGTATAGATCCGGTCCGGCGCCTGTTCGCCCGGGCGGATGCCGGCGGTGATCTCCTGCCAGGTCGACAGCGGCACATAGGCGACGTCGACGTGGCCGAAGGTGTGCTGGCCGTCGAGCACGCCGATCACGGTCAGTTCGGTGCCCAGCGGGGTCACGGTGATCGTGTCGCCCAGACCGATCCTCTCGCCGAGCACCGTCTCGGAGACCACGATGCCGTGGGCCGGGCCGAGCGGGGCGCCCTCGGCGGGGACGGGGGCGAGGAAGGAGTCCGGTGCGGTGCCCAGCAGCGCCAGGTCGATCTCCACCCCGGTATCGGAGCGGCCGTTGATCAAGGTGTTGCCCAGCGGCGCGGCATCGTCGACCCCGTCGACCTCCGCCCACACCGCGGCCGCATCGGTCTCGACGATCGAGCGCGAATAGGCGGCGCCGGGGTCGACCTCGTGCTGGAAGGCCAGGTGACCGGCCGGCAGCTTCTTCAGCCCCGACACCCCGTCGTCGACCAACCCTGCGGTCAGGCCCGACAGCACGACCATCAGCACCGCGATCAGCGCGATGACCAGCCCCATCAGGGTGAACCGTCCGCGCGCGTAGAGCAGCTCGCGCACCGCCAGGAACATCGCCGTCTCCCCCGTCGCCGTCGCCGTCCGCCCCGGGTGCCGGGTGCTGGGTGCCGCACTCTGGCGGGCACCGCCGGACCGGACGAACAATAGAACCGGCGAGTACCGTAACACCTGCGGGCATACCCGCCCCGGTGTCGGGTGCGCGGGCGGCGGCGCGCGGCGATGCCCCCCCGGGGCCCGGGGCGCTCGGGTCCCGGGGGAAGGGTTCAGGCGCGTGCGGCGGCGTGCCGGCCGGCGATCCGGCCGGCGATCCGGCCGAAGGCCAGCGCGTCGGCGATGTGGAAGCCACCGTCCTTGCGCCAGGAGTAGGTCGAGCTCGCCTCCCCGGCCGCGTACAGGCCCGGAATCGGCGCACCGCTCACGGCGCACACCCGTGCGTGCTCGTCGCGGCGCGGACCGCCGTTGGTCCAGCCCAGCAGCGGGGTAACCGGCAGCGCGAAGAACGGGCCCTCCTCGATCGCGCCCAGGCGGGCGGCGGGCCGGCCGAATCCGTCGTCGCGGCCGGCCGCGCAGTAGTCGTTGTACCGGGCGACGGTGCGCTCGAGCACCTCCGGTTCGACCCCGATCCGGGTGGCCAGCGCCGCGATCGTGGGCTCTTCTGCGATCAGACCGGCATCGACCTCGGCCCGGTTGTCCGCGCTCCACACGCTGCCACGCATGAGCACCTCGTAGCCGACGGGCAGCACCTGCCGCGGCGGGCTGAGCGGGCCGGAGCGCAGCATGGCGGCATCGCCGATCAGGTGGAAGCCGTGCGTGGGGAACAGCACGTCACGGCCCTCCCGGCGGGTGTGGCCGTGGCGGGGCGGGGCCGATTCGTCGATGAACCAGCGCCCGTCGGCGCCGACGAACAAGTGGTTGGGCGCGCCCCACAGCGCCAGATACATCCCGGTGTCGCGACCCATGTCGATCCCGGTGATGGCCATGTGGTTGGTCATGTGCCAGAAGTCGGCGCCGGCCGCCGCGGCCATCCGGTGCCCGTCACCGGTGGAGTCCGGGGATCCCCACAGCACCTGCCCCGCGATGCCCAGGTGGTCGGCGACCATCGCCGGGTCCGCGGCGAATCCGCCGGTGGCCAGCACGGTGCCGCCGCGGGCGTGGATCGGCTCCCCGCCGACGAGGGCACCGGTGACCGCGCCGTCGTCGCGCAGCAGTTCCGTGGCCTGTGAGTCGTAGCGGACCTCGATCCCGCGGTCGGCGAGCGCGCCGGTGAGGAACCGGTGCATCAGCCCCTCGCCCATCCCGCCGAGGGTGTCCATGCCCAGGTAGCAGTCGGCGCCCGGCAGCTCGGCGTACTCGGCCTGCGGGTGGTAGTCGGCGCTGCGCTCGACCGGGGCTCCGAGCCCGCGCAGCCACGCGGTGTTCGCCGCGGTCTCGCGCGCCCACGCGGTCACCACCACGTCGTCGACCGCACGGTCTGCGCACAGCGCGCGCAGGAACGTCGCGGCCGCCGCCGGATCGTCGTGGACGAACCAGCCGCCGCCCGACAGCCGGGTGTTGCCGCCGGCGCGTGCGGCCGGCGCCTTGTCGACCACGATCACGTGCGCGCCGGCCTCGTGTGCCGCCAGCGCCGCGGCTGCCCCGGCGGCACCGGAGCCGATGACCAGCACATCGCAGGTCTGCGCCGGCGGCGCGGCGGATGCTGCGGCCGGGTCGGGCGTGGTCATCGGCGACGTCCTCCTCGTCGGGCGCTGCCGGCCCGTGCGATCGGCGGCAGACGCCGCGGCCGGCCCGGCAGGTGTGCGTTCGAACGTAATCCGGTCGCCATCGATCCGGCTGCGGGTTCCTGCCCAGTGGGCGATCACCTCTGCCCCGCTGCGTCATGGCCCCGCGGCCGGAAGGTGCCGCCACTGGGCCAGGACGCGGCCCGGTCAGATCAGGTCGCCCTCGAAGGCGGTGCCCGCGGCAAGCGGGCGCCGGATCGTCCACAGCACCGTCGAGGCGCAGGCGGACATCTTCCACTGCCCGCCTTCGATCACGTACTCGTCGCGGTATTCGATGGCGCTGACCTGTTCGGCGCCGGCGCGGCGGTTCACCTGGCGAAAGCGCAGCGTCCAGTTCCCGGTCGCCTGCCCGGGTCCGGTGAGCGTGATGTCCGGGTGCAGTCCGTGATGCATGTCGAGCACCACGTGGGTCTGCGCGCCGTCGAACTCGTCGCGTTCGAGCGCGATGTGGGCGAACACCGCGGCGATGCCGTCGGCGTCGTCGAACCGGCCCAGCGGGCCGTAGTCGATCACGGCGCCGCGGTCGATGAACGCGCTGCGGAATCCGTCGGGGTCCTTGGCGTCGCAGGCCCGCAGGTAACGGTGTTTGAGCGCGATGATCGCCTCTTTCGCCTCGAGGGCGTCCAGGCGGGCCTCGAGTGCGGCCAAGCGGTTCTCGGCGGTCTGCGCGGTGTCGGTCATCGGTCCGGCTCCTGACGTCGGCGGGGCTGTCGCGGCCACCATCGCCCGGAGTGTGATGGCGGTTACAGCTCTGTTCCCGGTGGGCGGCATCGTTCCTGCGCGGGCGCGGCCCCGCGGTCACACCGGGTCCGGCATCGGCTCCGGGTCGGTGTCGCGGTCCACCGAGGCGCCCGCGGGCGGGCGGTTGATCCCGGTGCGCACGAGCACCGCACCGAAGAGCGCCGCTACGAGGTACATCACCACCGAGTACACCGCGGCCGGCACGGCGAGTTCGACGCTGCCGAGTACGCCGATCGCGATCGTCATGGCCACGGTGGTGTTGTGGATGCCGATCTCCATCGCCGCCGCGGTCGAGGCCGGGCCGGTGACCCCGAACGCGCGCGGGGCGGCGAAGCCGATCGTGAGGCTGATCAGGCAGAACAGCAGCGCCGCCCAGCCGACGGCCGCGAAGTATTCGGCGACGTTCTCGCGCTCGCCGAGCACCGCGCCGGCGACCAGCACCACCAGCATGACCACCGAGGCGATGCGCACGGGTCGCTCCATCGACCCGGCGAATCCGGGCGCGTTGGCGCGGGTGAGCATGCCGAGCACCACCGGTACCAGCACGACGGCGAACACGGTGGCCGCATCGGCGAAGCGCAGGCTGAGCGTGCCGGTGGTGTCGTCGCCGAAGTGCGCGACGGCCAGGTTGGTGATCAGCGGCAGGGTCACCACCGCGAGTACCGAGTTGATGGCGGTGAGCGAGACGTTCAGCGCCACGTCGCCGCGGAACAGCAGGCTGTACAGGTTCGCGGTGGTCCCGCCCGGGGAGGCGGCCAGCAGCAGGAAGCCGACGGCGAGCACGGCGGGCAGCGCGAACAGGTGCGCGAGCCCCACCGCGATCGCGGGCAGGATCAGGATCTGGCAGACCAGCGCGATCAGCACCGCGCGCGGGGCGCGGGCCACGCGCACGAAGTCCATGACGGTCAGCGTCAGCCCGAGCCCGTACATCACCACGGCGAGCATGATCGGCAGGCCGATCGACACCACTGCGGAGTCCATGACCCCGTATCCAACCCGATCCGATGCTGGTCAGGGCGCGATCGGCCAGATCTGCGGCCGGCTCGCCGGCACTCGGGGTGCGCGACGCGGCCCGACCGACGACGGCGGCCGGTCCGGCACCTGATCTTTCAGGCGCCGGACCGGCCGCGCGGGGACTACCGGATGACTATCCGGTCTGCCCGGTCGCCAGGCCCCACAGCAGCACCGGGAACAGCGCCACACCGATCAGGTAGGCCTCATCGGACATCGGGGCGTGCATGTCGGGGCCGTAGAACGTCTCGTGGATGAAGTAGCTGTCATCGAGCGAGCCCATGGGAACCTTCTTTCCTCGTCGGGGTGGGTCTACTCCATACATCGACCACTGAAACGCAAACGTTTCACAGCGTGCATGTGTGCCGCCTCACAGCCCTGGTGACCCGGTCATCCGGTGAACCGGTCGGCGGGCATCCAGTCCGCATCGAACAGCGCCGCGATCTCGGCCAGGGCCGCGGCGTCGCCGTCGACGCTTTCCGCGGTGAACAGCATCCGGTCGATCATGGTGCGCGCGGCGGTTTCTTCGACGGTGCCGGTGGCGTACAGCAGCGACCACGGGCACACCTGATAGTCGCGGTGGGCCCGGCCGATGGTCTGCCGGGCGGCGATGCCCGAGTACCGCGGCTGGTGGAAGTAGCCGATGCGCGGGGCGGCGGTGGCCCGGGTCCCGTCGGCCATCAGCTCGGCGGCCTGCAGGTTGATCGCGGCCGCCGTGGTGAACACGACCGCGTCGGCCTGGCCGCGTTGGAAGCGCAGCCGCTCAGCCTCCAGGTCGGCGTCGCGCCCGCCGCCGTAGATGCGGGCGACCGAGACGCCCTTCTGTTCGAGCAGCGCCGCAATCGGATCGGCCGCGGTGGTGACCAGTTCGGCGGCGACGAGCACCTGATAGCCGCGCTCGACGGTCGCGGCGACCAGATCGGCGGTCTGCTCGGCGCGCAGCATCCCGGACTTCTGCCGCAGACGCATCAGCGCGGCCCGCCCGCGGGCGATGTCCCGGCCGCGCCGGGCCAGGTTCATCTCGCGCCGGAACTCGCCCCAGTCCGCCTCGTACAGCGCCCACTGTTCGGGGCTGAAGTCCACCGGCAGACCCTCGATCGGGGCCGGTCCCCAGGGCGCGTCGCGGTGCAGCATCGCCGGCGGCTCGGCGCCGGTGAGCCAGTCGCGCACGCGGGTCACCGCTGCGGTCTGCGCCGTGCGTGAGGTCTTGGCGGATTCGTCCCATTCCCAGCGTCCACCGGCGCGCTGCAGCGGCAGTCCGGCCGCGGTCAGCCGGGCGCCGAGATCCTCCCAGTCGGCCGGGTCCTCGCCGTGCAGCTGGGCGAAAAGCGCCGACAGGTAGGTGTATTCGCCCGGATGGTGACCGGGTGTCGCGGTGACGGTGACGACGAACGGTGCTTTCGCCGGCGCGGCGGAGAGCTTGTTGATCCGGCGCAGGTGGCGGGTGCGCCGGGCGGAGACGTGCCGGAACTGCTGCGCCTCGTCGTTGATCACCAGGTCGAAGGAATACTTCGCTCGGCCGTTGGCCGCGATGAGCTTGCCGAGCTGGTCGGGCGACATGATCAGCCACCGGTGCCCGCCGTCGCCGAAAGCTCCGAGCGCCTCACGCCAGGCCGGGATGGTGATCTGGGCGGGCCTATCGACGGTGACCAGCGCGGTGCGCCGCCCGCCCAGCGAATCGAGGATCTCGCGCGCTGCGAGCACCGCTGAGCCGGTCTTGCCCAGGCCCGGATCGTCGGCGAGCATGAAGCCGCGGTGCCCGGCGGCGTGTGCGGCCACGATCGCCGCGGCCGCCGCGCGCTGCTCCTCACGCGGGGTCTTGGCCACCGCCTCGGCTCCCGGACCGGGAGCGCCGGTCAGCTCCTCTTCCAGCCAGCGCGCATAGGAGTACGGCTTGCCGCGGTAGACGGCGAGCTCGGCGGGCAGCGCCGCGCCGACATAGGCGTGGGCCTTGATGCCCCGGTAGTAGCGCGCCCCGGGCGCCGGGGCGCGGAACGGCACATCGAGGACGAAGAGCCGCTCGCCCGCGGCTACGACCGGCACGTCGGCGGCCGCCGTCTTCTTGGTGGCGGTCTTACGCGGTGCGGTGCGCCGCGCAGCGGTCTTCTTCGCCGCCTTCCGGACCGTCTTCTTCGCGGCGGCGGCCTTACGTGTCGGTGACTTCTTGGCGGCCGCCTTTTTCGCGGTACTCCGCTTCGCAGCCTTCTTACCCACCTCCGTGGTCGCCGACTTCTTCGCGGTCGTCTTTCTCGGAGCGGCCTTCTTCGCGGTCGTCTTCTTCGCGCCGCGCGCAGACGTGCGGGCTGCACGAGAAGGGGTCGACACGCGCAGGCTCTCCTTTTGGTCGATCGCCGGAGCCGGTGCCGACAGGAACACAGGCGGCGCATCCAGCGCCGGATCGGACCGCCCGGGCCTCACGGATAGGCCCGCCCCACGCTACGTCTCCGCCTGGACACCCGCGCACCGGGCTGGGAGACGAAGCACCCCGTCCCCGTTGTGGGACGCTCACCGAGGCGCCGCACCCGGGCGCCACCCGCCGCCGGCAGGCTCCCGATCCGGGCTCTGGTCCTGTCCCGACCCACGACGACGAGAGGTCCCTGCGCCGATGACGAACCGCGCCCCGAAGATCGCCGCCCCGCAGGTGCGCGTCCCCGCCCTGGGCACCCTGCGCGACGCCGCCGCCCCGGCGCCGGGTGAGCATCTGGAGGGGTTGCGGTTCACCGGGCTGGGCCCCGACGAGGCCGATCTGGTGGACGCCGAGCTGGTCGGCTGCGAGGTCTCCGGCTGGTCGGCGAGCGAGGTGCGGCTGCGCGGGGCGCGGCTGACCGATGTGGCGATCTCCGGCCTGACCGCGGCGCGCGTGGACCTGTCGGACTCCGCGATGGCCGACACCCGGCTCGCCGACTCCCGGATCGGCGCATGCGAGTGGTACGACGCGGATCTGCGCAGCGTGGTGATCAGCGGCGCCAAGCTGACGTTCGTGAACCTGCGGGGTTCGTCGCTGCGCGATGTGGTGTTCCGCGACTGCGTGTTCGACGAGATCGATCTGGCCGGGGCGCGCGCCGAACGGGTGGCGTTCGAAGACTGCACGGTCACCGGCCTGCGGTGCGAGCAGGCGCGGCTACGCCATGTCGATCTGCGGGGACTGTCGATCGGCGCGATCTCGGGACTGGAGTCGATCAGCGGGGCGGTACTCGGCCACCGTCAGGTCATGGAGCTGGCCGACCAGTTCGCCCGGCACCTCGGCGTCGTCGTCACCGACTGAACGCTATCGGTTCTGTTCCCGCGCCCGGATGTCCTCGATCGCCGCGCGCAGACGCGCCCAATCCTGATCGTCCAGCCGCACTCCGAGCGCCGCGGCCTCGGTGAGCACCTCGTCGGTGCTCAGCGCCGTCACCTCGGTGGGCTCACTGTCCGCGCGCAGGGTGCGCTGGCTCGCGGTGACGGTGATGTGTCCTTCGTCGGTGTGGCCGATGACCATCAGCACCCGGGTGAAGTGCGAGTCCGGGTGCGTGGAGGTCAGATAGTGGCCTGCCGGCACGTCCGGCGGATGCACCGGGGCCAGGTCCACGAAATGCTGGGTCTCGCCGTCGCGGCGCAGCTCCCACACCGCGGTGCCGTCGTCGTCGAGGGCGTGCACCGACATCTCCCGCCCGCACACGTCGATCGCGGCGCCGTCGCGCAGCTCGAGCGGTGCGGTGAGTGCGAAGCCGAAACCCGGATCGCACAGCATCTGCCGCCCGTCCACCTCGACGATCACCGACATGTGGGTGCGCCACTGGGCGAGGGAGCCGACGCGGCCGAGCGTGCGGCGCACGCGGAAGCCGAGGTGCTCGGCGCCGGCGGCGAACAGCTGGGCGTGCTCGAAGCAGTAGCCGCCGCGCCGGCGCACCACCAGCTGGTCGTAGACCCGGTCGGGGGTCACTCCCGGGTGGGTGCCCAGCAGCACGTCGATGTTGGCGAACGGGAAGGTGTGCACGTGCGCGCGGTGCAGCGCGGCGAGCAGCTGCGCGGTCGGCGCGGCCGGTGCGATGCCGAGTGCGGCCAGATAGCCGGGGGCATCGATCATCTCGGTGTGCCAGGACGACCCGGTCAGCGGCGCGGGTGCAGGGGTATCGGTCATGCGGCCGCTTTCCGGACAGAT
>JAJYRZ010000104.1 GCA_021793835.1 Actinomycetes bacterium | reverse complement strand
CGATCTTGACCTCGACCGTCTCATCGTCGGTGGTGCGCCGCACGCTCACCGCGCTGGCCGCGGCGGTCGCCGTCACCGGCGCCGCGCTCACCGCCGCTCCCGGCATCGCCCAGGCCGCACCGGGCCATGTGACCGGCGTCGAACAGATCGGCGGCCAGATGCAGCTGGTCTACGTCTACTCCCCGTCGATGGACCGGGTGATCGAGAACGTGGTGCTGGTGCCCGCCTCCGGTGCGCCGGCCCCGGTGTACTACCTGCTGCACGGTGTCGGCGGCGGCGTGGATCACGTGACCTGGCGGCACAGCTCGAAGTACGCGGAGTTCTTCGCCGACGAGCACGTCCTGGTGGTCAGCCCGATCGGCGGCCCGGGATCGAACTACACCAACTGGCGGTACGACGACCCGGTCCGGGGCCCGGCGAGCGCCAACCAGTGGGAGACCTACCTGACCGAGGAGCTGCCCGAGGCGATCGACGCGCACTTCGCCACCACCGGGCGCAACGCGATCGGCGGGCTGTCGATGTCGGCCGGCCCGGCCCTCGACCTGGCCATCCAGGCCCCGCACCGCTACGACGCGGTCGCCTCCTACTCCGGCTGCGGGATCAACTCCGGGCCGCTGGGTGTCGGCCAGGTCGGCGCGGTGGTCGCCTCCAAGGGCGGCAACCCGTTCAACATGTGGGGCCCGCCGGGCGATCCGCACTGGCTGGCCCACGACCCGTTCACCCGGGCCGGGGAACTCGGCGGCAAGGCGATCTACCTGTCCTCGGCCTCCGGGATCCCGGGCGATGTGGACTCGATCGCCAACCCGCTGCACCTGCCCGGGGTGATGATCGGCGGCGGCACGGTCGAAGCGGTGAGCAACGAGTGCACCGCCTCGATGTCCCAGCGCCTCAACGAGGTCGGCGTGCCGCACACCTTCGTCCAGCGCGACACCGGCGCCCACACCTGGGGGCTGTTCGAGACCGACCTGCGGCACTCGTGGAACACCGTGATCGGGCCCGCGCTCGGGGCGAAGTGATCGGCCGGTCCCACCGCGACCGCTAGAACGTCGGCAGCCGGGGCCGGGAGGATCTTCCTCCCGGCCCCGGCTGCTGTATCCGCGGACGGTCAGTCGGTCAGGGCGCGCACCTTGTCGATCAGCCGCACCCGCCCGGCCGCGTCGGCGGCCAGCGGGGTGACGGTCAAGGTGGTCACCCCGGCCTCGGCGAAGGCGGCGATGCGTTCGCGCACATACGATTCGGGGCCGATCAGGCTGATCGCGCGCAGGAGCTCCTCGGGCACCGCGGCCGCGGCCTCCTCCTTCTTGCCGGCCAGGTACAGGTCCTGGATCTTCTCGGCCTCGGCGCCGTAGCCGTAGTTGGTGGCGAGGGTGTTGTAGAAGTTCTTGCCCTTCGCGCCCATCCCGCCGATGTACAGCGCCAGGTGCGGGCGCAGCCAGTCGTGCATGTGGTCGACGTCCTCGCCGATGGCCAGAGCCGGGCTGGCGAAGATCTCCAGCTCGCCCAACCCCGGATCGCGCTTGGCCTTACCGCGGGCCAGCGGCTCGCCCCACGCCTCGGCGGCCTTCCCCGGGTGGAAGAAGATCGGCTGCCAGCCTTCGGCGATCTCGGCGGTGAGCTCGACGTTCTTCGGCCCCAGTGCGGCCAGCACGATCGGGATGCGGTCGCGCACGGGGGTGTTGATCAGCTTGAGCGGCTTGCCCAGGCCCGTCCCGCGGCCCTCGGGCAGCGGGATCTGATACTTCTTGCCCTGGTGCTCGACCTTCTCGCGGCGCCACACCTGCCGGCAGATGTCGACGATCTCGCGGGTGCGCGCGAGCGGGGCGTCGTAGGGCACGCCGTGGAAGCCCTCGACCACCTGCGGACCCGAGGCGCCCAGGCCGAGGATGAACCGCCCGCCCGAGACGTAGTCGAGCCCGGCCGCGGTCATCGCGGTCAGGGTCGGGGTACGGGTGTAGAACTGCATGATCCCGGAGCCGAGTTCGAGCCGGGAGGTCTTGGCCGCCAGGTAGCCGAGCTGGCTG
Source organism: Actinomycetes bacterium (assembly GCA_021793835.1). Taxonomy (GTDB): domain Bacteria; phylum Actinomycetota; class Actinomycetes; order Mycobacteriales; family Mycobacteriaceae; genus Tomitella. The sequence goes on along the minus strand of JAJYRZ010000104.1, from coordinate 9,179 downwards.
GGCGCGTCGAAGGAGTAGGCCTCGGCGACGAACATGATGTCGAGCCCGGCGCTCTCCAGGTCGGTGACCTCGGCGGCTGCGGAGGCGAAGTCCGCGCTGTAGTTCAGAATCATCCCGATGCGCATGCGCGCCTCCTCGATCACCGTCGGTGCTGATCGCCGCGCCCCGGGGGCAGGGCCGACCCGGCCTACTCTGCCACGCCCCTGCCGACACCGGCCGCACGGGTTATTGTTCGCTCATACAATTGTCGGGCGCCGCGCTGTGCGGCGCGCCGCGCCCCTTCCGAGATGAGAAAGCCGAGCCCGCCCGTGATGACCACCCCCGCGCTCGCCCCGGACCGGCTCCGACAGGCCGCCCGCAACGCCTGGGCGCTCACCCCGCTCGGCGGCGGGATCGAACCGCACGCACCGAGCGCCTCGACCGTGGTCCACCAGGACCCGCACTGCACGGTGCGCCGCTATTCACGCCGCGACGCGGCCGGGGCGCCGGTGCTGCTCGTGCCGCCGCTGGCGGTGTCGATCGCCTGCTACGACCTGCGACCGGGCCAGTCGCTGGTCGCGCACCTGGTCGCGGCGGGCCGGCCGGTGTACGTGGTCGACTACGGGCCGGTGCGCTACCGGGACCGGGCGCTGGGCTTCGAGGACTTCTTCGCGCGCATCGCGCCGGCCGCGATCGCCGCGGTGCGCGCCGACCGGGCCGCCGGCGGCGCCGACGATCCGAAGTCCGGGGTGGACCTGATCGGCTGGTCGCTCGGCGGGACGATCTCGCTGCTCACCGCCGCCTACGACCCATCGCTGCCGATCCGGTCGATCACCACGCTCGGCACCCCGATCGACTACCACCGCAACCCGACGTCCAAGCCGCTGCGCGCACTGGGCGCGGTGGTCGGCCACCGGCCGATGGCCACCGCGGTGTGGGCGCTCGGCGGCATCCCGGCGCCGCTGGTGCAGCTGAGCTACCGGGCCACCGCCCTGCAGCGGGAGGTCACCCGACCCTGGTTCATCGCCACGAACCTCACCGAGACCGAATCGCTCGCCCAGATGCAGGCGATCGACCGGTTCATGGCGGCGATGCCCGGCTATCCGGCCCGGCTGTACAACCAGATGCAGCGCCACCTGATCATGGACAACGCGCTGGCCACCGGGCGCCCGTCGTTCGCCGGCGAGGTGGTCCCGCTCGCGCAGATCACCGCGCCGGTGCTCGCCTTCGCCGGGGCCTCGGACGTGCTGGCCACCGAACCGTGCGTCATGGCGATCACCGACGTGCTCACCGGCACGCGCGTGCGCACCGCGGTCGTGCCGGGCAGCCACCTGGGCATCGTGGCCGGTAGCTCGGCCGCCGACCACACCTGGCCGGTGATCGACGACTTCCACGCCGGGCTCGCCGACTGAACGCCGAGCGAGAGCGCCGGGGCCGCCCGCCCGGCCGGATCGATGTCTTGCGCCAGACGCGGTGCCCATCGCTCGAGATCTCGAGTCGACGGTTGGGCGATCAGGTCACGGCTGTGCATACTTGTCGGCAGCATCATCGATGAACGTGTGGGGGAAGACCGGTCCGAATCCGGCGCTGACCCGCAACGGTAGTCCGCACCCCGGTGCGGTAAGCCCGACCACCTGCACATTCGTTGTGTGATCCCCCATCGTCGTGGTCTGCGATCAAGGGATCCGGTGAGACGTCGTAGAACGTCGGCGAGCTGCGCGCAGTAGTCGGCTGTGTCTCACCGGTACCGGGCATCGGGGCCACTCGTTCTGCAAGGAAGGCCCCGCCATGCCCACCGCTTCCCCGTCTGCGCGGGTCCGCTCAGCGCGTCATGGACGCCGCACCGCCGTGCTCGCCTCGATGGTCGCGATCGCTCTGGTGGTCACCGGCTGCTCCCGTGGCAGCGGCGATGACTCGGCCGCGCAGATCAGCACGTTCGACACCCCGGTGACGATCGACAACTGCGGACACATAGAGACGTTCGACGCCGCGCCACAGCTGATCGTCTCGATGGATCACAATTCGACCGAGACACTGATCCAGATGGGCGTTGCCGACCGGATCGTCGGTATGGGCTTCGCAGACAACGCCGACCCGGCCTCCGATTCGTACCGGGAGTGGGAGTCGATCCCGGCACTGTCCGACGGGACCCCCTCGGCCGAAACGGTTCTCGATCTCGAGCCGGACCTGGTGGTCGGCCTGCTCAGTGCGGGCTTCGACGAGAAGAAGGGCCTGAGCCGAGACCGCCTCAACAGCCAGGGCATCGGCACGTTCATGTTCACCGACCGGTGCGGCGAGGGCTTCGACGATCTGGACGTGTTGGTCGACGACTTCACCGTGCTCGGCGACGTCCTCGGGGTCCCCGACGATGCACGCGCCCTGGTCGACCGGGTCACCGGTGCCGTCGACGCGGTCGGACAGAAGCTGGCGCAGGCCGACGCGACCCCGGTGCGCACGTTCTTCTAGGACTCCGGCGAAGATCAGCCGATGACCTTCGGCGGCACCGGTGGAGGAAACCTCATCGCCCGGCTGGCCGGCGCCGAGAACATCACCCCCGAAGGCGACACCGGATTCTTCGCGACCAGCTGGGAGGTCGTCGGCGAACGTGCGCCAGAAGCCATCGTCATCGTCGACTACGGCACGACCAGCGCAGAAGACAAGATCGCCTTTCTAAAGAACCATCCGGTCGCCCAGACGACGCCGGCCGTGCAGAACGACCGGTTCGTCGTCGCACCGCTCAACGCCTTCTACGAGAGCCCACTGATCGTCGCCGCCGTCGAGACCATCGCGCACGGACTTCATCCCGAGGCCTTCGACGGCGACTGACATAGGCGCCCCGCCCGGAGTGTGCGCGGCTGCGGTCAGCTGCACTGACCGGTGGAGGGCACGGCGGGCCCGCCCGGCCCGCCGGCGGGCCGGGTCACAACAGCGCCCAGGCGTCCCGGGCGATCGCCAGCTCCTCGTCGGTGGGGATCACCAGCACCGCAGGGGTCGCGCCCGCGGGTGAGATGTACCGTTCGCCGCGCTCGGCCGATCCGTTGCGTTCCGGGTCGATCGCGAGGCCGAAGACCTCCAGTCCGGCGACGACGTCGGCGCGCAGACCGGCCGCGTTCTCGCCGACCCCGGCGGTGAACACCAGCGCGTCGAGCCGGCCGAGCACCGCGGTGTAGGCGCCGATGTATTTACGCAGCCGGTGCACGTACACCTGGTAGGCGTGCCGGGCCGCTTCGTCGCCGGCCTCGGCCCTTTCGGTCAGGGTGCGGAAGTCGTTGCCGCCGGTCATCCCCTGCAGGCCCGAGCGGTGGTTGAGCAGATCATCGAGGGCCGCCACGTCCATCCCGGCGGAGCGCTCCAGGTGCATCAGCACCCCGGGATCGATATCGCCGCCGCGGGTGCCCATCACCAGGCCCTCCAGCGGGGTCATGCCCATCGAGGTCTCCACCGCGCGCCCGCCGCGCACCGCAGAGGCCGAGGCCCCGTTGCCCAGGTGCAGCACGATCACGTTCGCCTCGGCGCGGTCGCGGCCGAGGACCTCGGCGGCACGCGCCGAGACGTAGTCGTGGCTGGTGCCGTGGAAGCCGTAGCGGCGCACCCCGTGCCGCTCGGCCAGTTCGGCGTCGATCGCATAGGTCGCCGCCGCCTCGGGCAGGTCGTGGAAGAAGCCGGTGTCGAACACCGCGACGTGCGGGACGTCCGGGAACTTCTCGCGGGCTGCCGCCACCCCGACCAGGTTGGGCGGGTTGTGCAGTGGGGCGAGCACCGAGAGCCGCTCGATCTCGGCGATCACCTCGTCGGTGAGCACCGTGGGGGCGTGGAAGCGGCGCCCGCCGTGCACGATCCGGTGCCCGACCGCGGCCACCTCGGCCGCCGACAGATCGGGCCCGACCTCGGTGAACATCTCGTACGCCAGCGCCATCCCGGCCCGGTGGTCGGCGATCTCGGTCTCGCGCACCGTCTCCGCGCCGCCGTTGACGTGGGCGATGCGCCCGCCGGTCTCGCCGATGCGCTCGATCAGCCCGCGGGCGGCGATCGCCCCGGAGACCGGATCGATCAGTCGGTATTTGATCGACGACGATCCGGAGTTGATCACCAGTACGTGTGCGCTCATCGCCCGTCCTCCCCCGCCGCGGCCTCATCGGCCGCGACCTGCTGCGCCTGCACCGCGGTGATGGCCACGGTGTTGACGATGTCGGTGACCGTCGCCCCGCGCGACAGGTCGTTGACCGGGCGGCGCAGCCCCTGCAGTACCGGGCCGATCGCGATCGCCCCGGCCGAGCGCTGCACGGCCTTATAGGTGTTGTTGCCGGTGTTCAGGTCCGGGAAGATCAGCACCGAGGCCTGGCCCGCGACCGGCGAATCGGGCATCTTGCTCGCCGCCACAGTCGGTTCGACGGCCGCGTCGTACTGCAGCGGCCCGTCCACCGCCAGCTCCGGGGCGCGCTCACGGACCAGCGCGGTGGCCGCGCGCACCTTGTCCACATCGGCCCCCGATCCCGAGGCGCCGGTGGAGTACGACAGCATCGCCACCTTCGGGTCGATGCCGAAGTCGGCGGCGGTCCGCGCCGAGGAGATCGCGATGTCGGCCAGCTGCTCGGTGGTCGGATCGGGCACCACGGCGGCGTCGCCGTAGACCAGCACCCGGTCGGCCAGTGCCATGAAGAACACCGAGGACACGGTCGCGATGCCGGGCCGGGTCTTGATGATCTCGAAGGACGGGCGGATGGTGTGCGCGGTGGTGTGCATCGCGCCGGAGACCATGCCGTCGGCGTGGCCGAGGTGGACCATCATGGTGCCGAAGTAGGACACGTCCAGCATCGTCTCGGCGGCGAGCTCCCGGGTCATGCCGCGGTGGGCGCGCAGCCGCACGTATTCGGCGATGAACCCCTCGCGCAGCTCCGAGGTCACCGGGTCGATCACGGTCGCCGCCGCCAGATCCAGGCCGAGTTCGGCGGCGCGCTGACGCACGACCGGTTCCTCACCCAGCAGGATCAGATCGACGATGCCGCGGCGCAACAGCCGGCCCGCGGCCCGCAGCACCCGGTCGTCCCCGCCCTCGGGCAGCACCACGGTGCGCCGGTCACGCCGGGCCCGGTCGTGCAGGTGGTATTCGAACATCTGCGGGGTGGTCACGGTCGGGATCGGCACGCGCAGCCGTTCGAGCACGGTGTCGGCGTCGATGTGCCGGGCCACCAGGTCCAAGGCGGTGTCGATCTTGCGCATCGATCCGGCCGCGATCCGGCCCCGGGTGCGCGCCGCGGCGGCCGCGGTCTTGTAGGTGCCCAGGTCGGTGCGCACCATCGGCAGGGTCAACCGCATGCCGCGGATCAGCGCGTCGATCGACCGGTGCGGGGTCAGTCCGCCGTTCATGATGATCCCGGCCAGCGCCGGGAAGCCTTCGGCCCCGTGGGCGGCGACCAGGGCCAGCAGCACGTCGGAGCGGTCGGCCGGCACGATCACCACCTGGCCCTCGACCAGCCGCTCGAGGATGTGTTCGGCGGTCATCCCGCCGACCATCACGCTCATCGCCTCGCGGTGCAGCAGTTCCGGGTCGCCGGCGTAGAATTCGCCGCCGACGGCCTCGACGAGTTCGGCCATGGTCGGGGCGACCAGCAGCGGCACCTCCGGCAGCGCGAAGATCGGCATGCCGAGCGAGACCAGGGCGTCGGGCACCCGGTCGAGTTCGTCCGGGTCGCAGCGGTTGACCACGGTCGCGATGGTGTGGGCGTGGGCGGCGGACAGTTCACCGAGCGACAGGTGCGCCAGCGCGGCCACCTGATCGATGTCACGTTCGAACGCCGAGATCACCAGCAGCACCGGGGCGCCGAGGTTGACCGCGATGCGCGCGTTGAAGGCCAGTTCGGACGGGGCGGCCACATCGGTGTAGTCACTGCCGAGCACCACGACCGCATCGCAGCGCGACTGCATGGCGTGGAAGCGTTCGACGATCTCGGCGAGCGCCTGCTCGGGGTCGGCGTGCACCCGGTCGTAGTTCACGCCCACGCACGCGTCGTAGTCCAGGTCGGCGGTGGCGTGCTCGAGCATCGCCTCCAGGATGTGGTCGGGCTTGTCGGCGTAGCGGGTGATCGGCCGGAACACCCCCACCCGGCCGTCGGAGGCGGCCAGCAGGCGCAGCAGTCCCAGGGCGACCGTCGATTTGCCGGTCCCGCCCTCGGGGGCGGTGATGAAGATGGCGGGCGGGGTGGCGGACTGGGTCATGGTGGCGAGCCTAACCGGGCCGGGCGGCGCCGGTCGCGCGGTCGGTGGTCGGCGAGCCGGGCCGCGAGACCGGGCGACGGGCTGCGATCAACCGTCCGCATCGCCGCGCCCGGGCGCGGCGGCGGCCGACAGCGGATCGATCCGTTCCTCGTCATCGGGGTGGACGTAGTGCCGGGCCCGGCCGATGCTCATGCCGGTGCGCCGCCCGACCCGGTCGGCGACGGCCCAGAAGGTGCGCGCGCCGATCCGGTCCTCGAATTCCGGCCAGGCCGACCGGAAGGACTCGTCGTCGGCCATCGGCCCGAGCGTCAGGTGTGCGGGGGCGAGAGCCACCAGTTCGTCCTCGACCTGCTGCGCGCCCTCGCGCAGCCGGGCCAGTTCGTCGAACACCGGGGTGGGGATCTGCGAGCTCCCGGCCTCCCACCGCCGGACGGTGCGGCCACCGATCTGCAAGTGGTCGGCCAGATCCTCCAGGGAGAGGTTCAGCTCGATCCGGATGCGCGTGAGCAGTGCGGCGGTCTCCGGGGTCTTCACGTACACGGCGGGTCCCTTCGGCGTGCGGCTGCGGGTCGGTCGGTTCTTGCTGTCCAGGACCTAAACAGACCCGTCCGACAGATGCCGACGGCCTCACCGCCGTCGCCGCGTCCCGGCCGTGCACCTGCAGGCGGTGTCGGCCGCCGGTCGGCCGGCTCAGCCCAGGGCGCGCAGGCGCGGGGCCAGGTCGCGTTCGAACAGCTCGAGGAAGCGACGCTGGTCGTGCCCGGGGGCGTGGAAGACCAGGTGGTTCAGGCCCGCGTCGAGGTAGAAGCGCACCTTTTCCACCGCCTCGTCCGGATCGGAGGCGACGATCCAGCGCTGGGCGATCTGCTCGATCGGCAGCGCGTCGGCGGCGGCCTCCATCTCGATCGGGTCGTCGATCGAGTGCTTCTGCTCTGCCGTGAGCGACAGCGGCGCCCAGAAGCGGGTGTTCTCCAGGGCGCGCTCGTGGTCGGTGTCGTAGGAGATCTTGATCTCGATCATCTTGTCGATCGTCCCGGCGTCGCGCTCGGCCTTGGCGGCGCCCTCGGCCACGGCCGGCATCAGCTTGTCGGTGTACAGCTCCGGGCCCTTGCCGGAGGTGCAGATGAACCCGTCGCCGGCCCGGCCCGCGTAGCGGGCGACCACGGGCCCACCGGCCGCGATGTAGACGGGGATCTCACGGTCGGGCACGTCGTAGATCGACGCACCGACGGTGCGGTAGTACTCGCCGTCGAAGTCGACCCGGTCGCCGCGCCACAGCTCGCGCATCAGCCGCACCGATTCGCGCAGCCGTGCGAAGCGCTCCTTGAACGCGGGCCACTCGCCGATGTGTCCGGTGGCGATCTCGTTGAGCGCCTCGCCGGTGCCGAAGCCGGCGAAGATCCGGTCCGGGTACAGGCAGCCCATGGTGGCGAAGGCCTGGGCGATCACGGCCGGGTTGTAGCGGAAGGTCGGGGTCATCACCGAGGTGCCGAGGGTGATGCGTTCGGTGCGCTCGCCGACCGCGGCCATCCAGGCCAGGGAGAACGGGGCGTGTCCGCCCTTGTGGCGCCAGGGCTGGAAGTGGTCGGACACCGTCACCGAGTCCATGCCGTGCGCCTCGGCGAGCACGGCGATCTCGACCAGTTCGCGCGGGTCGAACTGTTCTGCCGACGCCTTGAATCCGAGCTTGAGTTCCGGTGTGCTCACCACGTGTGCCCTTCCCGCGTTCCGTGCGGGCCGGCGGGGCGATCCCCCGCTGCCCTGGTCCGGGGCCGAGCCTACAAGCCCGCTCCGGCGCGGTTGTGACGTGCATCCCGCCGGGCGGAGTCGCTCCGCCCGGCGGGCCTACTGCGAGGCATCGCTGCCTCCACCTCCGCCCCGGTGGCACATCCGGCCCCCGCTCGACGCGGCGACCACGACCCGACCTTACCAGCGAGTAAGTTACGGGCCAGATTCATGGCACGGAAACGCCGCTCATAACGCGAGCGCGCGACCGGCGACGATCAGCAGAACCTGCTCGGATGCGGCCGCGACCCGGGTGTTGAGCCGGCCCAGCTCGTCCCGGAACAGTCGCCCGGACGCACTCGCGGGCACCACCCCGGAGCCGACCTCGTTGCTGACCGCGATCACCGGGACCGCCACCCGATCCCAGGCGGCCAGCAGCCGGTCGACCTCACCGGTGACCGCCGCCAGTGCCCGTTCGCGCGCCGCACCGGAATCGGACGGGGCGGTCTCCAGTCCGTCCCAGAGCCGGTGCCGGTCCATCATCCCGGTCAGCCAGGTGCCCAGGCAGTCGATCAGCACCGGGCCGGTCGCCGCGGCCAGGACGCCGACCAGGTCGAGGGTCTCGATCGTGCGCCAGTGGTCGGGTCGGCGCTTGCGGTGCGTCTGCACCCGGTCCAACCATTCGGCGTCGGTGCGCCCCAGTCCGCCGGTGGCCACATAGGTCACCTGCGCCCGGTCGGCCAGCAGCTGCTCGGCGTGCGCGGACTTGCCTGAGCGCACCCCGCCGAGCACCAGGGTGCGGTGGGCCCCGGTGCCCGCCGCACCGGTCTGCCCGCCGGGTGTCTGCGCGCCGGCGTCGGGGGCGCCCAACCGAAGGGTCATCCCGTCGGCGCCGAGGCGGGTGTCCCAGCCGGCCAGGATGCGGGCGAGTTCACCGGGCGGCGGGTTGTGGTGGCTCAGGTGGACCGCCACGGTGTCGGTGCGCTCGGTGATCGCCCCGCCCGCGCGCAGCGCGGCCAGGGTGCGGGGGAAGGTGACCAGGTCGTGGTGGTCGGCGCCGTGGTCGGTGCGGCGGCCGAAGGTCTGCTCGAGCAGCACCGCGTCGTAGCGTGCCCCCGCAGCCGCGTCGAGGGTCGCCGCGGGCAGCGGCCCGGTGTCGCACGCCCACAGCAGCCGGGCCGTGCGCTCTCCGTCCGCCCCGAGGGCGGTGATGTCGTAGAGCACCCCGGGCTCGCCGGTGACCGAGCGGTGCTCGGCCG
>JAJYRZ010000103.1 GCA_021793835.1 Actinomycetes bacterium | reverse complement strand
CGGCAGCGCGATGGTCTCGCCGGGGGCCACCGGGCACAGCCGCACCGGATCGTCCGCCCCGATCCAGTCCCGGCACACCGCCAGCGCGGCGGGGGGCCCGATCACCTCCAGCGGCTCGGCCGCCTGCGCCCAGGAGCGCATCAGCAGGGCCTGACCGGCGACGTGGTCGAAGTGGTCGTGGGTCAGCAGCAGGTGCCGCACCCCGGCCAGGTCGGTACCGGCCGCGGTCGCCGCGGCCGGTGTGTCGGGCCCGCAGTCGATCAGCACTGCACCGTCGAGCAGGGCCGAGGTGTGGGTGCGCCGCTCTCCTGCCGCGCGCACCGCCTGGCAGGAGGCGCAGCGGCAGAACGGGTTCGGCCAACCGTCGGCCGCGCCCGTGCCCAGCAGCACCAGCTCGCTCACCACACCGTGCTCCACTCCGGATCACCGAGCGGGGCGGTCGCCCCGTGGTCCGGGTCGTCGGCGGTGCGCAGCGGCAGCACCACCGGGGTACCGTCGTGCACGATCACGTCCACCCGCGCCTGATAGACCTCGGCCAGCAGGTCGGGGCGAAGCACCTCGCCGGCCGTCCCGTCGACGACCAGGCGGCCCTGATCGATCAGCACCATGCGTCGACCGTAGGCGGCGGCCAGCGACAGGTCGTGCATGGCTGCGACCACGGTGATCGAATCGTCGCGGCGCATCCGGTCGACCAGGTCGAGCACCTGCTGTTGCCGGCCGATGTCCAGGGCGCTGGTCGGCTCGTCGAGCAGCAGCACCCGCGGCTGCTGGGCCAGGGCCCGGCCGAGCACCGCACGCTGGAGTTCCCCGCCCGACAGGGCGCCGGCGGGTCGGTCGGCCAGTGCGCCGAGTCCGAGCCGGTCGAGCACATCGGCCACCACGGCCCGGTCGACCGGGCCCTCGGTGCCGAAGCGCGACAGGTGCGGGGTGCGGCCGAGCCCGATCAGTTCCCGCACCGTGACCCCCTCGGGCACGATCGGGCGCTGCGGCATGATCGCGATCATCCGGGCGATCTCCTTGCGCGCGGCCCGGCCCACGGTCAGCCCCGCCACCGTCACCTCGCCGGTGACCTCGACCCCGCTGTGCGACAGCCCGGCCAGCGCGTGCAGCGCGGTGGTCTTGCCGGCGCCGTTCGGGCCGATCACCGACACCCATTCGCCCTGGGCGATCGACAGGTCCACCCCGTCCACGACCGTCCGGCCGCCGCGGCGCACCGTCAGCCCGCGCGCGGTCACCACGGCCGGGGCGGTCACAGCGCACCTCGGCTGCGGCGCAGCACCAGCAGGAAGAACGGGGCGCCGATCGCGGCGGTGACCACCCCGATGGGCAGTTCGGCCGGGGCGAGCGCGGTGCGGGCCAGCAGATCGGCGGCCACGAGGAAGGCGGCGCCGATCAGCACCGACAGCGGCAGCAGCAGGCGATGGCCGGGGCCGACGACCATGCGCACCGCGTGCGGGACGACGATGCCGACGAAACCGATCAGCCCGGAGACCGACACCGCGGCCGCGGTGCCGAGGGTGGCCACCCCGATCAACAGCAGCCGCACCCGCGTCGGGTCCATGCCCAGGCTCGCGGCCTCGGTGTCGCCGACGAGCATCACGTCCAGGGTGCGCCGGTGGAGCAGCACCACCAGCACGGTCACCGCTGCGTAGGGGGCGAGCACCCACACATCCGTCCAGCCGTCGGTGGTGAGTCGGCCGAGCAGCCAGGAGTAGATGCGGCGCAGGTTCTCGCTGTAGCGCTGCATCAGGAAGGTCTGGCCGGCGTTGGCGAAGGCGGCGACCGCCACCCCGGCCAGGATGAGCACCGTCTCGCTGCGTCCGCCGCCGACCGAGCGGCCCAGGGCCAGGGTGACCACCACCGCGATGATCGCGCCGACGAAGGCGGCCGCCGGGATCGCGTAGGCGCTCACGGCCAGGCCCGCCACGATCACCCCGGTAGCCCCCAGGCCCGCGCCCGAGGACACCCCGAGCAGATACGGGTCGGCCAGCGGGTTGCGGAACACGCCCTGGTAGGCGGCGCCGGCGACCGCGAGGGTCGCCCCGACCAGCGCGCCGAGCACCACGCGCGGCATGCGGATCTGCCACAGGATCCCGTGCTGCTGGGCCGTCAGCCCCGAATCGACGTCCACTCCGGGCAGCGCGCCGATCAGATCGAGCGCGACCCCGCGGGCGGACATGCCGGCCGACCCGGTCAGGGTGGCGACGAACATCACGGCCAGCAGCACGGCCGCGGCGGCCACGATCACCCCGGCGCGCACGCCCGGGCGGTCCTGCCGGCGTCGCGGCGCGGGCGCCTGCTGCGGGTCAGCGGAAGCGGCCGGTGCGACCGGTGTCACCCGACGGGTCCGCCGGCCGTCTCCGGTGCGGGCAGCGCGGCCAGCAGGGCGCCGATCTGCTCGACCAACTCGGCGATGCGCGGTCCCCAGCGCGAGGCGATGTCCTCGTCGAGGGAGAACACGTCGCCACGCTCCACGGCCGTGATGTCGGCCCAGCCGGGGCGCTCGGCCACCGATTCGGCCGTGACCCCGCAGCACTGGGTGTCGGCCAGGAAGATCAGGTCCGGATCGTCGGTGATGACCTGCTCGGCCTGCAGCTGCGGGTAGGTGATGCCGCCGATGTCGGCGCCGGCGATGTTCTCCAGGCCGAACAGTGCGTAGATCTGCCCGATGAAGGTGTCGCCGGTCGCGGTGTACAGCGACTCGTCGAGCTCGTGGTAGTAGGTCAGCCCCGCGGCCTGCGGGGCCGCGGACACCGCGGCGTCGATGCGCTCGGTGATCTCGGAGACCACCTCGGCCGCGCCGCCCACGTGCCCGGTCGCCGCCCCGATCTGTTCGATCTGGTCGTAGGCCTCGGCCACGGTCTGCGGGGCGGGCTGGTCGAGCACCTCGACGCCCACCCGTTCGAGCCCGGAGACCACGTCGGCGTCCAGGTCCGCGCCCAGCACCAGGTCGGGCTCGAAGCCTAAGATCGCCTCGATGTTCGGGGTGTAGCCGGACAGGTCGGTCACCGGCGCGTCCGCGGGGAAGTCGGACAACTCGTCGACCGCGACCACCTGGTCGCCCGCGCCGACGGCGAAGAGCGTCTCGGTCGCCGAGGGGCTCAGCGAGACGATCCGGTCGGGCCCGTCGCTCCCGCCGGAGTCTGCGGCGCCCGAGTCGGAGGTGTCTGTAGAGCCGCAGGCGGCCAGCAGTACGGCGGCCGCGGCGAGCGCGGCGGCGCCGAAACCGAGGCGGCGCGGGGCGGGGACGGTCATGACGCGATCCTTCTTCCGAGGACATGGGCCTTGCTCCGCCACGGCCCAGCCGACCTGGCTCGTCCCCTCGTCCCGCCGCAGGGTGCGGCGGGCAGGGGCGTCACAGTTGCGGGACAGCGCCGGATCATCGTCTGCCGGACTTCCACTGGTCGCCGTGGCGCCCCGACCCCTTTTCGAGCCGGGCACTACGGGCGCAGCATACCCCGGCGGACCCCGCCCACCCGGGCCTCCGCCACGGCCCGGGACCGCGCTCGCCGCGGCGGAAGGCCCGGCCGGGTTCAGCCCAGCGCCCGGGTGATGTCCTCGACCAGATCGTCGACGTCCTCCAGGCCGACCGAGATGCGCACGACCGCATCGGTGATGCCGATCGCCGCGCGGCCCTCCGGCCCCATCGCCCGGTGCGTGGTGGTCGCCGGGTGGGTGGTCATCGACTTGGCGTCGCCGAGGTTGTTGGAGATGTCGAGGATCTGCAAAGCGTCGAGGAAGGCGAAGGCGCGCTCCTTGCCCCTGCCCTCCTCGGCCGCGAGTTCGAAGGTGATCACGGTGCCGCCGCCGGACATCTGGGCCTTGGCCAACTCGTACTGCGGGTGCGAGGGCAGGAAGGGGTATTTGACCCAGTTGACCGCCGGATGGGCCTCGAGCGTCTTGGCGAGGGTGAGCGCCGAGGCGGTCATCCGCTCGACCCGCATCGACAGCGTCTCCAGGCCCTTGAGCAGCACCCAGGCGTTGAACGGGCTCAGCGAGGGCCCGGTGTGCCGGATCAGGTGTTTGACCGGGCCGTCGATGTATTCGGCCGAGCCCAGGATCGCCCCGCCCATCACCCGGCCCTGGCCGTCGATGTGCTTGGTGCCCGAGTAGACGACCACGTCCGCACCGAGTTCGAAGCCGGACTGGAGCATCGGGGTGGCGAAGACGTTGTCGAGCACCACCTGCGCGCCGGCCGCGTGGGCGAGTTCGGCGACCCGGCGCACGTCCACCAGTTCCTGCATCGGGTTCGACGGGGTCTCGAAGAACACCGCGGTGGTCGGCACCGACAGTGCCTCCTCCCACTGGGCCGGGTCGTCGCCGTCGACGAAGACGGTCTCCACGCCCCAGCGCGGCAGCAGGTCGTTGCAGATCACGAAGCAGGAGCCGAACAGCGAGCGCGAGGCCACCAGGCGGTCGCCGGCCTTGAGCAGCGCGGCGAGTGCGGTGAACACCGCGGACATGCCGCTGGCGGTGGCGTAGCAGGCCTCGGCCCCGTCCATCAGGGCGAGCCGATCCTGGAACATCTGCACGGTCGGGTTGCCGTAGCGGGAGTAGACGAAGCGCTCCTCCTCACCGGTGAAGGCGCGCTCGGCCGAACCGGCCGAGTCGTAGACGTAGCCGGAGGTCAGGAACAGTCCCTCGGCGGTCTCGGCGAATTCGGAGCGGTTGATGCCGCCGCGCACCCCCACGGTGGCGGGGCGGACGTCATCGGGCAGTGGCTGGTGCATCGGTCTTCCTCCAGGGTGTGCGGCTCACGGCCGCGGTCGGACTCGCAGGTGTACGGCTTTCAGGTCCGACATCCCGCGCCGCGCAGCACCCCGCCGCACGCGGTGCCGCGCACCCGGATCCGGCGCCGGGTCCCGGCGCCGACGGTCCCCGGCCCGCCGGTCACGACTGCCGCCACGGCAGGCCCGCGGCGCGCCACCCGGTGGCCCCGCGCCGGCCCGCGGCGTCGGTGTGACCCTCGAAGCCGTCGAGCACGTTGTAGCTCGGGCCCAGGCCGGCGGCGGTGGCGGCCAGGGCCGCGGACACCGAACGTCCGCCCGAGCGGCACAGGAAGACCAGCGGCCGGCCCTCGAGCGGACGCAGGGTGTCGACGAAGTCCGGGTTCGGCGCCCCCGAGGGATAGTCCTGCCACTGGACGAAGGCCACACGCCCGTCCAGCGCAGTCAGATCGGGCACCCCGACGAAGTCCCACTCGGCACGCGTACGCACGTCCACCAGCACGGCCTGCGGATCGGCCTCGAGCATGCGCCAGGCATCGGCGCATTCGAGGTCCCCGGCATAGCCGTCGGCCGGCCGGACCGTCACCTGCTCGCTCATCGCTGCTCGTCCCTTCACCGCTGACACTCCCCCGCCTCGCGCCGCGACGTCTCCGTCTTCCGCCGGCCCGCGGGGCTCCGGCCCCAGTGTCCCACCGCCGGGCGTCGCCGAGGTGCGCAGGTCCCGCCCCCGCTCGGGGCCCGGCCGCACACCCCCGCACGCCGCTGTCGGCTGGATCACAGGAGTTCGAAGGACCCGCACCCGGTGCCCTAGACTGGAGTGCACCCATATCCGCAACACATGGGTGTCCGAATTCCGTTCTCGACGGATCCACGAAGGATCCACAACAAGAAGGTATGAAGTGAACCGTCCACTGCGTGTCGCAATCGTTGGAGCAGGGCCCGCCGGCATCTACGCCGCCGATGCCCTGATGAAATCCGATACCGCGACCTGTGGCTGTGGCGTCTCCATCGACCTCTTCGAGCGAATGCCGGCACCCTTCGGGCTGATCCGTTACGGCGTGGCCCCCGACCATCCGCGGATCAAGGGGATCGTCAACTCCCTGCACAAGGTGCTCGACAAGCCGCAGGTGCGGCTGCTGGGCAACATCGACTACGGCACCGACATCTCGCTGGAGGAGCTGCACCGACTCTACGACGCGGTGATCTTCTCCACCGGCGCCAACGCCGACCGCCCGCTGGACATCCCCGGCATCGATCTCGACGGCAGCTTCGGCGCCGCCGACTTCGTGTCCTGGTACGACGGGCACCCCGATGTGCCGCGCGAATGGCCGCTGGAGGCCGAGACCGTGGCCGTGCTCGGGGTGGGCAACGTCGCGTTGGATGTGGCCCGCGTGCTGGCCAAGACGGCCGACGAGCTGCTGGTCACCGAGATCCCGGACAACGTCTATCAGGGGCTCAAGGCCAACAAGGCGCGCGATGTGCATGTCTTCGGCCGCCGCGGCCCCGCCCAGGCGAAGTTCACCCCGATGGAGCTGCGCGAACTCAACCACTCGCCGAACGTCGAGGTCATCGTCAACCCCGAGGACATCGACTACGACGAGGCCTCCGAGGTCGCCCGGCGCAACTCGAAGATCGTCGACCAGGTCGCCAACATCATCCAGGACTACGCGCTGCGTGATCCGGGTGAATCGCTCAACCGCATCCACCTGCACTTCTTCGAGAACCCGGTGGAGCTGGTCGGCGAGGACGGCAAGGTCACCGCGCTGCGCACCGAGCGCACCGAACTCGACGGCACCGGCAACGTGCGCGGTACCGGCAAGATCAACGAGTGGCCCGTGCAGGCGGTCTACCGCGCGGTGGGCTACCTGTCGCAGAACATCGCCAAGCTGCCGTTCGACGAGCAGGCCGGCACCGTGCCCAACGAGGCGGGCCGGGTCACCACCGAGGACGGCAGCCACTTCCCGAAGACGTATGTCACCGGGTGGATCAAGCGTGGTCCGGTCGGCCTGATCGGCTCGACCAAGGGCGATGCCAACGAGACGATCGCGAACCTGGAGGAGGACTTCGACGCCGGTCGCCTGGCCCCGTCGGAGGAGCCGTCCGAGGACGCGATCATCGCGCTGCTCGACGAGCGTCAGGTGCCGTACACGACCTGGGACGGCTGGTACAAGCTCGACGCCTATGAGCGGTCCCTCGGCGAGGGCGAGGGCCGCGAACGCAAGAAGGTCGTCGAACGCGAAGAGATGCTGCGACCGCAGGTCGGCGGCTAAAGCCGCACAGCCTGCCCTGAGTGCACAGACCCGGGCCCGGAACCTACGACAGGTTCCGGGCCCGCGTCGTCTGCTGGGCACCGGCCCCGGCCGTCACGCGGCGGATGCTGCGGGAGTGCCGGTCGACCCGCCCCGCCCCGGACGCTCGACCGGCACGGTCGTCTCTGCGGGTTTACGCTCAAGATCCGTACGCCGCCGCGGCCCGCCGGTCGCGGCCGCCCGACCACACCGCGCAGAGGAAGGCGCCTTCCGTGTCCGCAGCCCGCACCATCCGCCGTACGTTCACCGCCCTGATCGCCGCCGCAGCCCTGGCCGTCCCGGCCGCAGGCGTCGCGGGGGCGAGCCCGGACACCGATCCGTCCGCGGCCCCGGGCGAGGGCACGATCGCCCAGTCCGGCCCCGGCACGATCGCGCTGGCGGGGCTGGATCTGCCGGTGACCGTGCGCAGCGTGCTCTACCGCTCCACCGACACCCACGGCGATGCGAACGAGATCTCCGGCACAGTCGTGGTGCCCGATCAGCCGTGGACCGGCGACGGGCCGCGCCCGCTGGTGGTGCTCGCCCCCGGCACGCAGGGCCAGGGCGACCAGTGCGCACCCTCGGCCCGGCTGGCCGACGGCGACGGCACCGACAACCTCGCCCAGGCGGCGCTGTTCCTCGCCCAGGGCCACGCGGTGGCGATCACCGACTACGAGGGGCTGGGCACCCCCGGGATGCACACCTACGCCAACCGTCTCGCTCAGGCGCACGCCGTGCTCGACATGGGCCGGGCCGCCAAGGAGCTGGGCGCGGCCGACGATCGGATCGACATCGCCGCCGACGCCCCGGTGGGCCTGTGGGGCTACTCGCAGGGCGGCGGGGCCACCGGTGCCGCGGCCGAGCTGGTCGACGACTACGCCCCCGACCTGGGGGTGCGCGGCGCCTACGTCGGCGCCCCGCCCGCCGACCTGGCCGCCACCACCGCGCACATCGACGGCAGCCGGCTCTCCGGGGCGATCGGCTATGCGATCAACGGGCTCGTCGCCGCCTATCCGGAGCTGGCCGCCCCGATCGACGCCGAGCTCAACGACGCCGGCCGCGACATGGTCGCCGCGGTCGCGCAGATGTGCAACGCCGAGACGGTCGAGCACTTCGGTTGGCGGCCGAGCACCGAGTTCACCGCCGACGGCGCCCCGGCGGAGCGGATGCTCGAGCGGGAACCGTTCCGCTCGGTGCTCGCCGCGCAGCGCCTGGGCGATCGGCGCCCGGACGTGCCGGTGTTCGTGGTCACCGCGGACAACGACGACATCGTGCCGGCCGACACGGTGCGCACCCTGGCCGCCGACTGGTGCGCGCGTGGCGGGGACGTGACCTTCCGCGACTATCCGATCCCTGCGGCCGACCCTCAGGTCGATCATGTGGCCGCGGTGCCGGTCTCCGCCCCTGAGGCGGTGCCGTGGCTGACCGATCGACTGGCCGGTGTGCCCGATACGGGCGAGTGCGGCTGACACAATGGCCCTGCCGGGCGCCGCCCCTTTCACGACCCGCAGAACAGGAAGGTGTCACGCCATGTCGGTCCCGGGAGCACTCGACGGGTATCGGGTCATCGAACTGGGCACGCTGATCTCCGGGCCGTTCGCCGGGAGGCTGCTCGGTGATCTCGGCGCCGAGGTGATCAAGGTCGAGGCGCCCGACCGGCCCGACCCGCTGCGCACCTGGGGCCAGGCCGAACAGGACGGGCACCGCTTCTTCTGGACCGTGCACGCCCGCAACAAGCGGGCGCTCACCCTGGATCTGCGGGTGCCGGCGGGCCGCGAGGTGCTGCTGGAGCTGGTGGAGAGCGCCGATGTGGTGATCGAGAACTTCCGGCCCGGCACCCTGGAGCGCTGGGGTCTGGGTTACGACGTGCTCGCCGAGCACAATCCTCTGGTCGTGCTCGCCCGGGTCTCCGGTTACGGGCAGACCGGCCCCGACGCCGCCCTGCCCGGCTACGCCTCGGTGGCCGAGGCCCGCTCGGGACTGCGCCACCTCAACGGCTATCCCGGTCAGGCCCCGCCGCGGCTGGCCCTGTCGCTCGGCGATTCGCTCGCCGGGATGTTCGCCGCCCAGGGGATCCTGGCCGCGCTGCTGGCCCGCGAACGTACCGGCCGCGGCCAGGTGGTCGACGTGGCCCTGACCGAGGCGTGCCTGGCGGTGCAGGAGTCGACGCTGCCCGACTACGACCGCGGCGCGGTGGTGCGCGGACCGTCGGGCACGCGTCTGGAGGGCATCGCCCCGTCGAACATCTACCTGTCGGCCGATGAGAAGTGGGTGGTGATCGCCGCCAACCAGGACACGCTGTTCGCTCGGCTGTCCGCAGCGCTCGGGCAGCCGGAGCTGGCGACCGACCCGCGGTTTTCCGACCATGAGGCGCGCGGGGTGCATCAGGACGAACTGGACCGGATCATCGGCGCCTGGGCGGCGGTACGCCCGGCCGCCCAGATCATCGACGAGCTCACCGCCGCCGAGGTGGTCGTCGGGCCGGTCGCCACGGTCGAAGACGTCTTCGCCGATCCGCAGTTCGCGGCCCGGGACATGATCGTCGACCACCCGGATCCGCGGGTGGACACCCCCGTGCGCGGGCCGGGCGTGGTGCCGGTGCTCTCGGACACCCCCGGCGGGGTGCGCACGGCCGGGCCCATCACCCCCGGTCAGGACACCGACGAGGTACTCGCCGGGCTGCTCGGTTACGACGCGGAGCGCATCGCCGCGCTGCGCGCAGACGGGGTGATCTGATGACCGCCGCGACGACCGTGTCGATCCGCGAGGTCGGGCTGCGCGACGGGCTCCAGCTCGAAGATCCGGTGCCGACCGACGACAAGCTGGCGCTGCTCGCCGCGATCGCCGCGACCGGGGTGCGGCGGATCGAACTGACCGCCTTCGTCTCCCCGCGCGCGGTGCCGGCGATGGCCGACGCCGAAGAGCTCGCGGCACGCGCCCGCGAGGTGGTGCCCGAATCGGTCGAGCTCTCGGCACTGGTGGCCGGGCCGGGCGGGGCGCGGCGGGCCGTGGCCGCCGGGATCACCACGGTCGAGTACGTCATCTCCGCGGCCGACGGACATTCCCGGGCCAACGTGCGCGCCTCCACCGACGAAGCGGTGGCCCGCACCGAGGAGGTCGCCGGCATCGTCCACGGCGCAGGCGGTCAGGTGGAGGCGATCATCGCCACCGCCTTCGACTGCCCCTTCGACGGACCCACCGATCCGGACCGGGTGGTCGCAGTCGCCGGGCGGGCCCTCGAGCTCGGCGCGGACACCCTCGCCGTCGCCGACACCATCGGCACCGCGGTGCCCGGCCGGGTGCTCGACCTGGTGTCCCGGATCCGCTCAGCGCTGGCACCGGCCCGGCTCGGCGCGCACTTCCACGACACCCGCGGGGCGGGGCTGGCGTGCGCGTGGGCGGCGGCCGCGGCCGGGGTCACCGACCTCGACGCCTCGGTCGGCGGGCTCGGCGGGTGCCCGTTCGCGCCCGGCGCCACCGGCAACATCGCCACCGAGGAGCTGGTCTATCTGCTCGAGGACTCCGGTGTGGCGACCGGGATGGATCTTTCCGCCACTCTCACCGCGGCCGCCGAGACCGCGCGCATCGTCGGCCACCCGGTGCCGTCGGGCCTGCTGCGCGCCGGCGACCGGAAGCGCTGAGCACACCCCTGGTCGCCGACGACGCTCAACACAGCCGCCACTCGCTGTCCTCGCGCACCAGGGTCAGTTCGGTGACCTCATCGGACGGGTAATCCGAGTCGCCCGGCCGGTCGTAGCGCACCTGCGCAGTCGCGGTGTCGCCGTCGACGACAAGGTCTTCGAACTCAACCAGGCGCACCCCGGTATACAACTCGGAGAAGAACTCTGCGTCCTCCGCGGTCATGTCCTCGCGAATCTCTCGACAGGTCAGCTCGAGGTACGCATCGAAGTCTCCCTCCGTCAGAAAACCGGTGCCTTCGAAGGCCACTGCTCGTACCGATTCGAGATCAGCGGACTGGGAAGCATCAAATGTATCCTCGACTGCCCGATCAGCCGCACCCTGGCCTTCACCGGCTGATCCGCACGCTACAAATACCGGACCTGCGGCCAAAACAGCAGCCACAATGAACAGAGCATTTCGCGAAAAGCCCATCACTTCAGAGTCACCAACTCTCCACTGCGCGCCTTTTGTTCACATTGCTCCACCACGCCAGACTTCCCGCCACCAGCCCTGCCGACTCGCTTGCCGATACTGATGCCGGTAGCGTTGTTCTGTGAATCCGTTCTGACTTCAGGATGGTTCGGATCCTCCAGCTCTTCGTG
>JAJYRZ010000102.1 GCA_021793835.1 Actinomycetes bacterium | reverse complement strand
ATAACGATCGTTAGCGGCACACGACGTGTCAGTTCACTCGATGCTGTACAGTTCAGCAAGTGCTGACTATTGCTTCTCGTCTTGATGTGATGAACCGGTTGGGTCGGGCAATGTCCGACCCGACGAGGTCGCGGATTCTTCTCTCGTTGTTGGAAGGACCGGGTTATCCGGCTGTGCTTGCCCGGGAGTTGGGGTTGACGCGGTCGAATGTGTCGAACCACCTGGCTTGCCTGAGAGGCTGCGGGATCGTGGTCGGGCAGCCCGAGGGGCGCCAGACTCGCTATGAAATCTCAGATCCACATCTGACGTCCGCATTGACAGCGTTGGTGGAGACCACCCTGGCAGTCGATGAGAGTGCACCGTGTGTAGATCCCGGGTGCACGGTCGCGGGTTGCTGCGAGTCGCCGGAGGAGTCGGCATGAGCGCGGACTGCTGCGCCCCGAGTGAGGTCACAGACTCACGCGACGTTGAGGCGGTGCCGTGGTGGCAGGATGCTGCGGTCCTTGTTCCGGTGCTCTCCGGTGTTGCCTTCGTTTCGGGGCTGATCTGCGAGTGGTCCGGTGCTGGTCTTGCGGGGCAAGTCTTGTTCTGGACGGGCCTGCTGCTTGGCGGGTCGACGTTCGTACCAGGGGCCCTACGGGGGCTATTGACCCGAGGCAAGCTCGGGATCGGGCTACTCATGACGATCAGCGCGATCGGCGCGGTGCTCCTCGGTTACGTGGAGGAAGCCGCCGCGCTGGCGTTTCTGTACTCCATCGCTGAAGCGCTGGAGGACAAGGCGATGGATCGCGCCCGCGCGGGGTTGCGAGCCCTGTTGGATCTGGTGCCCGAGACCGCAACCGTCAAGCAGGGCGAGGCAATGATCGACATCGCTGTCGCCGACCTGACCGCGGGACAGGTGTTGGTGGTTCGCCCGGGTGAGCGGGTCGCCACCGACGGGGTGGTGACGCTCGGAAACAGCAGTGTGGATACCTCTGCGGTGACCGGGGAGTCGATCCCGGTCGAGCTCGCACCCGGGGACGAGATCCTGGCCGGCTCGATCAACACCTCCGGGGTGCTCGAGGTCGAAACGACCGCCTCGGGCACCGACAACTCACTGACCACGATCGTCAAACTGGTCGAGCAAGCCCAGGCCGAGAAGGGCGACCGTGCCCGGCTCGCCGACCGGATCGCCCGCCCCCTGGTCCCCGGAGTTCTCATACTCGCCCTTCTGGTCGCCGTCATCGGCTCCCTGCTCGGGGATCCGGAACTGTGGATCACCCGCGCCTTGGTGGTCCTGGTGGCCGCCTCGCCGTGTGCGTTGGCGATCTCGGTGCCGGTCACAGTCGTCTCTGCGATCGGGGAAGCCAGCAAGTTCGGTGTAGTCATCAAGTCCGGGGCCGCGTTCGAGCGGTTCGGCGGCATCCGGCACATTGCGATAGACAAAACCGGCACCCTGACCCGCAACGAGCCGTCCGTCATCGAAGTTCTCACGATCCCCGAGGCCTCCAAGGAGCAAGTGCTGGGATGGGCGGCGAGTCTGGAGCGACATAGCACCCACCCACTGGCCGCCGCGATCACCCAAGCCGCCCCCGGAGCAGCAGCAGCGGCCGACGTATCCGAGACCGCCGGGCACGGCATCACTGGCCAGATCGACGGGGCCGCGATTACCGTCGGCAGCCCTCGGTGGCTGAACGCAGGAGTCCTCACCGACCAGGTCATAGCGCTGGAGAACGAGGGAATGACGGTGGTGATCGTCCACCGTGACCAGGTACTCGTCGGTGCCATCGGGGTCCGCGACGAGCTTCGCGCTGAAGTGCCCGAAGTGATCCGCACCCTGGCTCAGCAGCACATCGGCGTGACCATGCTGACCGGAGACAACCCGCGGACCGCCCAAGCGCTCGGGGCACAGGCCGGCATCAGCGACGTCCGCGCGGATCTCAAACCGGCCGATAAAGCTGCCGCCATCTCCATACTCACCCGCTCACAGCCCACGGCCATGATCGGAGACGGTATCAACGACGCCCCCGCACTGGCGACCGCCGACCTGGGCATCGCCATGGGGGCGGCCGGCTCGGACGCAGCGATCGAATCAGCCGATGTCGCCTTCACCGGCAACGACCTAAGACTCATTCCACAAGCCCTGGCCCACACTCGCCGCGGCCGGGCCATCATCAACCAGAACATCATCCTCTCGCTACTCATCATCGTCGTCCTCCTGCCCCTGGCGATCACCGGGGCCTTCCTGGCCACCGGCGCCGACCAGGGCTGACCGGGTCGCGGTCGGGCGTGCCGCGCCGGGCGGGGTGTCTAGGCTGACCGGTGATGGACTCCTATCTGGTGATCGCCCGTGAGGCCGACGTGGAGATCGAGGTGCGTCGCTCCCGCTTCCTGACCCGGCTGCGCCGGGTCGAGGACGAGGACGATGCGCGCGCGGTCATCGACACCGCCCGCCGTGATCACCGCACCGCCCGGCACCACTGCACCGCCTTCGTGCTCGGCCCGGCGGGAGCGATCGCCCGCTCCAACGACGACGGGGAACCGCCCGGCACCGCGGGGCTGCCGATGCTCGAGGCGCTGCGCGGGGCCGAGGTCTCGGACGTGGTGGCGGTGGTGATCCGCTATTTCGGCGGGATCAAGCTCGGCACCGGGGGGCTGGTGCGCGCCTACACCGATGCGGTGGTCGCCGGGCTCGCCGCGGCCGGCACCGTCCGGCGCGGCCGGATGCAGCGCGGCACCGTGCTCGTCCCGGTCGCCGAGGCGGGGCGGGTCGAGAACGAGCTGCGCGGGTCGGGCGTCGCGATCACCGGAGTCGACTACGGGGTCGACGCGGCGATCTCGGTGGCGGTGCCCGCCGGGACCTGGGATGACCTTGAGGCCCGGGTCGCCGCGCTGACCGGCGGCGAAGGCCTGGCCGAGCCCGGCGCGCAGGACTGGGTGGACCTGCCGGGACGGGCCGGTCGGGGGTAAACTTCCAGGCATGACTGATAACCCGTTCGGCCGCATGATCACGGCCATGGTCACCCCGATGCACGAGGACGGCACGATCGATTTCGACGGCCTCAAGCGTCTGGCCGTGCACCTGGCCGATCACGGCCACGACGGGCTCCTGGTCAACGGCACCACCGGCGAATCGCCGACCACCACCGATGAGGAGGACTACGCCGCGGTCGCCGCGGTGGTCGAGGCCGTCGGTGATCGGGTGCAGGTGATCGCCGGCTGCGGGACCAACGACACCGAGCATTCGGCGCGGGCGGCCGGCGAGATGGTCGCCCGCGGCGCAGACGCGCTGCTGGTGGTCACCCCGTACTACAACAAGCCGCCGCAGGACTGCATCGTCGAGCACATCCGGATCGTCGCCGAGGCCGGCGGCGACACCCCCATCATGCTCTACGACATCCCGGGCCGGACCGGCACCGCGCTGGCGACCGAGACGATCCGTGCGGCCGCGCAGATCCCGCAGGTCCGGGCGGTCAAGGACGCCAAGGGCGACTTCTTCGAAGCCGCCCGGCTGATGGCCGAGACCGACCTGCTGTGGTTCTCCGGCGACGACGTGGTCAACCTCGCACACCTGGCCCAGGGCGCGGTCGGCATGGTGTCGGTGGTCGGGCACGTGGGCGGGGAGCTGTACTCGGAGATGATCGCCGCGGTCGACCGGGGCGATCTGGCGCGGGCACGCGAGATCAACACCACGATGATCCCGGTGGTCGATGCCATCATGCACACCTCCCAGGGCGCCATCCAGGCCAAGGCCGCGATGAAGATGCTCGGGATCATCGCCGCGGACACCCTGCGCATGCCGCTGCGGCAGGGCCCGGCCGAGCATCAGGAGAAGCTGCGCGCGGCGCTCGTCGGCGCCGGCCTGCTCTGATCCGGTTCTGCGCTTCGCGGTGCCCCGGTCGGTGACGGCCGGGGCACCGGCGTCTTCTCCGGCGCGCCGCCCCCCCTGGTGATCCGTCCGCCCGGCGATCCCCGCGCAGCCGGGCCCCTGGACCGGCTGGCACCCTGGTACCCATGGAACCGCTGCTCGATTTCATCGGCGGGTACTGGTGGCTGGGTTTCGCGTTCGCGGCCCCGATCGCCGCTGCCTCCCGTGCGATCTACACGGCCAATCAGCGCCGGGCCGAGCGCCGTCAGGAGCGGTTCCGGATCAAGTACCAGACCAAGGTGGAGATCGCCCGGGCGCGCGCTCTGGGTGATCAGGACGTAGGAACCCGTCGTCGTGAGATCGACCGGCTGCGCGCCGAGCACGACCGGATCGATGACCGCTGGCTGGCATACTAGCTCGATCTGGTGACGGTGCTCGACTTCCCGATGATGATCGACCTGACCGAACCGCTCACCGCCTCCTTCCACCGCGCCAAGCGGCACGCCGATCTGGCCCGGCCCGCACAGGCGCAGGATCTGGTGGACGACCCGGTCGGACACGACGCCTACCGGGAAGCGGTGCTGGAGTACGCGTCCGCCTTCGACGCGGCCGAGGCCGAGGCCCGGCGCCGCAGACGCAGCGACTTCGAGCGGGCCGAACGCGACCGGATCGAACGAGCGCAGCGTCTGCTCACCCTGGCGCTCGACGAGGCCGGCAGCGCCGCCGAACGCCGACAGGCCTACCGGCGGGCTCGGGCCGAACTCGACGGGGTGCTCGCCCTGCCCACGGCGACGGTCGATGCGACCGAACAGCGGATCGCCGGCGTCCTGGAACCGTGAGCGCAGCGGCGGTGTGGACGGGACACGGCCTGCTCACCTCTGAGCGGCCTCACCGGAGAGCCACTGCCGCGCCCCGGCGGTGAACTCCTCCCGACCGAGGGTGCCGGCCCCGGCCGGGATGCGGCCGAGCAGCGCCGCGCCGGTGACCTCGGGCAGGTCCGTCAGGTTGCACCGGGCGGCCAGATCCGGGTCTTCGGGCCAGGAGCCGATGACCACCCCGGCGCACCGCGCCCCGGCCGCCTCGACAGCCCGGCAGGTCAGTGCCGTGTGGTTGAGCGTGCCCAGTCCGGCGGCGGCGACCACGACCAACGGCGCCGACAGGGCCGCGGCCACATCCAGCAGGGTGAAGCCTTCCGCGCCCAGGCGCACCAGCACTCCCCCGGCCCCCTCGATCAGCACGTGGTCGTGCGCGGCCGCGAGCGCCTCCACCGCCTCGACGACCCGGCCGAGTGTGAGCGGATCGGCCCCGGCCTGCCGGGCCGCGGTGTCCGGGGCCAGCGGATCCGGGTAGCGGGCCAGTTCCACCGCCGCGTCGGGCGCGGCGAGGCGGATGATCTCGTCGATGTCGCCCGGCTCGCCCGGCCCCACCCCGGTCTGGGCGGGTTTGACCGCCGCCACCGTGCCGGGCGCGCCGAGGCGCGCGGCCAGGGCGGCGGTGGCGATGGTCTTGCCGACCCCGGTGCCGGTGCCGGTGATGATCAGCGGTCCGCTCATCGCTGCTCGGCCCGCGCGATGCGCACGGCCGTGTCGAGCACCGCGGCGACCGCGTCGAGTTCTGCGTCGGTCAGGGTGGCCCGGGCGGTCAGGCGCAGGCGCGCGGTGCCCGCCGGCACCGAGGGCGGCCGGAAACAGCCCGCGGCGACCCCGCGGATCCGGCACTGCGCGGCCGCTGCGACCGCGGTCTGCGGGTCGCCGAGGATCACCGGCACCACCGCCGAGTCCGCGCCCGCCGCCGCGCCCGCCGCCGTGCCCCCGGTGGCCCGCGCGGCGATGCGGGCCAGCGCGGTGGCTCGATCCAGTGCGCGGGCGGGAAGGTCCGGTTCGGCGCGCAGCACGGCCAGGGCGGCCCGGGCGGCGCCGACGGCGGCCGGGGCGAGGCCGGTGTCGAAGATGAAGGTGCGTGCGGTGTCGATCAGGTGCGTGCGCACCGCCGCCGAGGCGAGCACCGCACCGCCCTGGCTACCGAGCGACTTGGACAGCGTCGTGGTGATCACCACGTCCGGCGCCCCGGACAGGCCCGATTCGTGTGCCCAGCCGCGGCCGCCGGTTCCACGCACCCCGAGCCCGTGCGCGTCGTCGACGATCAGCACCGCGCCGTGATCCCGGCAGACCACGTGCAACCGGGCCACATCGGCGAGCGTGCCGTCGGCGCTGTGCACGGCGTCGACGAGCACCACCGCGCGCGGTTCGCTGCGCGCGGCCAGCAGTCGCTCGATCTCCTCGAGGTCACGGTGATCGACCACCTGCACCCGGGCGCGTGACATCCGGCAGGCGTCGACCAGTGAGGCGTGCACCGCGGTGTCCGACAGCACGAGCGCGCCCGGTCCGGACAGGGCGGTCACCGCACCGAGGTTGGCGGTGTAGCCGGAGGAGAAGACCAGTGCCGATTCGGTGCCGAGGAAATCGGCCAGCTCGTCTTCGAGTCGGGCGTGTTCTTCGGTGGTGCCGGTGACCAGGCGGGATCCGGTCGCCCCGGCGCCGTAGCGGTAGAGCGAGGCGGCCGCGCCGGCGAGCACCTCCTCACGGGTGGCCAGGCCCAGGTAGTCGTTGGAGGCCAGGTCGATCCCCTGCCCGCTCCCGTCCCGGGCGCGCAGGTCGCGGCGCAGCCCCGCCCGATCGCGGTCGGCGGCGCTTTCGGCCAACCAGTCGGCGAACACGGGCGGGTGGGCGGTGAGGGGCGGTACGGGGTTCACACCGCGCACACTACCGAAACTTGAACAGCGTTCAAGCCTGCTGCATTGAAGCTCTCAGCCCGCAGACGCGGCGGCGACCATCCCGGCGGTGATCCGCTCCAGATCGGCGGGCGAGCAGATGTACGGGGGCATGGCGTAGATCAGGTGGCGGAAGGGCCGCAGCCACACCCCGGCGGCCACCGCGGCATCGGTGGCCGCCGCCATGTCGACGTCGTGGTCGAGTTCGATCACCCCGATGCCGCCGCGCACCCGCACCTCGCGCACCCCGGCGAGCTCGCGGGCGGGCGCGAGTCCGGCCTCCAATCCGCTCTCCAGTGCTGCGACCTCGGCGCGCCAGTCACGCGAGAGCAGCAGCCGGGTCGATGCCGCCCCGATCGCGCACGCCAGCGGGTTGGCCATGAAGGTCGGCCCGTGCATGACCCCGCCGCCTTCCCCCGCGCTGATCGTCTCGGCGATCGCGGCGGTGGTCAGGGTCGCGGCGAGGGTGAGGTATCCGCCGGTGAGCGCCTTGCCCACGCACATCACGTCCGGGGTGACCCCGGCGTGGTCGGCGGCGAACAGCTCTCCGGTGCGACCGAAGCCGGTGGCGATCTCGTCGAAGATCAGCAGCACGCCGTGATCGTCGCAGATCCGGCGCAGATCGCGCAGGTACTCCGGCGCGTGGAAGCGCATGCCGCCGGCGCCCTGGACGACCGGTTCGACGATCACCGCGGCGAGTTCGCCCGCATGCGCGGCGACCGCCGCCTCCAGCTCGGCCGCATAGGCCGGATCGTGGTCGGCAGGCGGGGCGGGCGCGAAGTGCTGAGCGGTGAGCACGTCGGTCCACATCGCGTGCATCCCGCCGTCGGGGTCGCACACGCTCATCGGGGCGAGGGTGTCGCCGTGGTAGCCGCCGCGCCAGGTCAAAAGGCGGTTGCGTTCGGGGCGGCCGATCCCGCGCTGGTACTGCAGGGCGATCTTGATCGCGACCTCGATCGACACCGATCCGGAGTCGGCGAAGAACACCTTGTTCAGACCCGCCGGGGTGATCTCGACCAGCAGCGCGCCCAGTTCGGCGGCTGGGGCGTGGGTGAGCCCGCCGAACATCACGTGGCTCATCCTCCCCAGCTGCGCGGCCGCGGCCTCATCGAGCACCGGGTGGCGGTAGCCGTGGATCGCCGCCCACCACGAGCTCATCCCGTCGACGAGTTCGCGCCCGTCTTCCAGTCGCAGCCGGGTGCCTTCCGCGGAGTCGACCACCAGCGGGGTGGTCGACGGCGGGAATCCGCCGTAGGGGTGCCACAGGTGTGCGGCGTCCACGGCGCGGATCTGCTCGGCGGTCATCGGGGCACGGGATTCACTGGTGGTCACGCCGGTGACCCTAGACCGGTGCGGACGCGCCGGGCCGC
The DNA here is from genome assembly GCA_021793835.1 of Actinomycetes bacterium. Taxonomy (GTDB): domain Bacteria; phylum Actinomycetota; class Actinomycetes; order Mycobacteriales; family Mycobacteriaceae; genus Tomitella. The sequence continues at coordinate 3,389 of JAJYRZ010000102.1, read as the reverse complement.
TGCGGGGCGGAGCCCGGACCGTGTGGAAGGAGGTCGCAGGGCCCTTCTGTGAACGCCGGTGGGCCCGGCCGAACCGGGACGGTTCGATCGGGCCCACCGGGTATTGATGGTGCGGAGAGTACGCAGGTCAGGCGTTCGCCTCGGCCTCTTCGCGCTCGGCGACCAGGGTGAGTGCGATGTCGACGATCATGTCCTCCTGACCGCCGACCAGGCGGCGCTCACCGCACACGGTCAGGATGTCGCGCACGTCCAGGTCGTAGCGCTTGGCGGCGGCCTCGGCGTGGCGCAGGAACGACGAGTACACGCCCGCGTACCCCAGGGTCAGGGTCTCGCGGTCCACGCGCACCGGCCGGTCCTGGAGCGGGCGGATGATGTCGTCGGCCGCGTCCTGCAGGGCGTTGAGGTCGCAGCGGTGCTCGAAGCCGACCAGGTTGGCCACGGCCACGAACGCCTCGATCGGGCAGTTGCCGGCGCCGGCGCCGTGTCCGGCCAGCGAGGCGTCGACCCGGTAGACCCCGTTCTCGACCGCGACGACCGAGTTGGCCACCGACAGCGACAGGTTCTCGTGGGCGTGGATGCCGATCTGGGTGCCCTCGTCGAGCACATCGCGGTAGGCCTTGACGCGGGCCTCGACGTCGTTCATGGTCAGCCGGCCGCCGGAGTCGGTGACGTACACGCAGTGCGCGCCGTAGGACTCCATCAGCTTGGCCTGCTCGGCGAGCTGGGCCGGTTCGGCCATGTGCGAGAGCATCAGGAAGCCGGAGACGTCCATGCCGATCTCGCGGGCCGCGGAGATGTGCTGGGCCGAGACGTCGGCCTCGGTGCAGTGGGTGGCGATGCGCACCGAGCGCACGCCCAGGTCCCAGGCCTTCTCCAGCTCCTTGACCGTGCCCACGCCCGGCAGCAGCAGGGTGGTGAGCTTGGCGGTGTCGATCACCTCGGCCGCGGCGCGGATCCAGTCCCAGTCGGTGTTCGAGCCGGGCCCGTAGTTCACCGAACCGCCGGCCAGCCCGTCACCGTGGGCGACCTCGATCGCGTCGACCCCGGCGTCGTCGAGCGCCTTGACGATGCGCTTGACGTCGTCGGTGGTCACCTGGTGGCGCACGGCGTGCATGCCGTCACGCAGGGTCACGTCCTGCACGTAGATGGGGGTGCTCATGGTTTCGTTCTCCTACTGGTTGGCCCGGTGGGCGGCGATGCGGTCGCCCATGGCCATGGCGGCCGCGGTCATGATGTCGAGGTTCCCGGCGTAGGCGGGCAGGTAGTGCGCAGCGCCTTCGACCTCGAGGAACACCGACACCTGGTGGGTCGGGGCGGACTCGGTGTCGCCCTCCTCGAGCAGGGTGTGCACCGGGGTGTCCTCGGCGATCGGGTCGATCTGCACCTTCTGCTTCAACCGGTAGCCCGGCACGTAGGAGTTGACGTCCTCGACCATCTTCTCCACCGACATCCGGATGCGGTCCTGGGTGTCCTGATCGGGCGCCTCGACCAGTGCGTAGACGGTGTCGCGCATGATCAGCGGCGGTTCGGCCGGGTTCAAGATGATGATGGCCTTGCCGTTCTTGGCCCCGCCGACCGACTCGATGGCCGCCGAGGTGGTCTCGGTGAACTCGTCGATGTTGGCGCGGGTGCCCGGGCCGGCGGACTTGGACGCGATCGAGGCGACGATCTCGGCGTAGGCCACCGGGGCGATGCGCGAGACCGCGGCGACGACCGGGATGGTGGCCTGCCCGCCGCAGGTGACCATGTTGACGTTGGTGTGCTCGATGTGGTCGTCGATGTTCACGGCCGGCACCACGTACGGGCCGATCGCGGCCGGGGTCAGGTCGATCATGACCTTGTTGTACGGCGCGAGCTTCTCGGCGTTGGCCACGTGCGCCTTGGCCGAGGTCGAGTCGAAGACGATGTCGATCTCGTCGAAGTTCGGCAGCGCGATCAGGCCGTCGATGCCCTCGGCGGTGGTGGGGATGCCGAGCCGCTCGGCGCGCGCCAGACCGTCGGACTCCGGGTCGATGCCGACCATCGCGCCCATCTCCAGGTGCTTGGAGGTGCGGATGACCTTGAACATCAGGTCCGTGCCGATGTTGCCGGGGCCGATGATGGCCACCTTGGTCTTCTTGCTCACTTGTCGTTCCCTTCACTGAATCGGGCGGTGACCGAGCCGAGGCCGGTGATCTCCACCGTGACCTCGTCCCCGGCGCTGATCGGGGCCATCGGGCCGAGCGCCCCGGACAGGATGACCTGCCCGGCACGCAGCGGCTCACCGAAGTCGCGGGCGGCCTTGGCCAGCCACGCGACGGCGTTGAGCGGATCGCCGAGGCAGTCGGCACCGGTGCCGGTGGAGACCTCCTCGCCGTTGATGAGCATGCGCATCGTCACGGCGACGGTGTCGAACTCGTCGAGCGTCTTGTAGTCGGTGCCGAGCACGTACACCCCGGCCGAGGCGTTGTCGGCGACGGTGTCGGCGAAGGCGATGTCCCAGTCGCGGATGCGGCTGTCGCACACCTCCAGGGCGGCCACGCCGTAGTCGATGGCGCCGCGGATCCGATCGATCGACAGGTCGCCGTCGGCCAGGTCCTCCCCCAGCACGAAGGCGATCTCGGCCTCGGCCTTGGGCTGGAGCAGGTGGCCCATCGGCACCAGCTGGTCGGGGCGGAAGGCCATGTCGTCGAACAGCACGCCGAAGTCGGGCTGGTCGACCCCCATCTGGGCCTGCACGGCCTTGGAGGTCAGGCCGATCTTGCGGCCCACGACTCTGGCACCGCCTTCGATGCGGCCCTTGCTCAGGCGCTCCTGCACCCGGTAGGCCGCCGGCAGGTCGGTGGCGCCGATGAACTCGCGGATCGGTTCGCAGGCCACGCGGGTGCGCAGCGCGGTCAAAAGCCGGTCGGCCGCCTTGGCTTCGGCGACGTCACGGTCGGTGGTGTCGGTCATGGCCCCATCGTCTCCCTTCGGCGCCCCGGACCGAAGGCCCGCGTATCGCTGAGCGAGACGCCCCGCACGCCGGGCGCGCGCCGGTTACCGTGATGCCCGTGCGCCGCGCCCTGCCTCTGATCTGTCTGCTGCCCGCCGCCATGGCGGGCGCGGTGGCGTACGTGTCCTCGATGTCGGCCGGGCAGGCGGCGGTCGATGCGGTCGGCGCGCTCATCGGCACCGCGGCGGCGGTCGCACTGGCCGGGGCTGCGGCGCCGATGCCCCGGCGCCGCGCAGCCCTGGTCTACGGCGGCACCGCGACCGCGCTGGCCGTCCTGGTGGTCACCGGCCTGTGGCCGGGCAGCTACGCCCCGTGGGGTGCGGCCACCTCGTGGGTGCTGATCGTGCTCGCCGGGCTGGTGGCGGCCCGCGCACGGTCCGCGGCCGGGGTGACGGTCGCCGTCTTACTCGCCGCG
>JAJYRZ010000101.1 GCA_021793835.1 Actinomycetes bacterium | reverse complement strand
CCCGGTCGACACGGCCGCGGACGTCGACGCCTTCGCCGCCGCCCAGGGCGGCTACCCGGTGGTGATCAAGGCGACCCGCGGCGGCTACGACGGCCACGGGGTGTGGATGCCCGCGGATGGAGCCGAAGCCGCCGAGATCGTGGCCGCGCAGACCGCGGCCGGCACGGAGCTGATGGTCGAGCAGAAGGTGCCGCTGCGCCGGGAGCTGTCGGCCATGGCCGCCCGCTCGCCGTTCGGGCAGGGCGCCGCCTGGCCGGTGGTCGAGTCGGTGCAGCGCGACGGGGTGTGCGCGGTGGTGCTCGCCCCGGCCCCGCAGATCTCCGACGCGCTCGCCGGCGCCGCACAGTCGCTCGCCCTGCGCCTGGCCGACCAGCTCGGCATCGTCGGCACCTTCGCGGTCGAGCTGTTCGAGACCGAGGGCGAGGACGGTCAGCCGACGGTCCTGGTCAACGAGCTGGCCATGCGCCCGCACAACACCGGCCACTGGACCCAGGACGGCGCGGTGACCAGCCAGTTCACCCAGCACCTGCGTGCGGTGCTGGACTATCCGCTCGGCGACCCGTCGGCCACCGCCCCGGTGACGGTGATGGCGAACGTACTGGGGGCGCCCGAGACCCCGACCATGTCGATGGACGAGCGGCTGCACCACCTGGCCGGCCGCATCCCGGATGCGCGCGTGCACCTGTACGGCAAGGGCGAGCGGCCCGGCCGCAAGCTCGGCCACGTCAACATCACCGGCGCCCCGGGCGGATCGGTGGACGATCCCGGCTATGTGGCCGCGGTGCGTGAACGCGCCGAACGGGCCGCGCACTGGCTCTCACACGCCGTCTGGACCGACGGCTGGGAAGGACACTGAAAAAGACGATGAGCGACAACCCCGCCGGCCCCCGGGTCGGTCTGATCATGGGCTCGGATTCCGACTGGCCGACGATGGAGCCCGCCGCGGAGGCGCTGGCCGAGTTCGGCGTGCCCTTCGAGGTCGGTGTGCTCTCCGCGCACCGCACCCCGAAGCGGATGCTCGACTATGCACTCACCGCGGCCGACCGCGGGGTGCAGGCGATCATCGCCGGGGCGGGCGGGGCGGCGCATCTGCCCGGCATGGTCGCCGCGGCCACCCCGCTGCCGGTGATCGGCGTGCCGGTGCCGCTGAAGTACCTCGACGGGATGGATTCGCTGCTGTCGATCGTGCAGATGCCGGCCGGGGTGCCGGTGGCCACGGTGTCGATCGGTGGGGCGCGCAACGCCGGACTGCTGGCGGTGCGCATGCTCGGTGCGACCGAACCGTCGCTGCGCGCGAAGATGGCCGCGTTCCAGGCGGAACTCGAAGACTCGGTGCTGGCCAAGGACGAGGCTCTGCGCACCACACTGATGGGAGGCTGATCGGTCATGGAACTGACCGCGATGGTCGACGCGTACCGCACCGTCACCGATGAACTGTTCGCCACGATCGACACCGTGCTCGGCGGTCTCGACGACGACACCGTCAACGCCGTGCCCGAGGTCCCGGGCGTGAACTCGGTGTTCGTTCTGGTCACCCACCTGCGCGGGGTGGTCGCCGACTGGGGCGCAGGCCGGATCGGCGGGGCCGCGATCTCCCGGGACCGCGACGCCGAGTTCGAGGCCTCGGGCACCGTCGAGCAGGCCCGCGCCGATCTGGAGTGGATGCGCCGGCGGCTGACCGGTTACGCACGCCTGGGGCTGACCCTCGGGGTGCACCACGAGGTGCCGGTGGGCTCGGACCGCGCGGACGCGGACACCGCCTCGCCGGAGCTGACCGTGCTGCACCTGCTGCGCGAACTGGCCCAGCACACCGGGCAGATGCAGATCACCGCCGACCTGGTGCGCGCCGGCGGGCGCTGAGCGGGCGGATGGACACTGCGCAGCACGCCACACCGGCCACCCCGCCCGCCGCGGCGACCGACGGGGTGGTGGTGCACCTGCCCGAGGCCGATCCGGCGCGGCACGAGGCCGTGCTGCGCAACACCGCGAACCTGATCCGGGCGCTCGAGCCGGGCGCGGTGATCGAACTGGTCACCCACGGCCCCGGGGTGGAGCTGTGCACCGGGGAGAGCGGGCTGGCCGCTGTGCTCGCCGACCTGCAGTCGGCCGGGGCGACGGTGTGCGCGTGCGCGAACACCCTCGCCGCCCGCGGACTGACCGCCGCGGCGCTGCTGCCCGGGGTGACCGTCGTCGACTCCGGGGTCGCACACCTGGTGCGCCGGCAGCGCCAGGGCTGGTCCTACCTGCGGCCGTGACCGTGGCCGGCGCGTAGGCCGGGCCCGGTCACAGGTAGTGCAGGCCCGCCTTGACCAGCATGGTCACCCCGGTGGCGGCCAGCAGGGTCAGCACGACCGCCTGGAAGACCTTCGCATCGACCCGGCCCCAGCGACGCAGTGCGGTACCGGCCGCCAGGCCGACGAGGGTGACCAGGGAGATCACCGAACCGAGCCACACCAGCTGCGGAGTCATCGTGCCGGTCAGCGTCATCTGGCCGATCCGCTCGGCGAACACCAGGGTGAAGATCAATGACATCCCACCGATGTAACGGCGGGCGTCGCGCTCGTACAGGCTCAGATAGGCCGGCAGCAGCGGGCCCATGTTCACCGCACCCAGCAGCACCCCTTCGGCGACGCCGACGGTGCCGAGCGCCGCCGGATGCGCGGCCCCGCGCGCCGGACGGCCGCGGCGCAGCACCGCCCAGATCACATAGATCACCAGCGTCAGACCGATCACCAGGCCCAGGGCGTTCTTCGCCGGGAACGTGGTGAGGATGAACACCCCGATCACCGAACCGACCAGGGCCGTGGTCACCAGCGGCCAGTGCTGCTTGAGATAGGTCCAGCCGGTCCCGGTCTCGCCGACCTGGAACAGGTTCATCACCAGCGACGGCACGGCCAGCACGATCACGGCGACCGCCGGATCGATCAGCACGGCGGCCAGGGGCGTGGCGATGAGCGCGTAGCCGAAGCCCGACAGGCCCTTGACCGCGGCGGCGACGAGGGCGACGACGATGAAGACCGTCAGATCGGTGGCGGTGAAACCGGGATTGAGCCCCTCGGTCAGGGCGGCACGATCGGTGCCGGGGAACAGCACGACCGCCGGGACGGCGACCAGCAGCACGGCCAGGGTCATCATCACGCGTCGGTAGTCCGGGCGCGGGAACGGGCGGCGATGCAGGACGCGGGCCGGGCGGACGGGCGCGGGGGCGGTGCCTGAGGCCTCGGCGGCGGGCAGGGCAGGGGAGTGCTCGGTGAGGGTCACGAGTCGGGCCTTTGCGGATCTCGGGTGCGCGGGAGACGTGCGCGCACCGGAGAACCAGGGTGCGCGGACGGTCCGCGGTCGGTCGATGGTCGAGTCGGGTCAGCGACACATTCGACACACGGCGCTGGCCGTGCGGCCCAGATCCACATGCAGCCGGCGGGTGAGCGGTGCACGGCTGATCAGACCGGCGACCGGTCCCTCGATGACGTGCATGTTCACCTCCGCAGTGAGATCCGTCGGGTGCGCCGTGCCCGAGATGCACGGCGGCGACGGCCACCACTATAGGGCGGCGGTGCGGAGCCCGCGACCCGGCGCGGACCGCGGGGCTCGGGCGTTCGGCGGTCTCTGTCATGCTTTGGCCATGACCAGCACCGCGCGCCCGGATCTGCCGTCGGCGGACTACCGACTGCACGTGGTCGCCACCTCCATCCGGCTGTTCGCCGAGCGCGGCTACGACGCCACCACCGTCGACGACGTCGCGGCGGCCACCGGCACCTCGCGGCGCACCCTGTTCCGCCAGTTCGGCTCCAAAGAGGGGCTGGTGTTCGCCGACCACGAGTCGCTGCTCGAACGGGTCGCGGACCACCTGGCCGACCACGCCGGAACGGCGGACCCGTGGACGGCGGTCACCGATGCCGCCCAGCTGGTGTTCGCGCACTTCGCAGCGGGCCGCGACCTGGCGGCCCGGCGCTACGCCGTGGTCTCGCAGGTGCCGGCGCTGCGCGACCGGGAACTGGTGACCACGCTGCACTATCAGCGGTTGTTCGAGGACTATCTGCGCGTCGAACGGCCCGCCGCGTCCCCGACGCGGGTGGTGGCCTATGCGGCCGCGGTGACCGCGGTGCACAACCACCTGCTGCGCCGGATGAGCCGCGGGGACGACGCGGCCACCGCCGCGGTGCTCAGCGCCGAGCTCGGCCGGCTGCGGGCGGTGCTGTCCGCGGACTGAGCAGCGCCGGCCGGTTGACCTATCGGCGCTGCTGGTGTGGACTGGCGGTACGAGCGATGGCACGCAGTGCCAAGAGGAGTGGGAAATGGCCGGCAACCCCGATTTCGACATGTTCCAGCTCAGCCCCGAGCACGAGGAGCTGCGCGCCGCGATCCGTGATCTGAGCGAGAAGCAGATCGCCCCGCACGCCAAGGAGGTGGACGAGGAGGCCCGCTTCCCGCAGGAGGCGCTCGATGCGCTCAACGAGTCCGGCTTCTCCGCGGTGCACGTGCCCGAGGCCTACGGCGGCCAGGGCGCGGACGCGGTGGCCACCTGCATCGTCATCGAGGAGGTCGCCCGGGTGTGCGGGTCGTCCTCGCTGATCCCGGCGGTCAACAAGCTCGGCACGATGGGCCTGATCCTCAAGGGCTCCGACGAGCTGAAGTCCCAGGTGCTGCCGCAGCTGGCCTCCGGTGAGGCGATGGCCTCCTATGCGCTGTCCGAGCGCGAGGCCGGTTCGGACGCCGCCGCCATGCGCACCCGCGCCGCCCGCGACGGCGACGACTGGCTGATCAACGGCTCGAAGTGCTGGATCACCAACGGCGGCAAGTCCACCTGGTACACCGTGATGGCGGTGACCGATGCGGACAAGGGCGCCAACGGCATCAGCTCGTTCATGGTGCACAAGGATGACCCGGGCTTCACCGTCGGACCGCTCGAGCACAAGCTCGGCATCAAGGGTTCGCCGACCGCCGAGCTGTACTTCGAGGACTGCCGCATCCCCGGCGACCGGATCATCGGCGAGGAGGGCACCGGCTTCAAGACCGCGCTGGAGACCCTCGACCACACCCGGCCCACCATCGGCGCCCAGGCCGTGGGCCTGGCCCAGGGGGCCCTGGACGCGGCGATCGAGTACACCAAGGACCGCAAGCAGTTCGGCAAGTCGATCTCCGAGTTCCAGGCCGTGCAGTTCATGCTCGCCGACATGGCGATGAAGGTCGAGGCCGCGCGGCTGATGGTCTATCACTCGGCCGCGCGCGCCGAGTCGGGCGAGAAGAACCTCGGGTTCATCTCCGCGGCCGCCAAGTGCTTCGCCTCGGACGTGGCCATGGAGGTCACCACCGACGCGGTGCAGCTGTTCGGCGGCGCCGGCTACACCACCGACTTCCCCGTGGAGCGGATGATGCGCGACGCGAAGATCACCCAGATCTACGAGGGCACCAACCAGATCCAGCGCATGGTGATGTCGCGCGCGCTGCTGCGCTGAGCACTCCCGGCGGCGCGTGGGCGCCCGGCGCGGGCATGATCGAGACCGAGACAGTCAAACGTGACAGGGAACAGGAGACCGTGCAGATGCAGAAGGTCGGAGTGATCGGCGGCGGCACCATGGGTGCCGGCATCGCCGAGGTGTGTGCCAAGGCCGGTTCGACGGTGACCGTGCTGGAGACCAAGGCCGAGTTCGCCGAGGCGGCAAAGGGCCGGCTCGACAAGTCGATCGGCCGCGGAGTCAAGGCCGGCAAGCTCTCCCAGGAGGACGCCGACGCCGCGCTCGGGCGCATCTCGGTGACCCTGGAGATGGCCGACCTGGCGGACTGCGACCTGGTCATCGAGGCCGCGCCCGAGATCGAGTCGCTCAAGACCGAGATCTTCGAAAAGCTCGACAAGATCGCCAAGCCCGAGGCGATCCTGGCGACCAACACCTCGTCGATCCCGGTGATCAACATCGCCAACGCCACCGAGCGTCCGGGCCGGGTGCTCGGCGTGCACTTCTTCAACCCCGTGCCGGTGATGCCGCTGGTGGAGGTCATCTCCACCCTGGTCACCGACCAGGCCGTGGCCGACGAGGTCACCGCGTACGTGCGCGAGACGCTCGGCAAGGTCGCGGTGCAGGCCGGCGACCGCGCGGGCTTCATCGTCAACGCGCTGCTGATCCCGTACCTGCTCTCGGCGATCCGGATGTACGAGTCCGGCTACGCCGACGCCGAGTCGATCGACGCCGGGATGAAGGCCGGGGCCGGGCACCCGATGGGCCCGCTGACCCTGTGCGACACCGTCGGGTTGGACGTGGCCCTGGCCGCGGCCGAGTCGCTGTACGACGAGTTCGGCGAGCCGCACATGTCCCCGCCGCCGCTGCTGCGCCGCATGGTCGCCGCCGGCCACCTGGGACGCAAGTCCGGCAAGGGCTTCTACGACTACAGCTAGGCCGAGCACTGTTCGACGCGCGGGGCGCCGGGGACCGGAAGGACGGGCACCGGCGCCCCGCCCGTCTGTTTCCTCCCCGGAAGGCGGCCGCGGTGCCCTAGCGTGATCGTGTGCCGCGGCCCGCACGGGCGGCGGGGAGGGGAGCATCGGCGATGGCGACCAGATCCTGGTGGGGGTGGGGCACCGAGGAGGCCGCCGTGCGCGGGGCCGAGGCGGCAGCGCTGGAAGACCGTGTCGCCGCCCTGCTGCCCGATGCGGACCTGACCGTGCACGCCCCGCCCGCCCTGGCCGACCTGGAGGTGCCCGACCCGCAGGTCACGGTCCCGGCCGCGCTGGCCCACCTCGCGGCCGCCGATCCGCCCGCCCGGGTGGGGCACGCCCGCGGCAAGGCCTTCCGGGACGTGGTGCGCAACCTCCGCGGCGAGATCGGACCGCTGCCGGAGGCGGTGCTGACCCCGCGCGATGAGCGTGAACTGGTCGACGTGCTCGACTGGGCGACCGGCGCGGGCGTGGCGGTGATCCCCTACGGCGGCGGCTCCTCAGTGGTCGGCGGGGTCGAACCGCGCCTGCCCGGGGGCGACGACCGGCCCGCGGTGACCGTCTCGCTCGCGGCGATGAACGCGGTCACCGAGATCGACGAGGTCTCGCGCCTGGCCCGCATCCAGGGCGGGATCTACGGCCCGGCCCTGGAGGACGCGCTGCGCCCGGCCGGCCTGACCCTGCGGCACTTCCCGCAGTCCTTCGAGTTCTCCACCCTCGGCGGCTGGCTCGCCACCCGCGCCGGCGGACACTTCGCCACCGGACCGACCCACATCGACGACCTGGTGGCCGGGATGACCGTGGTCGGCCCGGCCGGGGTGGGCCGGTCGCTACCGCTGCCCGGATCCGGGGCGGGACCGAGCCCGGACCGGCTCTACCTCGGCTCCGAGGGCACCCTCGGCATCATCACCGAGGCCTGGATGCGGGTGCGGCCCCGCCCGCGGTTCCGGGCCGGCGCCTCGGTGCTGTTCGATTCCTTCCCGGCCGCGGTCGCCGCCACCCGGGCCGTCGTGCAGTCCGGGCTCGCCCCGGCGAACTGTCGGCTGCTCGATCCGGTCGAGGCGCTGCTGTCGGCCGGTCGGCAGACCGCCGGCGGGGTGCTGGTGCTCGGCTTCGAATCGGCCGACCACCCGGTGGACGAGGCACTGGCGCGCGCAGTGGAGCTGTGCCGCGACCACGGCGGCACCCCCGAGAAGGCGGACACCGCGCCTACGCAGGCGCAGAGCGCGGAGCCGGGCGGCGATTCGGCCGCCGACACCTGGCGCTCGTCGTTCCTGCGCATGCCCTATCAGCGCGATGCGCTCGCCGCCCGATCGATGATCGTCGAGACCTTCGAGACGGCCTGCACCTGGGCCGGGTTCGAGTCCCTGCACGCCGCGGTGACCGAGGCCGCCTATGCGGCGCTGGCAGAGGTGGGGGCGACCGGGGTGCTCTCGTGCCGGTTCACCCACGTCTATCCGGACGGTCCGGCCCCCTACTACGGGATCTACGCCGCCGGTCGGTGGGGCGAGACGGTGGGGCAGTGGGGCCGGATCAAAAGCGCGGTCTCGGAGGCTCTGCACTCGGCGGGCGGGACGATCACCCACCACCACGCGGTGGGCCGGGACCACCGCCCCTGGTACGACCGGCAGCGCCCCGCCCCGTTCGCCGCCGGACTGCGGGCGGCCAAGACCGCGCTGGATCCGGGCGGGATCATGAACCCGGGCGTGCTGCTGGGTCCCTGACCGCGGACCTGATGCGCCCGGGGCGGGGGTACCGACCCGCCCGGGCCGGTAGCGTCGTGGGCATGGGATTCGTACGTGAGGAACGGGCGGCGCTGGCCGCGACACTGGGCGAGGTCGGCCCCGATGCGCCGACGCTGTGCGCGGGGTGGACGGCCCGCGACCTGGCCGCACACCTGGTGCTGCGCGAGGGCCGGCCCGATGCGATGCCCGGCATCCTCCTCCCGCCGCTGCGCGGCTACACCGCGCGCGTGCAGGACCGGATCGCGGCCGGCGACTTCGACGCGTTGCGCGACAAGATCCGCACCGGCCCGCCCTGGTACTCGCCGTTCCGGCTCGTCGACGAGCAGGCCAACCTCACCGAATACGTCGTCCACCACGAGGACGTGCGGCGCGGGGGCGCCGACTGGAGTCCTCGCGAGATCTCCGACTCGCTGGCCAAGGCGCTGTGGAAGGCGGCCGGGGCGGTCGCCAAGATCGGCTACCGCGGCATCGGCGTGCCGGTGCGCCTCGAGCGCACAGGCGGCGGGATCCACACCGTCGGACGCGGCGACGGCGAGCCGGTGGTCATCCGCGGCGAACCGATGGAGCTGCTGCTGCACGCCTTCGGCCGGGACGCGGTCTCGGTGACCTTCGACGGTCCGGCCGACGCGATCGCCGCGGTCGAGTCCGCCAAGCGCGGCTTCTGACCGACCGGGCCGCCGGGCTCCGGGCCCGGACTACAGGTCGGCGGTGACCTTCTCGCTGGCTCGGCGCTTGTCCAGCGCCGCCGGATCCGCCCCGCGCACCTGCACCAGTGAGGCGCGGGCGGCCAGCGGGGCGAGCAGCCCGTCGACAAGCGCATCGGCGTCGTCCCACTCGCGCTGCGACAGCAGCCGGGCGCCGGGAGCGATGCCGAGGGCCTCGGCGCGTTCGCGCGCGCGGGCGAGCACCTGCTCGACCGTGTCCCCGGCGAGCGCCGGGGCGTCGCCGGCGATCGCGGAGGGGAAGAAGTCGTCGCCGTGCACGCGCACGGTCGTCGCATAGTCGGTGACCCCGACCGGCAGATCGTCCAGGCCGCGGCCGAACGGATCGAGCGACAGGGCCGCGACCTCGTCGACGCCGTCGACGGCATCCAGGCGGTCCTCGGTGACCAGGGCCGCATGGGCGTCGGCGGCGGCGTCCGGATCGACGGTGACCTCACAGCCGAGCCACCAGGCGCCCAGCAGCACCGCGGCGGTCTGCCAGTGCGAGGGCAGCAGCACCGCCACCTTGTCGCCGGCCGCCAGCCCGAACTCGTCGCGCAGCATGTTGGCGGTCTTGGCCGCCCAGTTCATCAGCGTCACCGTCGACAGTTCGATCCGTTCACCGGTGCCGTCGTCATAGTAGGTGATGCGCGGGGTGGCCGGATCGGCGATCGGGTCGATCAGCGCGGCGGTGACGGTTGCAGGCACGGGTCGGGCTCCTCGTCGTAGCGGTCAGTTCACACACACCGGGCCGTCACCACCGGCGGTGATGGCGTCCGGATCGGGCGCGGGCCCCTCGCCGTCGCCTTCGTCTCCTGCGTCGGCGTCGACGGGCGGCGCCGACGGCGGGGCGATCGCGGCGGTGCCGTCGGTGATCGGTTCGGCGTTCAGGCCCGTGCCGGGACCGGCGTAGTCGCCGGTGATCACCACCTGGACGGTACCCGGCGGCAGATCGTCGCCGGTGCGCACCGGTAGCCCGCCCAGGGCGCGGGCGACCGCCCGGCCCGGATCCCGGCTGTTCTCCGACACCAGCACGGTCGAGGCGCCGTAGGGGCTGTCGGCGTTGCCGACCTCACCGATCCGGTAGCCGACGGATCCGAGCTCACCGGCCACCTCGGCCGCCAGCCCGGAGACCGGGCCGGCGTTGCGCACGTCGACGGTGACCGCCGCCGGATCGATGTCGATCGCCTCGACCTGCTCGGCCCGGGCCCGGCGCGCATCCTCGGACGGCTCCCGGCCCACCATCTCGGCGAAGAAGGCCTCCACCTCCAGCGGGTCGACCACCACGATCGACTCTCCGTCCTCGGACATCTCGGACGGGTCGAGCACCGGGACCGTCTCGAAGCGCACCGACCCGCCCGACAGCGACTGCATCTGCTGGGCGAACTCGATGATGTCCCAGCCGTCGTCGATGACCACGGACCGTTCCACCGCGCTGCTGAGCCGGCCGAGCCGGGACGGGTTGGACAGGGTGCCGGCGCTGAGCACCTGCCGGGTCAGCGACGCCAGATACACCTGCTGGCGCACCACCCGGTCCAGGTCCCCACGCGGCAGATGCTGGCGCTGGCGCACGAAGCTCAGCGCCTCGGAACCGGTCAGCCGCTGCGGCCCGGCGTCGAACCGCGCGCCGGACATCGGTTCGTCCACCGGCTCGTTCAGACACACGTCCACCCCGCCGACCGCATCGGTGAGCAGCACGAAACCGAGCAGCCCCACCTCCGCGAAGTGGTCCACGGTCACCCCGGTCAGATCGGCGACCGAGGTGATCAGCGCCTGCCGGCCGGCCTCGGTGGCCTCGGCCTCGGCCTTCTGCGGATCGGTGCCCGCCTCGATCAGCTCGTCGAGCTTGGCGGCACGGGTCGATCCGTAGGCCGAGTTGATCTTGGCCTGCCCCAGCCCGGGCACCTCGGTGTAGGTGTCGCGCGGGATCGACACCGCGGTCGCCGAAGTCCCGTCGGTAGGGATGCGGATCAGCATGATGGTGTCGGTGCTGGTGGTGTCGACGTCGCCGGCGTGGAGCATGTCGACCTCCTGCTGGCTCAGCGGCCGGCCCTGGGCGTCGGTGCGCGAATCGACCCCGACCACCAGGATGTCGATCGCCCCGTCCTCGGCGCCGCCGAGCCCGAGGCCCGCGGCCACGGTCAGGTTCGAGCGCAGCGAGTCGACCGACCGCCATGTGAACCCGGTCACCAGCAGCACGATCACCGAGATCACGGCGACGACCGAACGGGCCGGGTTGCCCGTGATCGCGCCGAGCACCGCGGCGCCCACACCGGAGCGGGCACCGGAGCCTGCGCGGCCGTGCTTCGACTCGTCCGCGGGAGTGTCGCCGGCCCCGGCCGGTCCCGTGGCCGGGCCCGCGGCGGCGCGCCGAGGCCGCGTCGGCCGACCCGCACGGTCGTCGACGGGGCGGCGGCGAGGGTCGTCTGCGCGGCGCCGGGGCCGACCCGCTCCGCCTGCGGGGGCGGAACGCGGCGGGCCGGGTCCCCGGTCCTGCGGGCGGG
>JAJYRZ010000100.1 GCA_021793835.1 Actinomycetes bacterium | reverse complement strand
TCTCAGCCGACCGGTGTCGGCGCGCACGGAGGTGCGCAGCGCGCCCGAGGAGGCGAGCAGGGACCGGGGACGTGCCCCGCGATGGGCCATGGTCGCCGAGCCTATGCCACCGCCCCTGGACGCCCGGGGCGGCGCCGAGGGCGGCGTCGGTGCCATGATGGCCGGGTGGAGCACGATGAGGATCCGGGTGCGGCGCGCGCAGCGGTGACCGGTGGCACGCTGCTGCTGGCCGGCACCGATCTGCATGAGCCGATCTTCCGGCGCACCGTGGTCTATCTGATCGAGCACAACGACGGCGGTTCCCTCGGGGTGGTGCTCAACCGGCGCACCCGCACCCCGGTCGAGACCGGCCTGCCCGACTGGACCGAGCTGTGCGCCTCCGACCCGGTGTTCCGGCTCGGCGGTCCGGTGCGGCTCGAGAGCGCGATCTGCCTGGGCGTGCTGCGCGACGGCGTGGCGGCCGAGGACCATCCGGAGTTCGCGCCGGTCGCGGGCCGGGTGGTGATGGTCGACATCGATGCCGATCCACAGGATCTGGAGCCGCTGTTGCTCGGCGCGCGCATCTTCGTCGGCTACGCGGGGTGGACCTTCGGTCAGCTCGAAGGCGAACTCGAACGCGACGACTGGATGGTGTACCCGGGCCGCGACGAAGACGTGCTCGCCCCGGCCGGGATCGACATGTGGGCGGCGGTGTTGCGCCGTCAGTCGCCCCCGCGGTCGATCCTGGCCACCCACCCGATCGATCTGCAGCGCAACTAGACCGGTGCCGGCCCGCCCGGATCGGTGGCGGGGCTATGAGAACCGGTCGTCGGCCAGGGCGTTGAGCAGTCCCGCGGCGTCGTCGGCTCGGTCGGTGGTCACGGTGAGCACGTCGCCGCAGGCGGTCTCGATCCGTACGGCCGGGCCCGAGGCGGTGGCCACGGCGTACCGGCCGCGTCCGGCGGCCCGCAGTCCCCAGCCGCCGAAGTCGGCCAGGGGGTTGACGGTGGTGACGTGTGCGCCGACCACCTCGTCGATCCGGTAGGTCATCATCGTCAGCCCGGCCGAGACGACTGTGATCGCCTCGGGACCGAGGGTGATCCGGTAGCGGGCGGTGACCAGCAGCAGCCACAGCACGGGCGCGTAGATCGTCAGCGGCCAGGCCGAACCGGCGAGCACGCAGGTGCCCACCGCCAGCACCGCGAGTACGGCGCCGACGATGATCAGCACCCGGCCGGGCACGCCCGCGGTCAGGGTCAGCGCGGTGCGGTCGGCCCGCCGCGGCAGTGCCGGATCCGGCGGCGCGGACGCGGGCACGGGCACCCGCCGATCGCGCAGCAGCCACGCGCCGAGAAGGCCGACCGCGGTGCCCACGGCGACCCCCGCCCCCATCGGCCACCAGGACAGGCGCGCCCGAGACGGGTCGGCCAGGTCGAGCTGGGTGACCAGCATCGACAGCGCGACCGCGGTGATCAGTCCGATGACGATCATGGCGGTGACCAGCAGGATCCGGCGCACCATCAGCTGCACCCGGGCGAAGGCGGCCGGTGCCGCGCAGCCCCCGCCGACCACGATCAGCACCGCCGCCAGCGTCCAGGCGTTGGTCCACATACCGGAAAAGCCGTCGGGCCCGTCGGAGCCGGACCAGTGGGTGGCCAGCGGATCGGGCAGCCGGTCGGACCACAGTGCGGTGGCCGTAAGGACCAGTGCGGCCCCGAGCAGTGGCAGGGCCAGGGCGAAGACCAGCCCGACCGGATCGAGCCGCGGCCGGGCAGGTCCGCGCCCGGGCCGGCCGATCACCGCTCCTGCTCCCCCGCCCCGGGGGCGGCCTCGGCGGCCTCGGCCTCCAATGCGGCGGTCTTGTCGCCGTAGCGCCGGGCCAGCACCGCACACACCACGAGCTGGATCTGGTGGAAGATCATCAGCGGCAGCACGATCAGTCCGACCGACTGACCGGCGAACAGCACCGAGGCCATCGGCAGGCCGGAGGCCAGCGACTTCTTCGAGCCGCAGAAAACGATGACGATCTGGTCGGCCCAGGAGAACTTCAGCCACCGCGCCACATGGCCGGTCAGCCAGATCACCACCGCGAGCATCACGCACGAGACCACGACGACGATGCCGATCTGGCCGACCGAGGTGGTCGACCAGATGTTCTGGTTCATGCCCTCGCTGAACGCGGCGTAGACCACCAGCAGGATCGAGCCGCGGTCGACGATCTTGGTCGGGGCGGCGTAGCGGGTGAGGAAGCCGACCAGCAGCGGGCGCAGCAGCTGGCCGATGATGAACGGCACCAGCAGCTGCAGCACGATGTCGACGATGGCCTGGGCATCGATCTGCGCATCCCCGGTGGTGTCCATCAACAGGATCACCAGCAGCGGGGTCAGAAATACCCCGACCAGGTTCGAGAACGAGGCCGAGACGATCGACCCGGCCACGTTGCCGCGCGCGATCGAGGTGAACGCGATCGACGACTGCACGGTCGACGGCACCAGGGTCATGAACAGGATGCCGGTGTAGAGCTCGTCGGAGATCAGGTGCGGGGCCAGCACCCGCAGGGCGAGCCCCATCAGCGGGAAGAGCACGAAGGTGAAGGCCAGCACCGTGGTGTGCAGACGCCAGTGGGTGAAGCCCTGCAGGGCCTCGCGCGGCGACAGCCGCGCCCCGTAGAGGAAGAACAGCAGGCCGATGGCGATCTTGACCGCCCAGTCGAGCACCTCTTCGCCGGCGCCGGAGGCCGGCAGCACGGCGGCCACGCCGACCATGGCGAAGATGCCGATCATGAAGGCGTCGATGTAGAAGCGGTCGAGGAAAGCGCGCACGCTCTCGACTCCGCGTCGCAGTCCGGTCATCCCCGACTCCCGGGGGTCGCCGTCATCGGGGCGCCCCGCTCGTCCGTGTCGTCGATGGTCAGTGCACCGCGTGGTCGCAGGAGCCGGCGATCGAGCACGACCCGCACGATGACCCGCACATCCCGATGTCGTCGGGCAGTGCGTCGGCGACCTGCGTGGCCGTCTGGGCGCCGATCGTGATCAGCAGGACGCCGGCGATCGCCGCCAAGACGATGATGACCACACCGGCCACCCCGTCCAGACGCAGCGCGGCCAGACCGCCCAGCAGCCAGCTCAGCGCGCCGACCAGCACCATCGGTGCCGCCACCTTGTTGACCATGGCGAAGTTCTGCGCACTGCCCAAGGACTTGGCGGTGCGCACGCCCACCCAGCGGTTGCGCGGCAGGTTCTCGGTCAGGGCGGCCAGAGCCACCGCGCCGAACACGACGGACAACACGATCAACACCACGGCTGCGATCCACACGCGCCCCATCGTACGGCCCCGCAGCGGCTGCGGTGAAGCCCCGGGGCTCCGCTGCCGATCGCTCCCCGGCTGCCAGGGCTTATCCTGGAGTGCGTGACCGCGTCGAATCCTGATACCGCCCCGTCCGCCGACACCGCGCCCGCACACCGGTACACCGCCGAGCTGGCCGGTGCGATCGAGCACCGCTGGCAGCACCGGTGGAACGAGCTCGGCACCTTCGCCGCACCGAACCCGGTGGGCGCGCTGGCCGCGCCGGACGGTGAGGTGCCGGCCGACAAGCTGTTCGTGCTCGACATGTTCCCCTACCCCTCCGGGTCGGGTCTGCACGTCGGTCATCCGCTCGGCTTCATCGCCACCGACGTCTATGCGCGCTTCCACCGGATGAACGGCGCGAACGTCCTGCACACCATGGGCTTCGACTCCTTCGGTCTGCCCGCCGAGCAGTACGCGGTGCAGACCGGCACCCATCCGCGCACCACCACCGAGGCCAACATCGAGCGGTATCTCGAGCAGATCCGCCGGCTGGGCCTGGGCCACGACGAGCGGCGCCGGGTGGCCACCACCGATGTCGACTTCTACCGCTGGACCCAGTGGATCTTCCTGCAGATCTACCACTCGTTCTACGACGCCGAGGCCGGCCGGGCCCGCCCGATCGCCGAGCTCGAGGCCGAGCTGGCGGACGGCACCCGCGCCACCGCCGACGGGCGCGCGTGGGCCGAGCTGTCGGCGGCTGAGCGCGCCGCCGAACTCGACGCGCGCCGACTGGTGTACCGCTCGGATTCGACCGTGAACTGGTGCCCGGGGCTGGGCACGGTGCTGGCCAACGAGGAGGTCACCGCGGAGGGGCGTAGCGAGCGCGGCAACTTCCCGGTATTCCGCAAGAAGCTCAGCCAGTGGATGATGCGCATCACCGAGTACTCCGATCGGCTGATCGACGACCTGGAGCTGTTGGACTGGCCGGAGAAGGTCAAGTCGATGCAGCGCAACTGGATCGGCCGCTCCCACGGCGCGACCGTCTCCTTCGCCGCCGGCGCGCACGCGATCGAGGTGTTCACCACCCGGCCCGACACCCTGTTCGGCGCCACCTACATGGTGCTCGCCCCCGAACACGACCTGGTCGATCTGCTGGTGGCCGACGCCTGGCCGGCCGGCACCGATGCGCGCTGGACGGGCGGGGCCGACACCCCGGGCGCCGCCGTGGCCGCCTACCGGACGCAGATCGCGGCCAAGTCGGATCTGGAGCGTCAGGAGAACAAGGACAAGACCGGGGTGTTCACCGGCGCGTATGCGACCAACCCGGTCAACGGCGCGCAGGTGCCCGTGTTCATCGCCGACTACGTGCTCACCGGTTACGGCACCGGCGCGATCATGGCGGTGCCCGCCCACGACGAGCGCGACTGGGAGTTCGCCACCGCCTTCGGCCTGGACATCGTGCAGGTCGTGGACTGTGAGCAGGACGTGCGCGAGGCCCCCTACGCCGGCGACGGGGTCGCGGTGAACTCGGCCAACGACTCCGGTCTGGACATCGACGGGCTCGCCGTCGAAGAGGGCAAGGCCGCGGTGACCGCCTGGCTGGAGGGCCGCGGTCTGGGCGCGGGCACCGTGCAGTACAAGCTGCGCGACTGGCTGTTCGCCCGCCAGCGCTACTGGGGCGAGCCCTTCCCCATCGTCTACGACGAAGACGGGCTGGCCCACGCGCTGCCCGAGGCCATGCTGCCGGTCGAGCTGCCCGAGGTGAAGGACTATCAGCCGGTCAGCTTCGACCCCGACGACGAGGACACCGAGCCGAACCCGCCGCTGGCCAAGGCGATCGACTGGGTGAACGTCGAACTGGATCTGGGCGACGGGCTGAAGGACTACA
Organism: Actinomycetes bacterium; assembly: GCA_021793835.1. Taxonomy (GTDB): domain Bacteria; phylum Actinomycetota; class Actinomycetes; order Mycobacteriales; family Mycobacteriaceae; genus Tomitella. The sequence goes on along the minus strand of JAJYRZ010000100.1, from coordinate 6,229 downwards.
CCCGCGACACCAACGTCATGCCGCAGTGGGCGGGCAGCTCCTGGTACCAGTTGCGCTACGTCGATCCGACCAACGACGCGCAGTTCTGCGCACCCGAGAACGAGGCCTACTGGATGGGCCCGCGCCCCGAGGTGCACGGGCCGGACGATCCGGGCGGGGTGGACCTGTACGTCGGCGGGGTCGAGCACGCGGTGCTGCACCTGCTCTACGCCCGGTTCTGGCACAAGGTGCTCTACGACCTGGGGCACGTCTCCAGCGCGGAGCCGTACCGGCGGCTGTACAACCAGGGCTACATCCAGGCCTACGCCTACACCGACGCCCGCGGGGTCTACGTCGAGGCCGAAGAGGTCGTCGAGCGCGACGGGAAGTTCTTCCACGGCTCCACCGAGGTGTTCCGCGAGTACGGGAAGATGGGCAAGTCGCTGAAGAACTCGGTGACCCCCGACGAGATCTGCGCCGAATACGGGGCCGACACCCTGCGCGTCTACGAGATGGCGATGGGCCCGCTGGACACCTCGCGGGCCTGGGCGACCAAGGACGTGGTCGGGGCGCAGCGGTTCCTGCAGCGGCTGTGGCGCCTGGTGGTCGACGAGCACAGCGGCGAGGTCACCGTCACCGCCGACGAGCTCGACACCGAAACGCTGCAGCAGGTGCACCGGGCGATCGACGGGGTGCGCGAGGACTACGCCGCGCTGCGCGACAACACGGCGATCGCCAAGCTGATCGAGCTGACCAACCATCTGACCAAGCGGTACCCCTCCGGGGCGCCGCGCGCGGCGATCGAGCCGCTGGTGCTGATGACCGCCCCGGTGGCCCCGCACCTGGCCGAGGAGCTGTGGTCGCGGCTCGGCCACGCCGAGTCGCTGGCCCACGGGCCCTTCCCCACCGCCGATGAGCGGTACCTGGTCGACGACACGGTCGAGTACCCGATCCAGATCAACGGCAAGGTGCGCGCCCGGATCACCGTGGCCGCCGATGCGGACAAGGCGGCGCTCGAGGCCGCCGCGCTGGCCGAACCGAAGGTGGCCGAGCAGCTCGGCGATGCCGCACCGAAGAAGGTCGTGGTGGTGCCCGGGCGGATGATCAACGTCGTGATCTGACCCCGGCCTGCGCACGCAGGCGGCGAGAATACGACGGTGGCCCGGTCGGAATCGACCGGGCCACCGTCGTCTGCACCGTGCGACTACGCGGCGGGGTCCGCGGTGATCTCGAGTGCCGGGGTCTGCGTCGGCTCCGCCTCGGTCTCGGGCTCGGCCGACTCCTGCGGATCCGGGGTCTGCGACGGGGCGTCCGGGGTCGGGCTCGGCGCCGGCGTGACCGGGGTCTGCGGCGTGGTATCCGGCGCCGGGGTGTCGGTGACGTCCGCGGTCGGGGTGTCCGTCTCGCCCCGGTCGGTCTGGCCCTGAGTGGCGGCGACCTCCTCGGTGGTGTCCGACTCCGGGGTGACGGTGGCCGATGCGGCGAGGTCGGGGGCGGACGAGGTGGTGGTCACCGGGGTCTGCGATCCGGTGGTCCGTTGCGTCCCCTGCTCCGCGTCCTCCCCCGCGGCGGCGTCGATGTCGACATCGGTCTGGGCCTCGGTGTCGATCTCGTCGTCGGCCTGGCCGCCGCGCGCGGCCTCACGGTTCTCCCAGGCCGCGACCGCGAGCTCGTAGAAGTGCCGGGCCTGGTTGCGCGGGATGCGCACGATGCTGACCGCGCTGTCCCCCAGTGCGGTGGTGCCGGCGCGGAACTTGTCCTCGTCGAGGGTGACCACGCCCTCGAGCACATCGGTGAAGGCGAACAGATCCGGCAGGTGTCCCCCGGCGTGGTGGGTCAGGTTCGGCAGATCCGGCAGCAGGGCGAAGATCGTGGCGACGGGCCGCTGCACCGCGGCCAGATCCACCCCGGGCAGGATCGTCCCGGGCACCCGGGGCCGCAGAGCCAGCAGGTCCGGCAGCTTCTCACCGGGCAGACCGATCGCATCGGCGGCGTCGCGCACCAGTCCGGAGGCGGCGGATCCCGGCCGGTGCAGACACACCGTGCCGTGCGCGCCCTGGTCGCTGCACTCGAGCTCGTCGAGCCAGGTGCCGGTGTCGGCGTCGGGGTCGAGGCGGGTGTCCATCACGTCCGGGTAGACGGTGTGGCGGGTGACGTAGCCGATCAGCCCGTCGAGCACGCCGATCGGATCGTGCAGTGGATCGGGCAGGTCGCAGACTCCGTCGCGTTGCGCGCACACCGAGGTCACGTTGCCGGCGACGTCGCCGAAGCCGCCGTCACGCGCGCCGGTCATGGTCAGTCCGGGCAGCACCCCGATCATCGACAGTTCGATGCCGCGGCCGGTGACCGTGCCGGCCTGGCGCGGATCGGAGTACAGCACGCCCGAGATGTTGTCCGAGCCCACGCCCTCGACCCGGTCGTTGCCGATGTCCGACAGCACGTCCCCGGCGATCCGGGCGCCCTGCGACCAGCCGACGACCTCGATGGGGGCTTCGGGGCAGTCGGCCCGGTACCGCTGGATCTCGGTGACGGCCACGTCGTGGCCGATCTGCACGTCGGCGTCGTAGCCGATCGCCCCCAGCGGCCACAGGGTGGCCGGGTACTCGACGAGGATGTGCTCGTAGTCGGCGCGGTCGGGTCGATCCCAGATCTGGCGCATGTCGTTCGCGCCCGGGTCGAAGGTGCCCGGCACCACGACCAGGGCGCCGGTGCACGAGGGGGCCGTGCTGTCGGCCAGGGCGGATCCGGCCGCCGGTCCGATCGCGACGACGGCGCCGAGGAGGGTGGCCCCCACTGCGGTCAAGGCCAGTGTGCCCAGCCGTGCAGTGCGCCTGTTCTCGGCGCTGGTCGTCGCATTCATACCGGTGTCTCCTCGTTCTCCGTGCCGTCCCCGAGCGGCGCCGGAAGAAGAACCGGTACCGCTCAGTATCGTACTCGTCGTTTCGGATGTTGCCATCCGCCACCGACATCTTTCGACGAGACCGGGGCGCCGGCGGCCGCAGATGCGCGGCCACCGACGCCCCGGACAGGCGCGGAGATCGGGTCGGTCAGGCCATGGACCCGGCCTTCGGTGCGGTATCGGCCGCAGTGCGGGCCGGCACGTCCAGCGGTGCACCTTGGAAGTGCGGCGGCAGGGTGCGCCGGGCCGCCCAGGCCGCCCACACCGCGGCGATCGCGACGAGGAAGCAGGCGGTGGTGTACCAGACGCTGCCGATCGGCACCCCGTGGCCGGTGATGCCGTCCTCGGCGGCGAGGTACTCGGGCATCGACACCGCCCACAGCAACGCCATCACCGTCAGGTACACGCCGGTGAAGTGGCGGGCGAAGGGGCTGTCGTAGCGCACCGCCTCGGGGGAATCGGCCGCGACCACCAGGGTGCCGATGCCGCGCAGCCGCAGCGTCTGTTTGACCAGCACGTAGATCGCGACGATCGAGATGATGATCAGCTCGACCACGTACACCCCCGAGCGGACCTCGTTCGAGCCCCAGCCGATGATGGTCGCCGGCATGGGCAGCAGCAGCACCCCGACCGAGGCGAGCAGCCCGATCACCACGGTGCGCCAGACGAGTTGGCCGCCGCCGAACAGCCGGCCCCGGTCGACCTCGCGGCCGACCAGCCACTGCACGCACAGCGCGAGCGACATCGGCCACAGGGCGGCGAACACCACGATCGACGGGATCGGCACCCCGTTGAAGAACGGCTTGGCGATCTCGTTCTCGGTGGTCCACTCCCACCAGCGCAGCTGGGGTCCGAGCTGGTCGAAGATCTCGTACAGGGCGTGGTGGAGGAAACCGACCGCGCAGGCGCCCGCCCAGATGCCGTAGCGGCGGAACACCCCGAGTGAGCGCACCAGCTCGAAGCTCATCGTCGCCATCAGCGGGTAGATCGCCACGATGTACAGCGGCAGCCTGCCCCACAGGAACTCGACGGTGAACAGGTTGTGGGCGAACATCGTGCCCAGATACTCCTCGGTGCCGAAGGCGTCCGGGAAGTAGATGGGCGGTTCGATGATGAACAGGAAGAACAGCGCCCCGATCCACAGCACCAGCGGGGTCGGGTCGCGGTGGCGGCGCATCCGGATGATCGCGTGGACCAGCGCCAGCACCGCGCCGGCGATGATCAGCACCTCGAGCACCGGCATGGTCCAGTTGTTCAGACCGAAGGGGTTGTTCAGGCTCGCGATCCCGCCGGCCTCGTCACAGGTGAATCCCATCTGCGAGGCGAGGGCGGCGAATTCGGGCAGACACAGGTCGGACACGTTGCTCCTTTGCCCTTATGAGGCGGCGGTCTCGGCGGTGTACCAGCGGGTGACGTCGTAGCCGGCGTCGAAGCGGGTGAACCACTCGTCGGCCAGCACCGGCAGGTCCTCATCGGCGGGGCTGTGGCGGGGCAGCTGGCTGCGCACCGTGCCGCGCAGGGCGGTGAGCTGCTGGCGCAGCGGCAGATCGGCGAAGGCGCGCGGCGAGGGCCCGTAGTCGGTGTAGCTCATCCCCGGCACGAGCCTGCGGATCTTCTGCTTGACGCGGTGCCGGGCGAACATGCTCATCGCATCCACGCCGCGTTCTGCCAACGGGACGTGCTCGTTGAAGCCGCGGCAGGCGATCGCGATGACGTCGAGGACGTGGTTGAACACCGACGGGGCCTGGCGCATCCGGTACAGGTCCGAGCCGACCACGTGGTCGAAGATGATCAGCGCCGAGCTGCGGTGTTCGACCTCCTCGACGAAGTGCCAGATCAGCAGGGAGGCCACCCGGTCGTCGCCGGGGGCGAAGAGGGTGTCCTCGTTGTCGAGCATCAGCTTGAACACCGGGGTGAAGGTGGCCTCCAGGTCCGCGGTGTAGGCCAGCCGGTACTCCATCGGGGTGGTCGCGGCCAGATGGTCGTAGGCGCCGATCACCTCGTCGAGGGTCTGCTTCAGGCCCGGGTAGGCGCGGATCAGGCCGTTGACGTGCTGGCGGTGGGCGGTGGAGTGCTGCCCCTCCTGCCGGACGAAGGCGTCGGTCTCCGCGGCGATGGCCGGATCGGTGATCTTCGGCATCACCTCACGGGCCATGTTGACGATCATCTTCTCGAAGCCGATGGCAAGGAAGGACACGGCGTTGGCCATCGACGACCAGGCCGGGTTGGCCGGGTTCCACATGAACGGCACGTCGCGGTCCTCGAAGCCGAAACGCATCTTGCGCACTTGCAGGTCGGTCATGGTCTCCTCGCGGGACGGTTCGGGCGGCGACTGAGGCGCCGGTCACTGTCGATCACCGATCATACAACCAGACGAATGGTTGTATGGTCCAGGTCGGCGGAGGTGGACGCCCTCGCCGCTGCTAGCATCGGTGCAGGTCAACGGTGGTTGATCGCGCAGAAGACGGAGGGTGTCGGTAGATGGTGCAGGTGCGCAGGCGCGGCTGGGCCGGCTCGCCCCCGGCCGATGACGCGGAGGCGGCCACCCGGATCGTCGACGCGGCCGCCGCACTGATCACCGAGACCGGCGCGCCGGTGTCGATCTCCCAGGTCGCCGCCCGGCTCGGGGTGATCCGGCAGACCGTGTACCGCTACTACCCCAGTGCCGAGGCGCTCATGCGGGCCGCCGCGATCGCCACGGTCGATGAGTTCCTCGACCGGCTGGCCGCACACCTGACGGGCCGGACCGCGCCGGACGAGGCGGTGGTCGAGGCGATCGTGTTCACCCTCGACGAGGTGCACCGCCTGCCCCCGCTGGCACTGCTGCTGTCGGGCGAACGGGCCGAGGGGGTCACCTCCGACGAGGCGCGCGCCTTCGGGATGACGATGATCCACCGCTTCGACGTCGACTGGGCCGGGTACGGATTCACCGAGGACGACCTGGCCGAACTGGTCGAGTTCCAGCTGCGCACCATGCAGTCGTTCTTCCTGTCCCCGGTCGGCGACCGCGTCGGTCCGGCGGGGCTGCGCCGCTATCTGCAGCGCTGGGTCGGCGCCGCGGTCGCCGCCCGCACCCGGGCCTGAACCGGCCCGGCCTCGATCCCGCTGCGTCCGGTCCTCAAGGGCCCGGTGCGGTGGTAGCGTCCCGCGCGAGAACATGTTCCAGTTCTTCCCCGGACCGGTCCGGGGCCGGCAGACCCGCGCCGCCGCCGGGGCGGCGGGCGGCCCGATCGAGGAGATCACACCCGATGGCACCCACCCCCGAGGCGATCCGCGCCACCGTCGAGGCCTATGTGCAGGCCGTGGCCGGCGGCACCGTCGACGACGTGCTCGCCCTGTTCGCCAGATCGG
>JAJYRZ010000099.1 GCA_021793835.1 Actinomycetes bacterium | reverse complement strand
GATCTCCACCCCGTAGGCGCCGACGTTCTGCACCGGGGTGGCCCCGGCCGACCCGGGGATCCCGGACAGGCACTCGATGCCGCCCAGCCCGGCCTCCACCGCCGCGGCGACCACCGCGTCCCAGTCGGCGCCGGCCTCGATCGTCATCACCGTGTCGTCGATCTCGATGCCGGCGGTGGTCACGTGCACCACGGTGCCGCGGAAACCCGCATCGGCGATCACCAGGTTCGACCCGCCCGCCACCACCAGGGTGGGGATCCCGCGCCGGTCGAGTTCGCTGATCACGGTGACCAGCGTGTCGGTGTCGGAGCAGGTGAGCAGGTCGTCGGCCGGACCGCCCAGGTGCAGGGTGGTCAGCTCGGCCAGCGGGGTGTCGGCGCGGTGGTGGGCGCGGGTGCGACCGGCCAGTTCGGGTACCACGGAGGTGTTCACAGCCGTCCACGGTAACCTCCCTGCCATGGCGCGCAGCATGGACTACACATCTCGGTTCAGCCTCCCCGCCGCCCGGGTCTTCGCCGCATGGGCCGACCGGGACTACTGGGAGGACCTGATGACCCGGATGCGGGAGCTCACCCCCGTGTCGACGGTGGAGGATTTCCGCGTCGACGACGGCGGTGTCGATCTGCGGCTGACGCAGGTCATCGAGCGGCACACCCTGCCGGCGGTCGCCCAGACGGTGATGCACTCGGACCTGGTGATCACCCGCGTCGCGCACTACGGCCCGCACGTGGTCGCCGGTGTCACCACCGGCGACTTCTCGGCCACCATCCCGGGCGCCCCGGGGTCGCTGACCGGCCAGGTCTCGCTGTTCGACGAGGGCGACGGTTCGGTCATGCGCACCACCCCGCAGGCGGAGGTCAACATCCCGCTGCTCGGCGGCAAGCTCGAGGAGATGATGCTGGCCAACATCGTCGATCTGCTCGAGGTGGAGTCCGAGTTCACCGAACACTGGCTGCGCGCCCGCGCCTGACCACCGGTTTATGCGCCGCGGCGCCGGATCGGTGATCATGGACCGATGAACACTTCACGGGCTTCGGGCACGGGGCGCAGTCGTCTCACCGCGCTGCTGGTGGTGCTCGCGGTCGCCGCCGCGACGCTGCTGGCCGTCGGGATCGGCGGCGAGCTGTATGTGCGCAACTCGGTGTCCAAGTGCATCGCCGAGGCGGTCGAGGAGGAGGCCGGCGGCCCGGTCTCGGTCGGATTCGGCCCCGCGCCGATCCTGCTCAGCGCCTTCACCCACCGGGTGGGCCGGGTCGATGTGGACTCCGAGGCGATGGATCTGCGCAGCCCGGGCGGCACCGAACTCCGCGGCATCGCGCTCGACGCCCGGATCTCCGACATCTCACTGCCGCGCGACGGCCGCGACGGTGCGGCCGAGTCGTCGAGCGCGAAGGTGACCTGGCCGGCCGAGGCGATGCTGCGCAGCCTGCAGGGTCTGCCGTTCGGTTTCGCGGTCACCGACCTGACCGCCGATGCGGGTCAGGACCGGATCACAGTGGAGTTCCTGTCCGGGGTCGGCACCCTGGTGCTCACCCCGCGGATCGAGGGCGGGGCGGTCACCATGGAGGTCGTCGAGGCCTCCGCGCTCGGTCTGGGGCTGCCGTCGGACTTCGCGCAGCAGATCATCGACCGGCTGGCCGAGGATCTGGCCGACTATCCGCTGGATCTGCGGCCGACCGAGGTGTCGGTCTCCGATTCCGGCCTGCACATCTCGCTGCGCGGCGGCCACACCCCGTTGCAGGCCGACACGGTCGACTGCCGGGTCTTCTGACCCGGTCCTCCCGGGCGCGGTTCCGGGGCGGTGTGGGTGCCGGTCAGGCCTCGGGCAGGCCCTCGAGCACCGCGCGTGTGCCCGACAGGCCCAGGCGCGTCGCGCCCGCGTCGATCATGGCGATCGCGTCCTCGGCGGTGCGGATCCCGCCGGAGGCCTTCACCCCGATGTCGGGCCCGACCGTCTCGGCCATCAGCCGCACCGCTGCCACGCTCGCCCCGCCGGCCGGGTGGAAGCCGGTGGAGGTCTTGACGTAGTCGGCGCCGGCGCGCACCGCGGACCGGCACACCCCGACGATCTGCTCATCGGTCAGCGCGGCCGATTCGATGATCACCTTGAGCACCTGGTCGGTGCCGATCCCCTCGCGCACGGTCAGCACGTCGGCGAGCACCGCGTCGAAGTCGCCGGCCACGGCCGCGCCGACGTCGATGACCATGTCGATCTCCTCGGCGCCCGAGTCGACCGCCAGCCGTGCCTCGGCGGCCTTGATCAGCGAATGGTGCTTGCCCGACGGGAAACCGGCCACGGCGGCCACGACCAGGCCCGGCGCGGTGATCGGCAGCATCGACGGGGACACGCACACCGCGCCGACCTCGAGCTCACGGGCCTCGTCGATCAGGGCGGCCACGTCGGCCGGGGTGGCCGTGGGGGCCAGCAGGGTGTGGTCGACGATCGCCGCGACCGCCTGGCGGAAGGTACGTGCTCCGGTCTCGCTCATGTCGGCAAGCGTCGCACATCCGCGCCCGCCCGGGCGGGCGCACCGGTACCGGTGTGCGGCAGGCGGCGGGGCTGCGCCACAATGAGCACCATGATCTCGCCGGACGACGACCGTCGCTATGTGTTGACCCTGGGCTGCCCCGACCGCACCGGCATCGTGGCCCGGATCTCTCAGTTCCTCAGCGATCTGGGCGGCTGGATCGTCGAGGCGGCCTACCACGCCGATCAGAGCTCGGACTGGTTCTTCACCCGGCAGTCGATCCTGGCCTCGTCGGTGGATCTGAGCGTCTACGAGCTGCGTGAGCGGTTCGCCGAGGTCGCCGCCGAGCTCGGCCCGGAGACCGAGTGGACCCTGCACGACTCGACCGCGCCCAAGCGTGTGGTGCTGATGGTCAGCAAGGACGGGCACTGCCTGCACGACCTGCTCGGCCGGGCCGCCCAGGGCGAGCTGCCGGCCACGATCACCGCGGTGATCGGCAACCACCGGGATCTGGAGTCGGTGGTGCGCAGTCACGGCATCGCCTTCCATCACGTGCCGTTCCCGAAGTCGGGTCAGGACCCGGAGGCCCGGGCCGCCGCGTTCGACGAGGTGCGCGAACTGGTCGACGCCCACGACCCGCACGCGGTGGTGCTGGCCCGGTTCATGCAGATCCTGCCCGAGGACCTGTGTGAGCACTGGGCGGGCAAGGCGATCAACATCCACCACAGTTTCCTGCCGTCGTTCGTCGGCGCCCGGCCCTACCATCAGGCGTTCACCCGCGGGGTGAAGCTGATCGGGGCGACCTGCCACTACGTCACCCCCGAGCTGGACGCGGGGCCGATCATCGAGCAGGACGTCACCCGCATCGACCACACCTACCGGGTGGCGGACATGGTGCGCGAGGGCCGCGACATCGAGAAGCTGGTGCTCGCCCGCGGGCTGCGCTGGCACCTGGAGGACCGGGTGCTCGTCCACGGCGGCAAGACCGTGGTGTTCAGCTAGCGGGTGGTCACGCGGCCGCGGGCAGCCCGGCCAGGTGTTCGATCTCGGCGTTGACCCGGTGCGGGTCCTCCACCGGCGCCATGTGGCCGACCTTGTCGAGCACGACGTGACGTTCCAAGGTGCCGGCCCGGTTGAGCAGGTCGGCCATCCGTTCGGAGTGCACCGGCGGGGTGAGCCGATCGGCCGTGCCCACCAGCACGGTGGTCGGCACCGGCAGGGCCTCGACCCCGTCGGCGAGCTCGAGTCGGCCCAGCGCCTCGCCCCAGCGGCCGCGTCGCCGCCCGGAGGAGCGCGCGATGATCTGCCGGGTGAACAGCGCCTGGCGGCGCGTCGCGCCTGGGCCGACCGCGACGTAGTCCAGCGCGAATCCGGGGATGAGCGTGCCCGGCAGCGGCGCGGACATCGCGGCCCGGCCGATCGCGTGCGCACCGGGCAGCCGCTCGGGCATGGGCAGCACGCCGATGTCTTCGAGCAGTCGGCCCGAGGCGGTGCTGACCAGCATCGCAGCCCGGGTGTAGCGGGCCATCTCGGCCGCGTCCCGACGCGCCCAGGACGTCACCGACATCCCGCCCATCGAGTGCCCGACGATCACCGCGCCGGCCCCCGGTGCGACGGTGGCGCGCACGACCGCGGCCAGGTCCTTGCCCAGGGTGGCGATCGTCGGCTCGGCCCGTCCCGACGGGCTGCGGCCGTGGCCGCGCTGGTCGTAGACGATGACCCGGTGGTCGCCGGCCAGGGCGTTGATCTGGGCGTTCCACACCCGGCCGTGGCAGGACCAGCCGTGCACGAGCACGATCGGCACGCCGCCGGCCGGTCCGCGCACCTCGGTGTACAGCGGGGTGCCGTCGTCGGCGGTGACGGCGGGGATGGCCGGGTCGACGCCCGGATCGTCGAGCAGTCGGTCCGCGGCCCGGCGGGCCACCGCCGCCGCACGGTCGCGGTCTGTGCCGCGGATGGGCCTGGGCACCAGGCCGGACGCGGATCGCAGCAGCGATACCGGACTCTTAGCCATGGTCGGCTCCTCACCGTTCTTCCGCCCCGCCCCCGGACAGCGTCGTACCCCCAGCGGCGGAACACCGCCGCCTTCCAGCCTACCCAGTGACCTCGGGGTCCGCCGGGTGTCCGGATGCGCCCCCGAAGCGGGTCGCGGCCAGGGCCAGGGCGCGGTCGATGCGCCGATCCATCGCCTCGGCGAGCAGTAGTTCGAGCACCCGGTTGGCCTGCGGGCGCAGCCCGGCGATTAGGTCGGCCAACCGGCCCACCTCGGCGGGGCCGGGCACCGGCGGCACGTCTTCGGGCGGGTCCTCGGCCCGGCCGAAGTAGTGGTCGGCGACCAGGGAGACGAAGCCGTCGGCCACCTGGTCGACCGCACCGCGCACCTGTTCGGCCAGGGCGAGCTGGGCGGACAGCGGGATGCCGGCGTCCACCAGCGCACCGGCCGCGGCCAGCATGTCGGGGCGGGTGACGGTATAGCGGTCGGCGCCGCCGTCTTCTGCGGTCTCGGCCGCCTCGGTGCCGGGGTCGGTGTCCGTCGCCTCGGTCGCGCCGGTGTCTTCAGGTCCGGCCGGCCGCAGCGCCCCGAGGGCGACCACACGGTCGGTGAGCTCGCTGTCGACCGTGCCCAGGCCGAGGGTCTCGGCGATCTCGTCGACCGTTCCGGTGACCGGGTCGATCGAGGCCGGATCCTCGCCTGCGGTCGGGGCCAGCAGGTCCTGCACCCGCAGTCCGCGGCCGGCCGCGACGAGCAGTTCTTCGATCAGGGCGAAGGTGTAGCCGCGTTCGAGCATCCCGGCGATCAGGCGCAGCCGGGACACGTGCCGCTGGGAGTACCAGGCCACCCGGCCCTTGCGCCGGGGCGGGGGCAACAGGCCGCGCTCCTGGTAGACGCGGATGTTGCGCACCGAGATCCCGGTGGTCTCGGCCAGTTCCTCGATCCGCAGGCCGGTCGGCGTGGCCGCCGGTTCCCCGCCTTCGCCGCTCACCACCGCGGCCCCCGTTGCACCTCGTCGACCTTGGGCCGGACATCGGCGAGGTAGACGCCGGACGCGACCACTCCGGCCAGCCCCAGGATCATCAGCCCGTACAGGCTCCACAGCACGATGATCGCGAACAGCGAGGCTGCCAGGATGGCCGTCCAGGTGGTCTTGGTGGCCTTGTCGACCGCGGTGAACGCATCGGGTCGCTGCCGGACCACGTGGATCAGTGCGAACAGCGTCATCACAGCCGCCCCGACCTGAAGAATCAGCCATGTCCAAGAAACGATGATCACCGCCCCAGTCTACGCAGCGAGCGGGCCCCGACCATCCGGTGATGGTCGGGGCCCGCTCGGGGTGTCTCACCCGGCGGCGCTACGGCGCCGCGGGGTCAGGCGACTCACTTCTTGTCGGCGGCCTTCTTAGCCGGAGCCTTCTTCGCCGGGGCCTTCTTGGCCGGGGCCTTCTTGGCGGCCGGAGCCTTCTTGGCCGGGGCCTTCTTGGCGGTGGTCTTCTTGGCCTCGGCGGCGACCTTGCCCGCGGCCTGGTCGGCGGCCTTCTTCGCGTCGCCGGCGACCTCGGTCACCTTGTCGGAGGCCTCGCCACCGGCCTCGACCACCCGGTCGGCGGCCTCATCGAGGTCGTCGCCGACCTCGAGCGCGGTGTCGGTGATCCGGCCCGAGACCTGGGCGCCGAGCGCGACCGCGCGCTCGCCGACCTCACGGGTCCGCGAGGCCACGGTGCCCAGCGCATCGCCGGTCAGCTCGCGGGCGTCGGCCAGGGCGGCCTCCGCACGGCCGATGTTCTCCTCGAGCACCGGCTGGTGACGCAGACGCTCGACGGTCTCCTCGCCGCGCTCGGCCAGCGAGTTGTAGAGCCCGGTCGCGACCTCGATGTAGGCCTCGGCGACCTTGCGCAGCTCCTCGGGGGTGAACTTCTCGCGCAGCTCGGCGATCTGGCCGGGCAGGTCCTCGGGCAGCTCCTGGATCTTGTCCCGGGTCTCGTCGGCCTTGGACTGCCACTCGGCGGTGCGCTCCTCGGCGCGCTCACGCAGCTTGGCGACCACGTCGGTCACCGACTGCAGGGCGTAGTCGCCGGCGCCGACGGCGGCGTAAAGGGGGGTGCGGACGTTATCGATGGGGTTGCTCATGGCGATCTCCTCGCATGGTGGATGGTCGTCTTGTCTGTAGGACGGGACTGGGGCCGGTCGGCCCAGGCACGGCGCCTTGACGCCGGTCTGGATTCAAGACCGGGTCGACGCCTCGCCGGTCGACGAGCCGTCCTCGCCACCGGCCGCGGCCGCAGCCGCCGCGTTCTCTCGACAGAAGGATTCGTAGATGTCCAGAACCACCTGCCGCTGCCTTTCGGTCAGCGCGGGATCCGACAGCAGTGCATCGCGCACCGGGCTCGGATCACGGTGTTCCAGGATCCCTGCGCGGACGTAGAGCACCTCGGCCGAGAGCCGCAGGCCCTTGGCGATCTGGGCCAGGACCTCCGCGGAGGGCTTGCGCAGCCCCCGCTCGATCTGGCTCAGGTAGGGGTTGGACACCCCGGCGCGCTCCGCCAGCTGACGCAGAGAGACCTGTGTGGCCTCGCGCTGCGAACGGATGAAGCCGCCGATGTCCTGGGCCCGGTTGACCACGAGATCCGCGATCTCACCGGCGCCGTCTCCGAGCTGGTCGGTCACCTTGTCGACCACCGTCTCTTCGGGCTTGCCGTTGCCTTCCGACATCGTCGCCTCCTTCCCTTCGACACCCATTCTACGCAAAGCGCTAACTATTGCAAGCACGTTGCTAGCACTCACCGTCATCGCACCCGGTGACCTTCACCACCTTCACCGTCTGCGCAGGTCGAACGGGGTGCCGAGGTTCCGGCGACCGGGACCGGGGATTTGGCTCAGCCGGTGATCAACTGGGACACCAGGTGGATCACGGCCCCGGCCAGGGCGCCGACGACGGTGCCGTTGATGCGGATGAACTGCAGATCGCGGCCCGCCTGCAGCTCGATCTTGCGGCTCGCCTCGTCCCCGTCCCAGCGGGCGACGGTGTCGCTGATCAGCGCGGTGGCCTCGGTGCCGTAGTTCTCGAGCACGAACACGGTCGCATCGGCCAGCCAACGGTCCACCCGGGCGCGCGAGCGCGCGTCGTCGCGCAGCCGCACGCCGATGCGCATGGCGTATTCGACGAGTTTGCGGCGCAGTGCGGACTGCGGATCCTCGGCGGCGTCGACGATGGCCTTCTTGGCCAGACGCCAGGACGCCTCGGCGGCCTGTGAGATCTCCTTGCGCCCCATGATCTCGGTCTTGACCCGCTCGACCTTGGCCCGGGTGCCCAGGTCGTGCTGCAGATCGTCGGCGAAATCGGTGAGGAACCGGTTCATCGCCCGGCGCACCTCGTGGTCGGGGTCCTCGCGCACCTTCGCCGTGAACTCGACCAGTTCCCGATGGATCTTGTCGCCGACGAGCAGGTCGACGAACTTCGGCGACCAGGTGGGCGCATCGCGCAGCACCACCCGCTCGATCGTGTCCGCCGAGCCGAGCGCCCACTCGTGCGCGCGGTCGCAGAGCAGATCGATCAGCGGCAACTGCCGGTCCTCGGCCAGCAGCTCGGTGAGCACCTGACCGATCGGCGGGCCCCATTCGGGTTCGCCGATGCGGCGGACGATCATCGCGTCGATCAGTTCCTGGACGTCGTCGTCGCGCAGCACCGCGAGCATGCCCTGGGCCAGGTGTGCGGCCTCGGCGGCCACCCGCTCGGCGTTGGCCGGCCGGGCCAGCCACGCCCCGGCCCGCGCCGGGATGCGGGCGGCGTCGAGCCGGCCGAGCACCACCTCGGGGGCCAGGAAGTTCTCGCCGACGAAGTCGCCCAGCGATTCGCCGAGCTGGTCCTTCTTGCGCCGGATCAGCGCGGTGTGCGGGATCGGCAGACCCAGGGGTCGGCGGAACAGGGCGGTCACGGCGAACCAGTCGGCGATCCCGCCGACCATGCCCGCCTCGGCGGCGGCCTTGATGTAGCCGACCCAGCCGGCGTCGGGCTCGTCGGCCAGCAGCAGGCAGGCCAGGTAGACCGCGGCCGCGAAGACCAGGAACATCGCGGCGACGGTCTTCATCCGCCGCAGATCACGCACCTTGGCCGGGTCGTCACGGGACTGAAGGAGTGTCTGCACCCGGCCATCATCGCCCGTGGCGCCGATGCGCGCGGTGATCCGGCACACCGACTACCGTCTCGGGCATGCGCATCGGCTCGGACACCGCGGTCTTCCTCGGCGGAGCCGTCGGCACGGCCGCACGCTACGGACTCGACGTGGCCATGCCCCATACCGACACCGCCTGGCCGGTATCGACCACCGTGGCCAACCTGGTCGGTGCCGCACTGCTGGGCATGCTCACCGGGTGGCTCAGCGCGCCGCGGACCGCCGGTTACGAGCAGATACGCCGGCTGGTCGGCATCGGCGTGCTGGGGGCTTTCACCACCTACAGCTCACTGACCGGGCAGACGGTCACACTGCTGCGGGCCGACCGGTTCGCACTCGCCGGCACCTACGCCGGCACCACCTTGATCGCGGGGCTGGTGTGCGCGGGCGCCGGGCTCGCCCTCGGCCGGGCCTGGCGGCTGCGCGCGATCGAGCGGGCCGGCGCCCCCGGATCCTCCGACCGGGCCGCACCCGACGCGCACGACACCGGTCCGGGGCGGGCGCGGTGAGCGCGGCGATGTGGCTGCCCGCGATCGCCGCGGCCGGCGGGGCCGGGGCGGTCGTGCGCCACCGGGTCACCGCGGCCGTCACCGCCCGGGGCACCCCCGGGTACTACGCGACGGCCGGGCTGAACCTGATCGGCTCGGCCCTGTTCGGCGTGGTGACCGGGCTGATGGTCCGGCACGGTCTGCCCACCGCGGCGTTTCTGGTGCTCACCGTCGGGGTGTGCGGCGGGCTGACCACCTTCTCCACCTCGGCGGTCGAGACGGTGTCGTTGGCGCGTGCCGGCCGGGTGGTGGCCGCGGCCGGGCAGGCGCTGGGCACGCTGGCGGTGTGCTGCGCGGCGGCGGCCGCCGGGCTGGCCGCGGTGGGTGCCTGGCCCGGCGGTTGACACCAGCGCACGCGCCCGCGCGCGACGACCTCTACAGTCTTAGGGAAGGCAGCGACGAGGAGTGGGAGCACTGACGGACCAGGTGACTGGTAGCGATACGCGCAGCGACGACCGACCGGCCGTGGACGGACGCAAGAAGCGGTGGGCAGCGCACAAGCTCGCCCGGCGTGCGGAACTGGCGGACGGCGCGCTGGCGGCGATCCGCCACCGCGGCAGCGCTATCGGCATGGAGGAGATCGCCTCGGAGATCGGGGTCTCCAAGACGGTGCTCTACCGCTACTTCGACGACAAGGCCGATCTGACCAGCGCGGCGACCCTGCGGTTCATGGAGACCCGTCTGGCCCCGGAGCTGGCCGCGGTGCTCGGCCGCGACCTCGACGAGTTCGGCCTGGCCGAGGCCGCGATCTCCACCTATGTGCGCACGGTGGCCGACGAGCCGGAGATCTACCCCTTCGTCATGGGCATGACCGGTTCCGGCCCGGGTGTGCGCGATGCGGTGGCCACGAGCGAGAAGGTCATCGCCGAGATGCTGGCCGCCGCGCTGCAGATGCATCTGCAGCAGCGCGACATGACGACCGAGGGCGCGGTGACCTGGGCGTACGGCGTGGTCGGGGCGGTGCAGTTGGCCACCCACCGGTGGATGAGCGACCGCTCGAGCCCGGTGGACGAGCTGATCGAGCACCTGTTGATGCTGGCCTGGGGTGCGATCGAGGCGATCGCCAAGGCGAAGGGTTCACGCGCGGACTTCATGGCCGCCGAACACGTGCTGCCGGAGTGATCGGCGGCGGCGGAAAAGACCGAGGGGCACCCGTCACGGATGCCCCCCGGTCGATGGGTGGACGGCGCGTACGTCTCCGCCGTCCGCGTATCGCTCCAGCGACTGTGAGCCCGCAACTCAGGTCGCAGGGCCCACGCTATCCGCGTACGAGTGCGCCGGTGTCGGTGTAGCGGTAGAACCCGCGGCCGGCCCGTCGGCCGGTGCAGCCCGAGGCGACCATCTTCCGCAGCAGCGGCGGCGGCGCGTACAGCGCCTCACCGGTCTCCGCGTGCATGCGGTCGGCGATCGCGGCCACGGTGTCCAGGCCCAGCAGGTCTGCCAGGCGCAGCGGGCCCATCCGGTGTGCGGGCCCGAGCGCGATCGTGGTGTCAACCTCTTCGGCGGTCGCCCGGCCCGATTCGACCATCCGCACCGCAGACAGCAGGAACGGCACCAGCAGGGCGTTGGCGATGAAGCCGGGCTCGTCGGCCGAGCGGACGACCTCCTTGCCCATCACCTGCCGGGCGAAGGCCTCGGCGCGCATGGCAGCAGGGGCCGCGGTGTCGGGGGTGCTGACCAGTTCGACCAGCGGCACCAGCGGTACCGGGTGGAAGAAGTGCATGCCCAGCACGCGGCCCGGATCATCGGTGGCCGCGGCGAGCGCGGCGATCGGGATCGACGAGGTGGTCGAGGCGAGCACCGCGTCCGGGTCGGTGACCAGCCCGTCGAGCGCGCGGAACAGGTCGGTCTTGAGCTGCCGGTCTTCGGTCACGGCCTCGATGATCAGCGGGCGGTCGGCCAGGTCGGCCAGGTCGTCGGTGGTGCGCAGCCGGGCGACGGCCTGTTCGCGTTCACGCTCGGTGATGGTGCCGCTGGAGGCGGCGCGACCGAGCGAGTCGATGATGCGGGCGCGGGCGTCTGCGGCCTGTTCGCCGGTCGGCTCCCACACCAGCACGTCCACCCGGGCCAGGGCGCACACCTCGGCGATGCCCGCGCCCATCCGGCCGGCGCCGACGACCGCGACCCGGTCGATCGTCTGGTCGGTCACGGCGCGCTCCTGCGGGGTGTGCGGTTCGGTCGGTGTGCGAAAGGGGTGGCAGACAAGAGCAGTCGGCCCCGGCGGCTCGCCGCGGCGAGCGGCCGGGGCCGACTGTCATGCGAACGTGAAGTGGAACTCAGCCGATCAGAACTGGCCCTCTTCGGTCGAGCCGGCCAGCGCGGTGGTCGAGCTGGTCGGGTCGACGGTGGTGGCGATCTTGTCGAAGTTGTCCAGCACCGACC
>JAJYRZ010000098.1 GCA_021793835.1 Actinomycetes bacterium | reverse complement strand
GATCTGGTCGCCGCGGCCCGCCAGCGGCGCTGCGCCAGGTAGTAGAGCAGGAAGTAGGCGGGGGTGAGCTTGATGCCCGCGGCCAGGCCCACGCCGATGCCGCGCAGCCTGCTCTTATCCCCGCGCGAGACGTCCCAGAGCACCAGCACCATCAGCGCGAGGTTGATCTGCCCGTAGAACAGCGAGGTCCGCACCGGCTCGAGGAAGGCCGCGGCGGGGGTGAGCGTGACGGCCAGCGCGATGGTGGTGGCACCGATGCGGTGGCCGAGCAGATGCAGGCACTGGACGATCACCACCGCCAGCAGCACGAGGTTGACGGTCATCCAGATCAGGTCGTCCCCGGTGGGCAGCAACCCCAGCGGGATGAAGACCAGGGTGGAGAACGGGGTGTAGGTGTACAGCAGCCCGGCCAGCACCGGACCGGTGTAGAGCGCCTCGCCGGAGATCGCGCGGCGCGCACCCTCCCGGTAGACGTCCAGGTCGATGCCGCCGTTCAAGATCCCGTAGTCGCCATACGGGTCGAGCAGCAGGAACACCAGACAGCCCGACAGCACCGACAGTGCGGTCAGCCCGGCCAGCGCCCCGACCACGGTGCGGCTCGACGGCCTGCGGGCGGGCCCGGGGACCGCGGCCTGTGTGCCCTCAGCGTGGTGTGTTCGCCCACCCGTCACGATGTCTCTCCCCCCGCTCACGGGGGCGACGCCACCCGGATCCCTGTCACGATTTCGATGTTCGCGCATAGGGTACTCCGCGCCCGCAGCGGTATCGCAGACCTAGCCGAACAGCCGGGTGTCGTCCTCGTCGGGGCGGGCGGACGGATCGGCCCGGTCGGTGCGGGCCAGCCGGCCGCGCAGGGTGCGCACCCAGCGCTCGGGCAGCAGGTCGGCGGCGGTGAGCACGCGGGCGGCGGCGTCCAGGTCGTCCTTGTCGACGTTGAGCACCCGGTTGATCTCGGCCGCGGTGACCGCATGCGGACCACGGGCCACAAGCAGCACCTCATCGCCTGCGGTGATCGTGCCGGGGGTGTCCACGGCCAGGTAGAAGCCGGTCCGGCCGGTGCGCTGCACGCGGACCGGCATGTCCCTGCGGCCGTGGGCCAGGCCGAGCTTGTAGCAGGGCCGGCGCGGCGCGGTCACCCGCACGACGGCCGTGCCGATGCGGTAGCGATCACCGGGCCGGATCGCGGTCTCGTCCCAGGGCTCGGCCGTGCCCTCGACCCGCAGGTTCTCCCCCAGGCCCGGTTCGGTCAGGTCGGCGCCGAGCTCTGCCCGCCAGGCCTCGTAGTGTTCGGCCGGGTAGACCAGCAGCGCCTTGTCCACCCCGCCGTGGTGGCGCCGGTCGGCCTGCTCATCGCCGGCCAGTCCGAGCGCGCCGACCGCCACGGGGCCGGTCTGGGGTCTTTTGCCCAGCGCCGAGGCCACGACGCCGGATCCGCCGACCGTCGCCCGGTCGAGCGCACCGACCGCGCCGGTGCGCACCTGCAGTACCCGGGCCACGGCCCGGGGCTGCGGCGCGATCACCGGCGCGGTCGCGTCGGTCTCGGGCTCGCCGTCGGCGGCCATCTGCCTGCTCAGTGGCCCCGGTCGATCCAGGCCTGCAGGTTGGGTGCCTCGGCCCCGATGGTCGTCTCGTCGCCGTGTCCGGTGAGCACCCGCACCTCACCGGGCAGGGTCAGCAGCCGGTCGCGGATCGAGGCGATGATCGTCGGGAAGTCCGAGTACGAACGCCCCGTGGCCCCGGGTCCGCCCTGGAACAGGGTGTCGCCGCTGAGCAACACCGCCTGGCCGGGCAGGTACAGGCACACCGAGCCCGGCGAATGCCCGGGGGTGTGCAGCACCTCCATGGCCGTGCCGGCGATCTCCAGGCGCTGCCCGTCGGCGAGCGAGGTGTAGGCCACGCCCGGATGGGTCTGCTGCCACAGCACGTCGTCGTCCGGGTGCAGCCACAGCGGCGCATCGAAGCGCTCGGCCAGCGCCGGGGCGACGGTGATGTGGTCGTTGTGGGCGTGGGTGAGCACCACCGCCGCGACCTTCCGCCCACCGACCGCCTCGGCGATCGGTTCGATCTCGTGGGCCGCATCGATGATGACGACCTCGTCGTCGTCGCCGATCAGCCAGATGTTGTTGTCGACGTCCCAGCAGCCGCCGTCGAGGCAGAACTGCCCCGAGGTGACGACCCGGTCGATCCTCACGGTCCCGCTCACAGAACCACCACCGAACGCAGCACACCGCCGCCTTTCATCGTGTCGAACGCCGCCTCGACGCCGTCGATGCCGATCCGTTCGGTGACGAAGGCGTCGAGGGGCAACCGGCCCTGCAGGTGCAGGTCCACGTACATGGGGAAGTCCCGCTCCGGCAGGCAGTCGCCGTACCAGGAGGACTTCAGCGCACCACCGTGCGAGAAGAAGTCGATCAGCGGCATCTCCAGCCGCATCTCGGGCGTGGGCACCCCGACCAACACCACGGTACCGGCCAGGTCGCGGGCGTAGAAGGCCTGCTCGTAGGTCTCGGGGACGCCGACCGCGTCGATCACCACGTCGGCGCCGAAACCGTCGGTGAGCTCGCGCACCGCCTCGACCACGTCCGTCTGACCGGCGCGCACCGTGTGGGTGGCGCCGAAGTCGCGCGCCCAGTCGAGCTTGGTCTGGTCGGTGTCCACGGCGATGATCGTCGTGGCCCCGGCCAGACGGGCGCCCATGATCGCGGCGTCGCCGACTCCGCCGCAGCCGATCACCGCGACCGAGTCCCCGCGCGAGACGCCGCCGGTGTTCACCGCGGCGCCCAGGCCGGCCATCACGCCGCAGCCGAGCAACCCGGCCACCGCCGGATCGATCGCGGAGTCGACCTTGGTGCACTGCAGTTCGTGGACCAGGGTCTTGTCGGCGAAGGCGCCGATGCCCAGCGCCGGGGTCAGCTCCGTGCCGTCCTCGAGCGTCATCGGTTTGGAGGCGTTGAAGGTGTCGAAGCACAGGTGCGGGCGACCGCGCTTGCAGGCCCGGCAGGATCCGCACACCGCGCGCCAGTTCAGCACCACGTAGTCGCCCGGGGCGACGTGGGTGACGGCGTCACCGACCGTCTCGACCACCCCGGCCGCCTCATGGCCGAGCAGGAAGGGGAACTCGTCGTTGATCCCGCCCTCGCGATAGGTCAGGTCGGTGTGGCACACCCCGCAGGCCTGGATGCGCACCACCACGTCCCGCGGCCCCGGATCGGGGATCACGATCGGCACGGTCTCCACCGGCGCGTCCTCGGCGCGTGCGATCACTCCGGTCACGGTCTGCGACATGTGCGTCTCCTCGATCGGTGTCCGGGCGCCCGTGCCCGCTGTCTGTCCATGATGGCATCGAAGCGCAGGCGGCGGGCCGACCTCGGCCCGGGCGATGGGACCGCCCGCGTGAAGCGCGGCGGCGGCGACCGGGATTCAGGCGTCGGCGGCGTCGTCGTCGGCGCCGGCGGTCACCAGCAGGACGTCGATGATCGGGGTCGCGACCGCCAACGCGGTGTCGCGGTCCACCCCGCCGTCGCCCAGTGCGATCTCCTGCACCAGGCCGTGCACCGCGCCGGCGAGCGCGGCCATCGCCGCCCAGGCGGCCGACGGGGCGGGCCCGGTCGGGGCGCCGGCGGAACGGCCCCCCGTCATGCCCTCGATCTGCTCGTCCACCACGATCAGCCAGCGGTCGAGGACCTCGGCGCGCGCGGCGTCGACCGCGGGGGACACCCCGACCGTCTCGACCAGCACGATCCGGGCGACCCGGGGGTCGTCGCTGAGCGCATCGATGTAGGCCGACAGGGCCGCGATGATCAGTCCGCGGCTGGTCCGGTCCTCGGCATCGGCGAAGGCCGTGCGCACCGCGCCGCGAGCCTGGGCCTGGAAGCGGCTGTACAGGTCGATCAGCAGCGCTTCTCGCGACGAGAACTCCGCGTAGAACTGTCTGGTCGACAGTCCTGCTCGCCGGCAGATCTCCGGCACCGAGCTCTTGAGATAACCGACCGAGGAGAACAGTTCGAGCCCCGCCGAGCGCAGCCGATGCTGACGATCGGCCTGGCGGGCCTCCGGCGGGAGCCCACGGTATCGGCGCGAAGACAGCCCTTCGGTCATGCCGTCCACGATACGTCACAGGGGGCGATCATCCACCCCGCCTTCCACCCTCTGAGTGGAACCGGTGTGCGGAAAGCGGGGCGGACGATCACCTGCTCAGTCCTCCGCAAGCAGACCCTTGGCGATGTGGGTCACCTGGATCTCGTTGCTGCCGGCGTAGATCATCAGCGACTTGGCGTCGCGGGCGAGCTGCTCGACCTTGTACTCCGACATGTAGCCGTTGCCGCCGAACAGCTGCACGGCCTCCATGGCGACCTCGGTGGCCGCGCGCGAGGAGTACAGCTTCATCGCCGAGGCCTCGGCCAGGGTGATCTTCTCCCCGGCCTTGGTGCGCTCGATGGCGTTGAAGACCATGTTCTGCACGTTGATCCGGGCGATCTCCATCTCGGCCAGCTTGAGCTGGATGAGTTGGAAGTTGCCGATCGAGTTGCCCCACAGGGTGCGGTTCTTGGCGTAGTCGATGCTCAGCCGGTGGCACTCCTCGATGATGCCCAGGCCGAGGGAGGCGATGCCCACACGCTCGGCGACGAAGCTGTCCTTGGCGCTGGCCCGGCCGTCCTTCTTGGCGATCTCCTCGGACTCGCCGAGCAGCCGGTCGGGGGTGATGCGCACGTCCTCGAAGAACAGCTCGCCGGTGGGCGAGGAGTTCATGCCCATCTTCTGCATCGGCTTGGACTGGATCAGTCCCTCCATGCCGGCGTCGAGCACGAAGGTCAGCACCTTGCGGTCGCGCGGGTTCACGTCCTTCTCGTCGTCCTCGACGAGCTTGGCGAACACGACCATCACGTCGGCGTACGGGCCGTTGGTGATGAAGGTCTTCTGCCCGTTCAGGATGTAGTCCTCGCCGTCGCGGCGCACGGTCGACTTCATCCCGCCGAAGGCGTCCGAGCCCGAGTCCGGCTCGGTGATCGCCCAGGCGCCCACCTTCTCGAAGGTCACCAGCTCGGGCAGCCAGCGCTTCTTCTGCGCCAGGGTGCCGCGACTGCGGATGGTGCCCACGGTCAGGCCCACCGACACCCCCATCGAGGCGACCAGCCCGAGGCTGACCTTGGCCAGCTCGCTGTTCAAGATCACACCCATCGAACCGGCGCCGGAGAAGCCGCCGCCCTCCTCGTCGTCATCGCCCTCGGGCAGCGGCTCGCCGGCCTCCTTGGCCAGGGCCTTGGCCAGCGACTTGCTCGCCATCTCGTCCAGGCCGAAGGTCGAGTAGAGCTTGCGCAGCACGTCGAAGGGGGGCAGCTCGCCGCTCTCGAGCTCGGTGGAGACCGGCACGATCTCCTTGTCGATGAACCCGCGCACCGCATCGCGGACCATCAGGTCGGTCTCGGACCATTCGTACATCGGGGTTCTCCACTCGTTCTCGGGTTTTCCGGCCGGGCCGAAAAGGACACGGACTCGGATCGAAAATAGAACACGTTCTGGTCTCGTGTCGAAAGCCGCGCCACATCGGCCGCCGCCGAGTGACACAATGGCAGGTATGGGTAGTACCGAGCGAGCAAAGACGCACTCCGCTCTGTCGTCTCCCAGCCGGGTGGCCCTGCTGCAGGAGCTGCGCGCGGCCGACGGTCCGGTCGACGCCCACCAGCTGGCCGCCAGTTGCGATCTGCATGTGACGACCGTGCGCTTCCACCTGACCGCACTGGTCGAGGCCGGCCTGGTCGACACCGATCGCGCCCCGGCAGTCGGCCGCGGTCGCCCACGCCTGCTCTACCGGCCGGTGAGCCGGTTCGACACCGGCCAGGCCGACGACCCCTACCTGCAGATCGCCCGGGTGCTCGCCGAGGCCTGGAACCAGGATCTGCCCGGCGATCCGGCCGAACGCGCCGTCGAGGCGGGCCGCCGGTGGGCGCGCGCCGCCCTGCCCGACGATCCGCCCGGCACCGATGATCCGCCCGATCAGACGCGCGTGGCCCGCGCGGTGAACGCCCTGTTCACCGAGATCGGTTTCGAACCGGCCATCCGGTCGGCGGACGAGAAGGTCGCCGACGCCCGGGACGAGGCGGTGCTCGACCTGTACGCCTGCCCCTTCGCCGCCCTGGCCGAGGACCATCCGGGCCTGATCTGCAACGTGCACCTGGGGCTGCTGCGCGGCACGCTCGAGCAGCTCGGCGCCGAGGATCTGCGCGCCGAACTGGTGCCCTGGTCGGCCCCGGACAACTGCTGCGCCCGTATCCGCCGGCGCCGAGACGGCGACCTGGACGCCCCGATCCGCCGCGAACCGGACCGCGACGAGAAGCCGGTCGACCGGCCCGGCGGATGATCCCGGCCCGCACGGCCGCGCTGCCGATCTTCCCGCTGGTCTCGACCGCACTGCCCGGCGACAGGTTGCCCCTGCAGGTCTTCGAGGCCCGGTTCCGCGATCTGCTGCACGACTGCATGAAGGCCCCGGACGGCCCCTGGTTCGGTGCGGTGCTCATCGCCCGCGGCTCGGAGGTCGGCGGCGGCGACGAGCGCACCGATGTGGGGGTGCGCGCCCACATCGACCGACAGTTGGCGGTCGGCCCGCGCCTGTTCCATCTGCGCTGCACCGCGGGCGCACGCTTCCGCGTCCGGGACTGGCTCGACGACGATCCGTATCCGCGCGCCGAGATCGAGCCGTGGCCCGACTCTCCGGTCGATGCGGCGGCCGTGCGCCGCGCCGCGGCCGAGCTGACCGGGGAGATCACCGCACTGCACGGGCTGCTGGCCCGCGTGGCCGAACGACAGGCCCGGCCCGCCCCGCCGCGGCCGCGGTTCGACGATCTGCCCGCCGACCCCGGCGACCTGATCTACGACCTGGCCCGCCGGGTCGGGATCGGTGCGGCCGACCGGTTCAAGCTGCTGTGCGCGCCCGATCCGCTCACCCGCGCGCAGGTGCTGGCCGAGGCCGTGGACACCGCGCAGGACGTGGCCCGGTTCCACCTGCTCGACCACTGAAGGGCTCTCCCGCTCCGACGCCGGATGCGGGTGCGGGGACATCCCCCCGCGGTCAGCCGATGCCGGCGCCGATCGCCAGGCCGAGCAGATAGGTCACCCCGGCCGCGGCCAGCCCGATCAGCAGTTGACGCGCCCCGCGCAGCAGCGGCGGCCCGCCCGAGAGCACCCCGCTGATCGCCCCGGTGGCCACCAGCGCGAGCCCGGCCAACACGATGCCCGTCGTGATGCCCGGCCAGCCGCCGAGGCCGAAGATGAACGGCAGCACCGGGATCAGCGCACCGACCCCGAAGGACAGGAAGCTGGCCAGCGCGGCGCCCGCCGCGGTGCCGACCACGTCGGGATCGTCGGATTCCGGGTCCTGCGCCGCGCGGGCGGGCCGGCGCCGCCCGGACAGCACCGCGTCCGCGTGCTCCTCCGCCTCGGCCTCGGTCATCCCGCGCGCCCGGTAGACCAGCGCCAGCTCGTTGGCG
Organism: Actinomycetes bacterium; assembly: GCA_021793835.1. Classification (GTDB taxonomy): domain Bacteria; phylum Actinomycetota; class Actinomycetes; order Mycobacteriales; family Mycobacteriaceae; genus Tomitella. Next base: position 4,120 of record JAJYRZ010000098.1, on the reverse strand, counting down.
TCCACGTCCAGGTCCGACAGCACGTCGGGCGAGTCCTCGCTCGGCGCCGAGGCCTCGATCAGTTCGCGCTGCGACCGGATGGACAGATATTCGCCCGCGGCCATCGACGAGGCTCCCGCCAGCAGCCCGGCGATACCGGTGAGCAGCACGATCTCCGGGGCCACTCCGCCGCCGGAGACGCCCAGGATCAGCGCCAGGTTGCTCACCAGGCCGTCGTTCATCCCGAACACCACCGCGCGGAAGGTGCCCGAGACCTGGGCGCGCCCGCGGGCGGCCAGCCCGCGCAGCACCTCCTCGTGCACCTTCTCGTCGGCCGCCATCGCCGGGGTGGCGTCCGGGTCGATCGAGGAGGCCGAGCGCATCTCGGCCCGCTGGGCCAGCGCGAGGATGAACACCGAGCCGAACCAGCGGGGCGTGGCCGCGATCATCCGCAGTCGCAGGCTGCCCCGGCCCACATCGCCCGCGGCGTCGGGACCCAGCAGTTCCTCCCAGTGCGCGATGTGGCGCTCCTCGGCCTCGGCCAGGCCGAGCAGGATCTCCCGATCGGTGCCCTCCCAGCGTTCGGCCATCATCCGGTAGGTGCGCGCCTCGGCGCGCTCGTCGGCCAACTGGCGACGCCAACGGCGGGTGGTCTGCGGATCGGCGCTGTCCGGGACCTGCCCGGACAGCGGCCGCTCAAGAGGTTCGGACACGCCCCGGACGGTACCCGAGCCCACGCCGCGGCCCTGCCGTATCGAACCGTTGCCGCAGCCCTGCGGCCTCGGTAGGCTGGATCACATGAAGCGACTCCATGTAGTTCTCCGCCGCAGCGTGGTCTGATCACGACCGACGCCATGCTGCGGAACGTCATCTCCTGTCCCGTCGGTCGCCGCCTTCTTCCGCGAAAGACCAGACGATGAACATCGCCGCAGAATCCACCGCTTCACAGTCCGCCGCGCCGCGCACCGGCCGCGCCTCCGCCCCCTGTCCGGCCGGGATCCCGCCGTCGGATCCGCTCAACCGCCGGTACGGCAAGCGTCTGCCGCGCGGCCTGCGCCGCGAGGCCGCGCACCTGTCCTGGGCCGAGTTCGAATCCGCCTACACCTGCCGGAACGGCCGATTCCGGCTCGACGAGCTCTCCCGTCGCAGCCAGGGGGTCACCGGGCACGAGTACACCGCCGCGGTGACCGACGGCGACACCGTCCGGCGCCGACGGGCCCGCGCGCACGGGGCCGCCTCCGTGCTCACCGCGCTGCTGCACGAGGCCGGGGTCCCGCTCGAGATCGCCGCCCTGCACCAGCAGCGACTCGAGGCCGATGTGGCGACATTCCTGCTGTGCGTGCGCGGTCGGCGCCGCCGGTGGGCGATGGGGCTGGGAGCGGGCAGCGACGACTCGATCGCCGATGCGCTGGTCTCCGGCGCCAATCTGCTCACCGACTGACCGCCGGCCCCGGAACCCACACCTCGGATACGCGGGCTCGCGCGACGGAATCCGGACGCCGTGTTGTGGTCCGACTCCGACACAGCGTAGTGTTCACAGCGATCGCGTCAGATCAGTGCGCTTGGGAGGAAAACACATGGATGCCACGGAAGTGATGTCTGCCATCGGTACGGTCATCCTGATCGCGTCAATCGTGGTGGCGGTCCTGGTCTCTGTCCTGCTGCTCATCGTGTCGATCTGGCCGAACTTCATGAACAACTGGAAGAACCCGGGCGAGCGCAAGAAGCAGCACAGCGCCACCGCGGGGGCACCGGACCGCCGCTGACCGACCGCGGAGCGGACCGACGCAGCCGATCGCCCCATTCGGGCGGTCGGCTTTCGCGTGTCTCGGCCCGGCACTACCGACCGCGCCGGGTCGGCGCCTAGCGTCGCCCGCGCAGGCGGTCGAGCTGGCGCCGTTCGCGCTTGGTGGGTCGGCCCGCACCCCGGTCACGCACCGGCACGCCCAGTTCGGCCCGGGGCACCGGTGCGGGGCTGTGGTCGATCAGGCACTGCGCGGCGACCGGGGCGCCCACCCGTTTCGCGATCACCCGGACCACCTCGACGATCCGCTCCCGGTCCCCGACCCGGGCCCGCACTCGGTCGCCGGGCACCACGGGCCGGGACGGTTTGACCGTCACCCCGTTGATCTGCACATGGCCGCCCCGGCAGGCCTCCGCGGCCGCGCTGCGCGTCTTGAACAGCCGCACCGACCACAGCCAACTGTCCACGCGTACGGACTGTCCCGTCATCGCCGGCCCCTCCTTCCGTGCGGCGCGCCGCACCCCGTCCGGCCCGCCGATCGCGGCCGGTGCCGCACCCCGATCATCCCCGCCCGTCCGCCGACCGGCACGGGGTGATTCTGGACACTCGACTCTGGAACATGTTCTACTGTGCTGTAGTCCGCTTCAAACGTTAAAGGACGTGTGTCTATGAAGGTCGCAGTCACCGGTGCCGCCGGCTACCTCGGTTCCAACCTGACCGAGCTGCTCGTCGAACAGGGCCACGAGGTCGTGGCCATCGACCGGATGAGCGCTGAGCACTGGCCCGACTCCGTGACCTTCGTCGAGGGCGACGTCCTCGATCAGGCCGGGATGACCGCGGCGCTCGAGGGCGTCGAGGTGCTCTACCACCTGGTCGCGATGATCACCCTCAAGCAGCAGGACTCGGTCGCCTGGCGACTGAACACCGAGGGCGTGCGCACCGTCGCCCGGGCGGCACGCGCCGCCGGAGTGCGCCGGATGGTGCACGCCAGCTCGGTGCACTCGTTCGACCAGTACGACTGCGACGGCCGGATCGACGAGGACTCCCCCCGCTCGGAGGGTGGGGGCCTGCCGGTCTACGACCGCTCCAAGTGGGCCGGCGAGATCGCGCTGCGCGAGGTCATCGCCGAGGGCCTGGACGCGGTGATCTGCAACCCGACCGGGGTGTACGGGCCGGTCGACCACGCACTGTCGGGCCTGTCCCGGCTCAACGGCATCCTGCGGGATGCGGCCCGCGGCCGTGTGCCCGCCTCGATCCAGGGCGGCTACGACCTGGTCGACGTGCGCGATGTGGCCCTCGGGCTGACCCTGGCCGCCGAGAAGGGCCGCACCGGGGAGAACTACCTGCTGACCGGCCACCCCATGGAGATCACCGCGGCGATGAAGATCGCCGCCAAGGCCACCGGCCGGCGCGGCCCGGCCTTCGCCATCCCCACCGGGGTGGTGGAGAAGATCCTGCCGATCGCCGAGCCGATCGCCGCCCGCTTCGGTTCCGATGTGATGTCGCGCGCGGCGATGGGCGCACTGCTGTCCAACCCGTACGTCGACGGCACCAAGGCCCGCACCGAGCTCGGCTACTCCCCGCGCCCGGCCGAGGAGACCATCAAGGACCTGGTGACGTTCTACCTCCAGACCGACCAGCTCTGATCTTCCGCCCGCCGCGCCCGCGTCGGTCCGCTCCGCGGATCCGGCACGGGCGCGGCGGCGTCCCGGCTGCGCGTATCGGCCCGGGCAGGCACCATCGAGGTCATGACTTCCATTCCGCAGATCACCCTTCGTGACGGCACCACGATCCCGCAGTTGGGCTTCGGGGTCTTCCTCATCGACGAGGCGGACACCCCGGCGGCCGTGGCCGGCGCGGCGGCGGCCGGCTACCGGCACTTCGACACCGCCCAGATGTACGGCAACGAGGCCGGGGTCGCGGCCGGGCTCGCCGAGGCCGGCCTGCGCCGCGACGAGGTCTTCCTGACCACCAAGCTCGCCAACCCCAACCACCTGCCCGACGACGCCCGGCGCAGCTTCGACGAGTCGCTGACCGCGCTCGACACCGACCACGTGGACCTGTTCCTGATCCACTGGCCGCTGCCCACCCGCTACGACGGCGACTTCGTCTCCACCTGGAAGGTGCTCGAGGAGTTCGCGGCCGACGGCCGGGCCCGCGCGATCGGGGTGTCGAACTTCCAGATCCCGCACCTGGAGAGGCTCTTCGCCGAGACCTCCACGGTGCCGGCGGTCAACCAGATCGAGGTGCACCCGTATCACCCCAACGATCAGGTGCGCGCCTTCTGCGCCGAGCACGAGATCGCGGTGCAGGCCTGGTCGCCGCTGGCGCGCGGAGCGCTGCTGACCGACCCGGTGGTCACCGAGACGGCCGCGCAGGTCGCACGCACCAGATCGG
>JAJYRZ010000097.1 GCA_021793835.1 Actinomycetes bacterium | reverse complement strand
ACATCGGCGGCATGGTCGAGGAAGGGCATGACCAGCGTCTCGTACTCGGCCAGCTCCAACGCCCGGGCCATCGCCGGCCACACCTGCGCGGCCTCTCCCCCGCGATGGGCCAGCACCGCGCGCAGCATCCACAGTCGCACCCGGGTCAGCCGGATCATGCCGGACTCGGGGGCGTCGATCCCGCGCAGCGCGGCGGTCGCCTCGTCGATCCGGTCCTCGGCCAACGAGATCATCACCGACGACACCGCGACCTCGGGCAGATCGCCGTAGTGCCGGCCCGCCTGCGCCACGATGTCCGCGGCCGTCAACGTCCGCCGGGCCGACAGCAGCATCGCGACCACGCTCGGCAGCAGCCGCAGCGCGGTGCCGGCCCGATCGATGCGGATGAGCTGTTCGAACGAGCGCGCCAGCTCCACCGCCTGCGCCGAGGTCGGCCGGTCGTCCGCGCGGGCCCGCACCAGCTGATAGATGACCGTGGTGTGCGGCCCGGTCCGGCGCACCCCGGCCAGGTCGTCCCACTCGGTCGCGGTCGCGTTGCGCAGCACACCGAGCTCCAGCGAATCCGCATCCGGATACTGCCCGGTCAGGATCCGCCCCATCGCCGCGGTGGCCGCGGCCTGGACCGCCATGGCATCGGTCAACAGTTCGTGATCGGCGGCGAAGTTCAAGGCCCTGACGGATCGGCTCGTCATCAGCTCGTTGTCACCGGAGTAGCCGGCCACCGTCGACAGGATCGTGGTGGCCATGAGCTTCAGCGTGGCCTCCGTGCCCATCTCCGCGAGCGTCATGGCCTGCAGGATCATCGACTCGGCCTCCACCGGCCGCCCGGCGAACAGCTCGGCCACGCCGGTCTGCAGCGACAGGTAGGAGTCGGTCTCGGGCACCCCGGTGCGGGGATGCTCGCGCAGCACCTCCACCCAGCGGGGATCGACCTCGGTGCCGATGATCTGTCCGCACTGCACCCGCAGCGCCGACTCCAGGGCCAGATCGAGCGCGGGCTCCTCGCCCTCGGGCTCGGGCACGCTCAGATGTGCCAGGGCCGCGTGCGGCGCCCGGCCGCGCAGCGCATCGACCGCACGGATCAGCCGCACCCCGCGCACCGGCCGGCCCGCCAGCGCGGACAGCAGTCGGTCCAGATGCCCGAGCCGCGCCAACCGCACACCGTCCCGCAGCAGGAAGGCGCTCGCGGCCTGATCGTCGGCGTGCGCGTTCTCCCACCGCGTCCAGGCCTGCGCGTCCCGGTCGGCCGCAGCGGTACCGGTCCGGGGGTAGGCGTCGGGATCCGGATCCGCGAGCAGGTCGGCGGCCGCCTCGGCGACCGCAGCCGGATAGTGGTACCGCAGTTCCTGTCCTTCGGGCAGGGTGCGGCGCATCGGGATCTCGGCGGCGGTCAGTCCGCTCATCCCGGCCGCGAAGTCCACGCCCGGCATGCGTGCCCGCGCCTCGTCCGCGGTGATCCCGCCGTCGCGCAGTGTGCCGAGCAGGAAGGACTGCAGTGCGTCGGACAGGCCGACCACCCGCTCCGCGGCAGACGGGGGCCTGCTGCCGGGACGGCTCTGCGCGCTCGACGGAAACGGCACAGTCCTCCCCCACCTCTCTGGCACGAAGACGACGCTTTGACCGTCACAGCTTACGATCAATCCCGGTCCGGCGCGCGTTGGAGAGAGCCTCGTCACCGGAAGTCTCGAGACGGTACCGCCCCCGCCAGATCGAGGGCGTCGAGGCGGTCCGCGCCGAGGCTGACCGCCCCTTCGGCGTTTCGAACCCGGCCGCGCACCACGAGCGCGGTCGCGGTGTGCGCCAGGCGCTGATAGCGGCGCCACAGTCCCGGAGTGCACACCACGTTGACCATCCCGGTCTCGTCCTCCAGGTTCAGAAAGGTCACCCCGCCGGCGGTGCGGGGCCGCTGACGGTGGGTCACCGCCCCGGCCACCGACACCCGCGCACCGTCGGCGACCTCGCACAGCCGCGCGGCCGGCACCACACCGGCCGCGTCGAGTCGGGTGCGGAGGAACTGCACCGGATGCGCATCGGGCGAGACCCCGGTGGCCCACACGTCCGCGGCCACCAGTTCCAGCCGGCTCATCCCGGGCAGCGCGGCCGGGGTCGGCACCTGCGTACCGATGCCGGGGAGCCGGTCGGGCCGTTCCTGCGCGGCCGCCCCGGCCTGCCACAGCGCGGCCCGACGGTCGAGTCCGAAGCAGGCCAGCGCCCCGGCGGTGGCCAATGATTCGGCCTGCGCCGCGGTCAGCCGCACCCGGGAGGTCAGGTCGGTCACCGAGGCGAAGGGCCCGCCGCTCTCGCGCGCGGCGACGATCCGTTCGGCCGCCTGCGCGCCCAGCCCCCGCACCGCCGCCAGGCCGAGCCGGACCTCGGTGCCGCCGGCGGTCAGGGTGGCCTCCACCTCGGCGGTCTGCACGTCCGCGTGGTGCACGGTGACCCCGTGTCGGCGCGCATCGGCGACCAGCGACTGGGGTGAGTAGAAGCCCATCGGTTGGGCGCCGAGCAGGGCGGCGCAGAACACGGCCGGGTGGTGACGTTTGAACCAGGCGGAGTAGAACACCAGGGCGGCGAAGCTCTGCGCGTGGCTCTCCGGGAATCCGTAGTTGGCGAAGGCCTGGAGTTTCTCGTAGATCCGGTCGGCGACCTCACCGGTGATGCCGTGCCGGTCGGCCATGCCCGCGTACAATCGCGCGCGCAGCCGCGCCATCGCCTCCGGGGACCTCTTGGCCCCCATCGCCCGGCGCAGCCGATCCGCCTCGGCCGCACTGAAACCGGCCACGTCCACGGCCAGCTCCATCAGCTGCTCCTGGAACAGCGGGATACCCAGGGTCTTGGCCAGCGCCCGCTCCATCGACGGGTGCAGATAGGTCACCGGTTCGGCACCGTTGCGGCGCCGGATGTAGGGGTGCACCGAGCCGCCCTGAATCGGTCCGGGCCGGATGAGCGCGACCTGCACCACCAGGTCGAAGAAGGTGCGTGGCCGCAGCCGCGGGGAGGTCGCCATCTGCGCGCGCGATTCGACCTGGAACACCCCGACGGTGTCGGCGCGGGCGATCATCTCGTACACGGCCGCATCGGTCAGGTCGATGCGCGCCAGATCCACCTCGATCCCCTTGTGCACGCGCATCAGGTCGATCGCCCGCCGCAGCGCCGAGAGCATGCCGAGTCCGAGCAGGTCGAACTTGACCAGTCCCACCGCGGCGCAGTCGTCCTTGTCCCACTGCAGCACCGTGCGCCCGGCCATCCGGGCCCACTCCACCGGCACCACGTCGGCCACCGGTCGGTCGCACACCACCATGCCGCCGGAGTGGATGCCCAGATGTCGCGGCCGGCCGACGAAACGGGCCGCCAACTCCAGCACCGGCCCCGGGATCCCGGTCTGCGCCGAGGTCTCGGCGACCTGCTGCGCGTCCGCGCCGACCGCGGGCAGGTCGACCCCGCGCATGCTCCGTGACCAGTCGTCCTGGCGCCCGGGCGGGAACCCCAGGGCCTTGGCGGCGTCGCGCACCGCCGACCGCGGCCGGTAGGTGATCACGTTGGCCACCTGCGCGGCACGCTCCCGGCCGTAACGGCCGTAGACGTACTGGATGACCTCTTCGCGCCGCTCGGACTCGATGTCGATGTCGATGTCGGGCGGCCCGTCGCGTTCGGGCGAGAGGAACCGTTCGAACAGCAGCCCCGCGGCCACGGCGTCGACCGCGGTGACCCCGAGCGCGAAGCAGACCGCGGAGTTGGCGGCCGAGCCGCGCCCCTGGCACAGGATGGACTCCCGCCGACAGAACTCGACGATGTCGTGGACGATCAGGAAGTACCCGGCGAAACCGAGGGCGTCGATCACCGCGAGCTCGTGGGCGATCTGGTCGGCGGCGCGTGCGGCCACCGGGGATCCGGCGTATCGCCGATCCGCCCCGCGCCGGACCAGTTCGGTCAGCCAGCTGTGCTCGGTGTGCCCGCCCGGCACGTCGAACGGCGGCAGCTCCGGGGCGATCAGGTCCAGTCGGAAGGCGCACTCGCGCCCCAGTTCGGCCGCATGCGCCACCGCGTCGCGGTGCCGGGGGAACAGGGCGGCCATCTCCGCCCCGGAGCGCAGGTGTCCACCGGCGGGCGGCAGCCAGCCGGCCGCCGCGTCCAGGTCGCGCCGGGCCCGCACGGCGGCCATCGCATCGGCCAGCCGGCGATCGGCCGGCGCGGCGAAATGCGCACCGGTGGTCGCCACCGTCCGCAGCCGGTGTTCGTCGGCCAGCGCGGCGAGCGCCGCGATGCGTTCGTCGTCCCCGGGGTCGGCGGTGCGGGTCAGCTCGACGGTCACCCGGTCGCGGCCGAACAGCTCGATCAGTTCACCCAGCGCGGCACCGGCGGCCGCCCGCCCGGCCGCAGGATCGGCCGCCGCGGACAGTGCGCGCCGCACATGGCCCTTGCGGCAGCCGGTGAGGATCTGCCAATGTCCGCCCGCCTGCTCGGCCAGTCGGTGCAGGTCGAACCGGGGCCGGCCCTTCTGCCCGCCCGCCAGGTGCGCCTCGGCGATCGCCCGAGACAACCGCCGATACCCTTCGGGGCCGCGGGCGAGCACCAGCAGATGCGCAGCATGTGGATCCGGCCCGGCCCCCTGACCCGCCCGCGGCTGCCGGATCCCGTCGGGTCCGGCCGGCAGGCTCAGTTCGGCGCCGAAGACGGTGACGAGCCGATGCTCGGCGGCCGCCTCGGCGAAACGGACCGCGCCGTAGAGCCCGTCGTGATCGGTCACCGCCATCGTCTCGAGGCCCAGCCGTGCCGCTTCGGCGACCAGGTCCTCCGGGTCGCTGGCCCCGTCGAGGAAGCTGAACGAGGAGTGTGCGTGCAGTTCGGCGTAGGGCACGGTCGGCCCCGCCGGGCGGGACCGGCCAGGGCTGCGCGGCACCGGCGGGACCTGCGCGCACCCCGGCCCCGCCGGACGATCGGACAGGACGCGTTCGAGGTCCGACCACTGCTGCAGCCCGCCGTCCCAGCCCATCGCACACCTCCTGACCGCGGTGCCCCACCCCACACCGGAATAGAACACCAGTTCGATACAGATAGGCTAGCGCCGCTTACCGACAGCCCGCCATCGCGTGACGACGAAGGGGGCCTCATGGCCTGGGACATGGCAGTGGTCTCGGCGTTCGTCCGTGCCGCACGCAAGCCGACCTACACCGACGCCGCACGGTTCCGCGCGCATCTGGAGGCGCCCAAGCCGGACGGCGCTCCCCCGCTCCGGTTACGCAGGCGCCACCGGGTGCAGATCCGCGAGATCGACGGTTTCCGCTGCGTCACCGTCACCCCGCGCGGCGGCGCGGCCGACGGCCCGGTCGTGCTCTATCTGCACGGCGGGGCCTACGTCAGTCCCATCGCCCGGCAGCACTGGGCGCTGATCTCCCGGCTGGCAGGCGCCGGCGCCGCCGTGCACGTGCCGCTCTACGGCCGCGCCCCGCAGCACACCTACCGCGAGACCTACCGGCTGCTCGACGCCGTCTACGCCGACCTGGCCCCGCACGCCGATCGACTGACGGTGATGGGTGATTCGGCCGGCGGCGGACTCGCCCTCGGCCTGGCCCAGGTGCTGCGCGACACCGGCCGACAGATGCCGCGCGCGCTGACCCTGATCGCACCCTGGGTGGATGTGACCTGCAGCAATCCGGGCATCGCCGCGATCGCGCCGCATGATCCGTGGCTGTCGACCGTGGGCGCGACGATCGCCGGGCAGGCCTGGGCCGGCGGCGACGATCTGACCGATCCGCGGCTCAGCCCGGTGTTCGGCTCGATGGCCGGGCTGCCGCCGATCGACCTGTATTACGGCGATCGTGACATCACCTTCGCCGACGCCGACCTGATCGCCCGGCCTGCCCGCGCGGCCGGGGTGGCGGTGGATCTGACCGTGGCACCGGGCGCCTGCCACGTCTATCCGCTCACTCCGACCCGCGTCGGCCGGCGCGACCGGGCCCGCATCGTCGCCCGGGCCACGGCGCCGGCAGGCTGATCCGCCGCAGCCGCACCCCGAGGGTCCGGCGGGACGTCACACTCCGGCCGCCCGCTTCGTCTCCTCCTGTAGAGGGCTCGCACCCGGCGAGACCCGACAGCAGGAAGGATTCCCATGTCCCGCATCCCCGCTCTCGCACGCCGCGACGTCGGCCTGTTCGGCCGCATCGTCTACCGGGTCACCGCCCGGCGATACGGCGCGGTACCCGAACCGATCACCGTCCTGGCACACCACCGCGGTCTGACCCGCGCCTCCGCAGTCCACGAGCTGCTGGTCGAACGCGCATCGACCGCGCTGCCGACCGCGGTGCGGTCGCTGGTGGTGTATCGCACCGCCCGCCTCATCGGCTGCTCGTGGTGCGTGGACTTCGGCGAGATGCTGCAGCGACTGGAGAGCGTGGACCAGTACAGGCTCGCCCACATCGACGACTATCGCGACGACCCGGCGTACAGCGACGACGAACGCGCGGCCCTCGCCTACGCCGACGCGCTGACCACCGATCCGCTCACCGCGGTGACCGACGCTCAGGTCGCCGATCTTCTCGACCGCTTCGGTGTCGACGGCGTGCTGGAGCTGACCTATCAGATCGGCCTGGAGAACATGCGGGCCCGGATGTACGGCGCTCTGGGCATCGTCGATCAGGGGTTCGCCTCGGGTGCCTGCCGACTGCCCGAGGGGCCGGACGATCAGCGATGAGGCCCGGGTAGACCGGTCAGCCGCACACCGGTCAGGCGCGCCGGATTGGCCATGTCGTAGCCCGCGATCACCCGTCCCTGGGCGACCGTCACCGCGATCACCCGGGCCGCGATCGGCGGCCGGCCGCCGACCGGATCCGCCGGCGCGCCCGGGTGCCACAGCCCGGCCCGGCCGTTGACCGCCACCGGGGTCAGCGCCAGGAGCCGCTGCGCGCCGTACCGTCCGGCCAGCCCCAGCAGGTAGCGCGCGACACGGTCTGCACCGACGATCACGTTCGGCGCGGTCGGCGAGGTCCCTCCGGTGTCCCCGGCGAACGTGGCCTCGGGATGCAGAGCGGCGACCACCGCGGCCAGGTCTCCACTCGACAACGCATCGACCAGAGCGGTCACCGCTGCGGCGTGCTGCGCCGACGACACCGACGGCGCGGCGCCGGCGACCCGCCGCCGGGCCCGGGCCGCGGCCTGTCGGGCGGCGGCAGCGCTCACCCCCAGAGTGTCGGCGATCTGACCGAACGGCACGCCGAACCCGTCGTGCAACACGAAGGCCACCCGCTGATCGGGGGTGAGCCGCTCGAGCACCACCAGGACCGCGAGCCGGCTGTCCTCGTCACGGACGACCACGTCGAGCGGATCGGCCGGCGCGGTCGCGGACAGCGGCCGGACCACGGGCTCGGGCAGCCACTGACCGGGATAGGTCTCCCGGCGCACCGCGGCCGACCGCAGCCGGTCCAGGCAGATCCGTCCCACGACGGTGGTCAGCCAGGCCCGCAGATCCGCGATCGCACCGATGTCGGTCCGCTCGAGCCGCAGCCACGATTCCTGCACCGCGTCCTCCGCATCCGCGACGCTGCCGGTGATCCGGTAGGCCACGGACAGCAGACGTCCGCGCTGGGCGGTGAACACCGCCGCCGCCTCCTCGCGCGCGCCGCTCACCGTCGCCGCAGCGCCGCCCGGCCCAGCCCCGCCCCGAGGTAGGCGAGCTGGCCGAGGGCCAGTGCCCACTTCACGATGGACACGGCACTGGTGGCGCGCACCCGACCGTCGGTGATCGCCTCGGGGTGGTCGAGCAGATACCAGCCGACCACGTTCTCCACGTAGTCCCCGGCCGCGGAGACCACCGGGGCCGTCGCCAGCACCCGGCGCATGCGCGCGGACTGCGGGCGGTGCGCGTCCAGCAGTTCGGCCCCGGCGCGCAGCGCGACGGCGTAGATCGCCGGATGGATCATGTCCAGCGGATAGTGCGCGCGGTATCCGGCCCGCTCGTCCGGGGTCATCCCGGCGAGCACGTCCCGGTAGTCCGCGGCCGATCGGGAGGTCTGGATGCGCAGCAGTTTCGGTGCGGCCGTGCCGAGGGTGCGGGCGATGTTGGCCTGGGAGACCAGGTAGACCGCCGACCACGCGGCGGTCTTCCGCAGCGCGCGGGAGCGGTCGGGGCGGGCGGAGGCGGAGGCGATGTCCATGTCGTCCAGCGTATCCGCGACCCGGCAGGGCACGATGTGTTCATGACACGTCGCCGGAAGATCGATCCGCTGCTCGCCCCCGCCCTGTCCACCCTGCTCGCCGGGGCCGGGGTGCTGCATCTGGTCCGCCCCCAGGTGTTCACCCCGCTGATCCCGCCGCAGCTGACCGACCTGGCCTCCCGGCGCGATTGGGTGATCGGCTCGGGCGTCGCCGAGATCGGTTGCGCGGCGGCGCTGGCCGTCCCGCAGACCCGACGCATCGGCGGCTACGCGACCGCGGCCCTGATGGTCGCGGTGTTCCCCGGCAACGTGCAGATGGCCGCCGACTTCCACACCCGTCGGCGCCCGGCCTGGCAGCGGGCGATCGCCTGGGGGCGGCTGCCGCTGCAGGCGCCGCTGGTGTGGGCGTCGCTGCGGGTGGCCGCGCTTCACCGGTAGCAGCCCTCGACCGTCCACCGCCCGTCCCGGCACAGCAGCAGCAGCGCCGGCAGGGCCTCCGCGGCGATCTGGGCCCGCGCCCCGCGCAGTCCGCGCTCGGGGTCCCACCAGTGCTCGTCCACCGGCCACGGCCCGCCCCAGCCGCGCACCGGATGGTCGGTGCGGCCGCGGCGCAGCACCGCCGGCGCGGCGGTGAACATCCCGCGGCCGGAGACCAGCACCGCCAGTCCTTCGGCGTCGAGCAGCTCGACCGGTTCCGCCGTCTCGGGCAGCCAGGACGGGGACGGCGGCGGGATCCGGCCCGGCCACGGGGCCTGCGGGTCCGCCGTGTCGGCGGGCTGCTCGCCCCAGGTCCAGCGGGCCAGACGTTGCGCGGGGCCCCGGCCGCCCACCGCGGCGACGGCGAGCACCGCGTCCCCGCCGAGCAGACTCTGCACCCGGGCGACCGCACGGTGAGCGCGTTCGCGCTGTTCGGCCCGGTCCTCCCACACTCCGGCGGCGATCGCACCGGCGTCGACCGTCTCCACCGGTTCGAGGGCGAGCTCGACGATCGGCCCGTCCGGGCGGTCGTCGCCGCGGGCGGAGAGCCAGCCGTCGAGCTGCCAGCGCACCCGCTCGACGGTGGTGTGCGCGGTCAGCGGCTGCACGCAGCGCCACACCCGTTCGTCCTCGCGTCCGCCGGCGGTGCGCGCCCGCACCCGCAGCCGGGTGCAGGCCAGTCCGGCCGCGGCCAGCCCGCGGTGCAGCCGTTCGGCCAGCCGGCGGCCGGCGAAGGCCGCGGCGTCGACCCGGTCGATCGGCGGATCGCAGTGCATCGTCACCGCGCGCTCGGCCGCCGGTGGGCCGGGCGCCACCGCCCGGCCCGGTTCGTCGCGCGCCCACCGATGCGCGGTCACCGCCGTCTGCCCGAATCGTGAGGCCAGGTCCGCGCGCGGCAGCGCGGCCAGATCGCCCAGGGTGCGCACCCCCAGTCGGTGCAGCAGGCCGATCGTCTCGGCACCGTCGGCGCCCAGCAGCGCCGGTTCGTCCACCAGTACCCGCAGCGGCACCGGCGCCACGAAGTCCCGTCCCCGCCCCGGCGGGACGATCCGCCCCGCCCGCGCGGCGAGCACCGCGGTGGTCAGCTCGTCGGCGATGCCGATCTGGGCCTCCGCGCCGGCGCCGGCGGCGGCGTCGATGAGCGGTTCGGCCACCCGGTCCTCCCCGCCGAGTGCGCGCACGGCCCGGTGTGCGGGGACCGCGAGCAGGCCCGGGCGCAGCACCTCCACCGCGGGCACGGCCGCCCCGACCGCGGCGACCACGGGGGCGAAGGCGCGGGCGTCCCGGTCCGGATCGACCGGCAGCAACGTGATCTGTGCGCACCGCGCCTGAGCCTCGCGCCGGCGCAGTCCCCGGCGCACCCCGTCCGCACGGGCGGCGGCGGTGCAGGCCACGATCCGTCCGCCGTGGACGACCGCGACCGGCCGGTCGGCGGGCACCCCGGCCGTCGCGGCGGCCGCCGCGGCCGGCCAATCCGGGCACCACAGCGCCAGGATCCGGTCGCCGCGCCCGGTCTCACGCACCGCGCACCGCCTGCGGCCGCGCCGCGTCTGCGGGGGCCGGGGCGTCGCGCCAGCACAGTCGGTCGCCCTCCGCCCCGAGGGCGAGCCGGAGCCCGCGGGGCGCCTGCGCGCGGCCGCGCACCCGCACGGTCAGTTCCAGTCCGGAGATCCGGCCGTGTCCGCGGCCGAGCCCCACGCATCCGGTGACCGCCGCGTCGATGCGGGTGTCCGCGCCCGGCCACCGGGCCCCGACGACCAGCAGCCGCGCGGAAGACCGGCGTACCCGGGCGGTGATCGCCCGCGCCCGGGTCGGCGGCACCTCGGCCCGGGCCGGATCGAGCACCACCAGGTCCATCCCGTCGATGAGCACCGCGGCCACCGCCTCGGGGTCCGGGCCGGGATCCGGCACCCACACCACGCGGTCGAGCACCGCCCCCATCTCCGCGCCCGCGATCAGCCCCAGCCGGGGCAGGCCGATCACCGCGACGTGACCGCCGCCGGAGGTGATCTGCGCGATCAGTCCCAGCAGCACCGTGGGCGAACCGTCGAGGGTGCCGACCGTGCCGCGGGCCGGCTCCGGCAGTCCGGCCGGGACGGACTCTGCGGTTCGGGACGCATCGGCGGACGCAGGGGCCTGCACCCGCATCTGCTCCGGCACCGGGGCCGGGGGCGCGGTCTGCGGCATCGGCATCGGTGCGGGACTTCCCCCGCCCTCCACCGCGGCGATCCGGCCGCGCAGCCGGGCGAGGGTCTCCGCCCGGTCGGCGCCACGTCCCGGTCGCTGGATCGACGACACACCGGTCATCGCACACACCTCTTCCCCATCCTTCGGCCCTGCCGGGCCGGCGGTCGCGGGGAAGACGCGACCGGGCTCAACGGTTCGACGACGGATCATCACAGGCCCCACCGACACCCACTGATGGGAACACCTGTTCGATTCGCTGAGTCGAGTAAAGCACCGCCGATCCGCGGGCGTCAACCGGCCCCGGTCAGCGGTGCGGCCCCTCTTCCTGGCCGGGTGTGGAATCCCCGCGGGCCCCCGCCGCGACCTCGGCCCGGGAAGACAGCCCGAGCTTGCGCAGCACCCGAGCCACATGGGTCTTGACCGTGTTCTCCCCGATCTCCAGCCGGCGGGCGATCTGCCGGTTGGACCGGCCCTCGGCCAGCAGCGCGTACACCTGCCGTTCCCGCTCGGTCAGCCCGGCAGAGTCGACCGGGTCCGGGCGCGGCGCCGGGGCGGCCGCGGCCGCCGCCACCACGGTGGCGGTGACCTCGGGGCCGAGTACCGCACCGCCGCCGTGGACCGTGCGCACCGCCGCGATCAGATCGTCGGGCTCGACCGTTTTGAGCAGGTAGCCCGACGCACCGGCCCGCAACCCGCCGAGCACGTGGTCGTCGACGTCGAAGCTGGTGAGCATCAGCACCCGGGCGCCGGTCTGGGTGACGATCGCGGCCGTCGCGGCGATCCCGTCGACCCCGGGCATGCGCACGTCCATCAGCACCACGTCGGGCCGCAGCGCCTGCGCCTGTGCCAGCGCGACCGCCCCGTCCCCGGCCTCGCCGACCACCGTGGTGTCGTCTTCGGGCTCAA
>JAJYRZ010000096.1 GCA_021793835.1 Actinomycetes bacterium | reverse complement strand
GCGACCAGCCGGCCGCGGCGATCCGCTCGGCCAGGCCCTGCTGATCGGGCCAGGCCCGGATCGATTCGGCCAGGTACACGTAGGCGTCCGGATTCGACGACACCGCGGTGGCGACCTGCGGCAGCGCCTTCATCAGGTACTCCATGTAGACGGTGCGCAGCGGGGCGAGCACCGGGGTGGAGAACTCGCACACCGTCAGCCGTCCGCCGGGGCGGGTCACCCGCGCCATCTCGGCCAGTGCCACATCGATGTCGGCGACGTTGCGCAGGCCGAAGGAGATGGTCACCGCGTCGAAGACGCCGTCGGCGTACGGCAGGGCCATCGCATCGCCGGCGACCATCGGCACACGCCGGTGCCGGCCGGCGCGCAGCATCCCCTGGGAGAAGTCGGTGGCCACGCACCAGGCGCCCGAGCGCGACAGTTCGGCGGTGGACACCCCGGTCCCGGCCGCCAGGTCGAGCACCCGCTCGCCGGGACGCAGGTCCAGGGCCCGGCGGGTGGCGGTGCGCCACAGCCGGTCCTGGCCGAAGGACAGCACCGTGTTGGTCACGTCGTAGCGCCGGGCGACCGCGTCGAACATCGACGCGACCTCGCGCGGGTCCTTGGCCAGCGAAGCTCTGTTCACGTCTTGGACCGTACCGGCTCGGCTGCGCGCGGCGTCCGCCCGGACCACCACAGCGTGGCCCCCACCAGCGCCCAGACCACCAGCAGCACCGAGCCGACCGGCACCAGGGCCACGGTGACGGTGCGGCCGGCCACCCGCACCAGGTCCGGGTCCCGGGAGTCGTATTCGACCTCGATGTGCTGTCCGCGCAGCAGATTCGTCGGATACAGCACGCCGGCCCGCGGGTTGCGGGTCACCCCGTCGGGGGTGACGAAGGTGATCGTCGAGCGCAGCACGCCCGGTTCGAGCACCTCGGCGGTGGCGGTCTGCCGGTGGGTCTCGATGGCCCGGTCGTTGCGCCAGACGCCGATCAGCAGCACCGTGCACAGCACGGTCACGGCCACCGCGAGCCACAGCACGATCCGGCCGATCAGCCGGCGCCGGCCCGCCGCCGCACTCATCGCCCGGCCGCGTCGGCGATGCGGGCGTGCATCTCGCGCAGCCCGTCGCGGCGGGTGTGCACGTGCACCACGCGCAGCCCGTCGCCGGCCAGTGCCGCGGGCACCTGGTCGGGGGTCACGGTGGTGCACGGGATGCCGTGCGCTCGGCACAGCGCCGGCAGGTCACCGCCGTGCGGGGCCGCGAACATCCGCTCGAAGGCGTCGGCGAAGCGCGGATGGCCCTGTTCGAGCAGGGTGAAGATGCCGCCGCCGTCGTCGTCGGCGACGACCAGCACCAGGTCTTTCGGGCGCGGTTCGCCCGGCCCGATGACCAGCGCCGTCTGATCGTGCAGGAAGGTCAGGTCGCCGAGCAGGGCGACGGTGCGCGCCCCGGGGGCGTCGCGGTCGTGGGCCAGCGCCGCCCCGATCGCGGTGGAGACCACCCCGTCGATGCCGGCCACCCCCCGGTTGGATTCGACCGTCACCCCCGGTGGGATCGGCCCGGTCAACGCCAGGTCCCGGATCGGGTTCGAGGCGCCCACCACGAGCCGGTCGCCGCTGCGCAGCGCCCCGGACAGGGCTGCGGCCACGTGCAGGCCGGTCGGCGAGTCCGTCTCGGCGAGCACCTGCGCGGTCGCCTCCCGGGCGCGGGCGTCGGCGCGGGCGCACCGGGCCGCCCAGTGTTCCGGCACCGCGCCGCGCACCTGCGCGCGGGTGCCGACGCGTGCGGCCTGCCCGGGCACGTCCGGCCAGCGCGGATCGGCGCCGAGGACGATCACGCGCACCGCCGGGTCGGCCAGCAGAGCGGCGACCTTCCGGTGCAGGGTGGGCCGGCCGAGCACGATCACCTGGCGCGGGGCCAGCAGGCCGAGCGCCAGCGGATGCAGCATGTTCTCGCGCGCCCCGGCGGTGGGTTCGGCGACGGTGGGCACCGCCGCCAGCTCCGGGGCCGGGCCCGCCCCGTGGCCGGCGATCACCACCGTCTCGACCGTGAGGTCCACGGGCACCGGCGCGTCATGCGTCCCGGCCTGCGCGGCGGTCCACGGACCGCCGCCGGATCGTCCCGGCCAGACCTCGGCCGCGGCCTGGGAGGTCGTGACGCCGGGGCCGGGCACCAGCGGTTCGGCCAGCGGGATGTCGAGTTGGACCGGGCCGGCCGGTCCGCCGTGGCCGGCCGCGGCGGCCACCGCCCGGCACACCGCCGAGCGCCAGCGCCCGTTCTGGCTCTCGTCGTCGGGGCGGGCCAGGCCCAGGGTGATGTCGGCGCGCACCGCGCGGCCGAACAGGGCCGACTGGTCGATGGTCTGGCTGGCGCCGGTGCCGACCAGTTCGACCGGCCGATCGGCGCTGAGCACCAGCAGGGGGACACCGGCGTGATCGGCCTCGAGTACGGCGGGACCGAGGTTGGCCACGGCCGTGCCGGAGGTCATCACCACGGCCGCGGGCCGGTCGGTGCCCAGGGCCAGGCCGAGGGCCAGGAAGCCGGCGCCGCGTTCGTCCAGGCGCACGTGCAGGCGCAGCCGCCCGGCCGCATCGGCCGCGGCGAGCGCCAGCGCGAGCGGTGCGTTGCGCGAGCCCGGGCACAGCACGACCTCGCGCACCCCGCAGCGCACCAGCTCGTCGACCACGACGGCGGCCTGCATGGTGGACGGGTTCACTGCGGCGACCGGGGTGCGGACCGTGGGCGGCGAACCGCTCAGGCCCGGCCCTTCTGGATCTCGATCATCTCGGCCCGGTCCACCGAGCGCACCCGCGGACGGTCCTGCTCGGCACCGCGCTCACGCTCGACCTTCTCCAGCAGCGCCCAGCCGTCGAAGCCGACCCGGTCCGGGCAGCGCTCGGTCACCAGCGCCTCGAGATCCTCGCGCCCCTTGACCGTGCGGTCGATCAGGCCGGCGGCCACGTCCTCGCCCAGCGAGGTCACGGTGTCGCCGGCGCATTTCTTGTTGGTGCCCAGAAAGCCCGAGGGTCCGCGCTTGATCCAGCCGGTGGCGTAGACGCCCGGCAGCGGCTGATCGGTGTCGGGGTCGATCACCCGGCCGTCGATGTTGGGCAGCACGCCGCGATCGTCGTCGAACGGCAGGTCGGCCACGGGCCGGCCGCGGTAACCGATCGACCGCAGCACCAGGCCGGTCTCGATCGTCTCGCGCTCGTCGGTGACCACGGCCTGCAGTCGGCCGTCCTCGCCCTCCTCCAGTCGGGTGCGGGCGACGGTGATGCCGGTGACCGCGTCGTCCCCGACGATCTCCA
This sequence comes from Actinomycetes bacterium, assembly GCA_021793835.1. Classification (GTDB taxonomy): domain Bacteria; phylum Actinomycetota; class Actinomycetes; order Mycobacteriales; family Mycobacteriaceae; genus Tomitella. The sequence continues at coordinate 8,746 of JAJYRZ010000096.1, read as the reverse complement.
CCGGGGAGGCGTAGAACTTGAGCACGATCCGCTTGTTGCCCGGGGTCGGTTCGGTCTCGGCGAACCGGCGCAGCCAGTCCATCTTCGTCTCCAGCGGCAGCGGTGCCTCCGGCGATTCGGCCAGGGCGCGGCTGTGCTCGTCGAGCTCCAGGTCCGCCGGGTCGACGATGATGTCCACCCCGTCCATCTCGCCCAGGCCCATCAGCTCCTTGCTGGTGAACGCGGACTGCACGGGCCCGCGCCGGCCCAGCACCACGACCTCCTCGACCGCGGCCTCGCGCAGTGCGGCCAGGGCGTGGTCGGCGACGTCGGTGCGGGCGAGCGCCTCACGGTCCGTCACCAGCATCCGGGCCACGTCCATGGCCACGTTGCCGTTGCCCACGATCACCGCGCGGGTCGGGGTCAGGTCGTAGACGTCGTCGGCGTTCTCCAGCGCGGCGTTGTACCAGCCGACGAAGTCGGTGGCGGCGTGACTGCCGGGCAGGTCCTCGCCCTCGATGCCCAGGCGCCGGTCGTCCGCGGCGCCGACCGCGTAGACGACGGCGTGGTGGTATTCGAGCAGTTCGTCGTGGCTGATGTCCGCACCGACCTCGACGTTGAAGTGCGCGGCGACGGCCTGCTTACGCGTCATCGTCTCGAAGGAGTCGGTGATGACGCGGGTGCCCTGATGGTCCGGGGACACCCCGCCGCGGGCCAGGCCCCAGGGCGTCGGATCCTTCTCGAACATCTCGACCTCGACGTTGCGGCCGACGCGCTCGAGCAGGTGGTCGGCGGCGTAGGTCGCGGCCGGGCCGGTGCCGACGATCGCCACCCGCAGCGGCGCCTTGTCGGCCCCGATGCGGATCGGGGCGGGCGGTTCGAAGGAGTCCCAGTCGACCACCAGCGGGTTCTTGTCGAAGTAGTCGGCGTTGATCTGGAGGTACTTGTAGTTGGCCTCGCTGAGCTCTTCCTCCGGGAAGATCGCGTCCACCGGGCAGGCCTCCACGCAGGCGCCGCAGTCGATGCAGGTCTCCGGTTCGATGTAGAGCTGCTCGGTGGTCAAGTACTCCGGGTCGTCGGACGTCGGCCGGATGCAGTCCACCGGGCACACGTCGACACAGGCGGTGTCGTTGCAGCACGCCTGGGTGATCACATAAGCCATCGGTCAATCCTCACACTCGACACCTGCGGGACGGGCCACCGGCCCGGTTTCCACGCCCGCTCCCCGGCGCCGCCGACACCCGCACGGCCGACGACGAGAAACTAGAACACGTTATTGAAATCATAACCGTTCCCCGCCGCCGGGTGAAGACCTGCGCTCAGCAGGTGCCGGTCGTCGGCGCCCCGGCGAAGCGGTCCCCGAGCCAGCTCACCGCTTGCCCCTGGGAGCCCAGCATCGGCAGCACGTGCCCGACCCCGGCGCCGCGCAGCACCGAGGGCTGGACGAACGGCTCGAACTCCACGTCCGCGCCCGCGGCGCACCAGTCGGCGGCCAGCTGCTGCACCTGCCCGTGGGGCACGACGTCGTCGTGGGTTCCGCCCCACAGGTAGATCGGCACGGTCGGCCCGACGGTGCCGATCCTATTGCGGTCCATCACCTCGCGCGCCACCGGCTCCTCGGCGATGACCTCGGCCAGCGACCGACCGGAGACGGTGAAGTCCTCGGTGCGGGCGAACCCGTACTGCAGCACCGTCTCGCCGATGCACTGCTCGGCGACCCGGTCGAGCATCGCCCGGCCGCGATCGTTGAGGTGCCGGTCCATCACCGGTTCGATCTCGTCCGGGTAGACCGCCCGCATCGCATTGAGCGCGTAACCGATGACCCCGGCCAGCGAGGAGCCGTCCACCTCGTCCAAGGTGGCGGCCAGGTCCGCCGGCGGCGCCCCGACCAGTGCGCCGACCACCTGATCGGCCACGTCCGGGCCGTAGGACCCGAGCTGTTCGGCCGCGGCCGCGACGGCGCCGCCGCCCTGGGAGTAGCCGTAGAGCCCGATCGGGGTCGCGTCGCCCACGCCCGAGTCCGGTAGCCCGCGGGCGGCGCGGGCCGCATCGATCACCGTGTGCGCCTGCGAGTCACGGTTGACGTAGGTGTGCACCCCCTCGGTGCCCAGCCCCTCGTAGTCGGTGATCATCACCGTCGCGCCCTGGGCCAGCCACACATCGGCCGGGATGGCCTCGTAGCCGAGCGCGATCCCGCTCGGCGGGGTGACGGTGACCAGGGAGCTGATCGACTTCGACGGCGCGCAGGAGTCGCCCTGACCCTGGGTGCCCGGGGCGATGACCACCAGGGGACGCTCGCCTTCGCCGCGCCACTCCACAGACGGGGTGAGCAGCACCCCGGACACCGCGATCGGCCGATCGTGGGCGTCGCGGGAGGCATACATCACCCGGGTCGCGTCCCCGGGGTAGGGCGCGCCGTCGGCGCCCGGCAGCGACCAGGCCATCGGCGCCGCCTGGGTGCGCAGCACCGCGCCGGGGTCCTCGGGGATCTCGGCGGGGGTGCGGTAGAACTCGTCGGCCGCCCCGAGCTCGAGCGATCCGGTGCCCGACCAGCCCAGGGTGGAGTCGCGGTCGAACCCGTCGCTGAACGAGTACACCTCGGCCGAGCCGGTGTCCCCGGCGCCCAGCCCGGGCAACAGGCCCTCGAGCGCGGTCGCGTCCGACAGGCCCTCGAGCTCCGACAGGTCCGTCGAGCCGGTGGCCTCACCGTGCTCGTTCAGCGCATCCAGGCCGGCCAGCCCGGCCTCACCGAGCAGCCCCACCGGGCCCGGATCGGCCCCGGCCACCCCGGCCCCCGCCGCCACCAGCGCCGTCGCCAGCGCGATCCCCATCGTCGTGCGCGTCCGCCTGTGCACCGTGTGTCCCCTCCCCCGGCGCCGCGCAGGCGCCCGCATCCCGACGGCTACCGATCGGTAACCATGTGAGGTGAGACTCTGCCGCCAACCGATGTAACGGTCAAGCGGTGGGCAGCGATGTGAGGACTTCGTGACACCGGGCGATGCGCTCGCGCCACCACCGGGTCCGGTCGGGATCGGCGGCCAGGCGGCCGACCGCCTCCGGGTCCACCCGGCCCGGCCGGGCCGGTATCGCCCCGCCGGCGATGGGGTGCGCCGGGCCGACGTCGGCGGCGAAGAATCCGCCGGTGCCCAACCCGCAGGCGTGCGCGAGCGTCGGCAGCGCGGCCGCGGTGGCCAGCCCCGCCCCCACCCCGACGACGGTGTCGAGCGCACTGGAGACCACGATCGGCATCGGCAGCCGCTCGGCCAGGGCCAGCAGCCGGCGCGGCCCGCCGAGCGGGGCGACCTTGACCACGGCGACGTCCGCCGCCTGGGCCCGGGCCACGGCCAGCGGATCCTCGGCCCGGCGGATCGATTCGTCGGCCGCGATCGGCACGTGTGGCACCGCGCGGCGCACCGCGGCCAGCTCCGCGACCGTCCGGCACGGCTGTTCGGCGTACTCCAGCGGGCCCTGTGCGGCCAGGGCGGACAGCGCGCGGACCGCCTCGTCCACCGTCCAGGCCCCGTTGGCGTCCACCCGCACCCGCGGCACCCGCGCGCGCACGGCCGCCACGCGGGCCAGATCGTCGGCCAGGTCCTGTCCCGGTTCGGCGACCTTGACCTTCACCGTCTGCGCCCCGGGGAACCGGTCGAGCAGGGCGGGCACCCGGTCCGGACCGACCGCCGGCACGGTCGCGTTCACCGGCACCTGTGTCCGCACCGGGTCCGGGGGCCCGAGCCAGGCGCACTCCAGGGCCGAGGCCAGCCACCAGGCCGCCTCGTCGTCACCGTATTCGGGGAACGGCGCGAACTCGCCCCACCCGGCCGGGCCCTCGATCAGCGCGGCCTCGCGCACGGTGACGCCGCGGAAGCGCACCCGCATCGGCAGCGCCACCACGCGCAGCGAGGCCAGCACCTCCGCCAGCGGGGGCACGGCGGCCGGTCCGGGCAGATCCATCGCGGTCAGGGCTGCCCGTCGAGCAGCCGGATCATCAGTGCATCGGATTCGGCCAGCAGCTTCTCGCCCTGGTAGAGCCGCCCGGAGACGAAGGTCTTGCGCCCCTCGGCGCGGTCGACGGTGGCCTCGGCCCACAGGGTGGTCTCCAGCGGGGTCACCGCCCGGTAGTCGACCTTCAGGTAGCCGGTGCGCGAGATCGACTCGCCCGACATGTGGGTGACCATGCCGAACAGGTCGTCGAACAGCAGCGGCAGCACCCCGCCGTGCGCGGCCATGTTGCCGCCCAGGTGGTAGCGCCGGAAGACGCCCTCGGCGGTGATCCGGCCCGGATCAGGCTCGTAGCCGGTGACCTTCCACGGCAGCATCAGCAGCGAACCGCGGCCGGGCAGCCCCACCGCGCGGTTGGCCGGCGAGCGCCCCTCCTTCGCCTTATAGGGGCGCAGCAGGGCGGCCAGCTCCTCGGCCCTGTCGGCGGCGGCGTCGAACACCGCCGGATCCTCGGGCGCGGTGGCCACCGCCAGGTCCTGCAGTTCGCGCATCGCCTCGACGAACCGCCCGAACCCGGGCCCGCCGTCGTCGGGGGCCGCCTCGAACGTCGGGAAGCCGCCGCGTGTGTCGGTCGTGTCCTCGCTCATGGTCTGGCACGCTAACCCGTCTCGCCGCCCGCGCGCCCGGTGGGACGGGTTTCGACCTATCCTGCAGCCGTGACCTTCAACGCTGATCTGTGGCAGCCGGTGCCCGGCTTCGACGACCTGACCGACATCACCTACCACCGCCATCGCGAGCTCGGCGTGGTGCGCGTGGCCTTCGACCGCCCCGAGGTGCGCAACGCCTTCCGGCCGCACACCGTCGACGAGCTCTTCCGCGCCCTGGACCACGCACGGATGAGCGGGGACGTCGGCGCGGTGCTGCTGACCGGCAACGGCCCGAGCGAAAAGGACGGCGGCTGGGCCTTCTGTTCCGGCGGCGATCAGCGCATCCGGGGCCGCTCGGGCTACCAGTACGCCTCGGGCGAGACGGCCGAGACGGTCGATCCGGCGCGTGCGGGCCGACTGCACATCCTGGAGGTCCAGCGCCTCATCCGCTTCATGCCCAAGCCGGTGATCGCACTGGTCAACGGGTGGGCCGCGGGTGGCGGGCACAGCCTGCACGTGGTGTGCGACATGACCCTGGCCAGCCGCGAGCACGCCCGGTTCAAGCAGACCGACGCCGACGTCGGCAGCTTCGACGGCGGTTTCGGCAGCGCCTACCTGGCCCGTCAGGTGGGGCAGAAGTTCGCCCGCGAGATCTTCTTCCTCGGCCGGTCCTACACCGCCGAGCAGATGCATCGGATGGGCGCGGTCAACGAGGTGGTCGACCACGACCGGCTCGAGGACGAGGGCATCGAGTGGGCGCGGGCGATCCTCGGCAAGTCGCCGCAGGCCCAGCGGATGCTCAAGTACGCGTTCAACCTGATCGACGACGGCCTGGTGGGCCAGCAGCTGTTCGCCGGCGAGGCCACCCGACTGGCGTACATGACCGATGAGGCCGTGGAGGGCCGCGACGCCTTCCTCGAGAAGCGGGACCCGGACTGGTCGGGCGCCCCCTGGTACTTCTGACGGCGCGGCGGCGATCGCGCATGGACCCGTTGGACCCGTTCGGGATCGGCTGGCAGCGCCGGCTGCTCCAGCCCGGCATCCACCGGATCCTGGACGCCTCGGCCGAGGTGGAGAAGCTGATCGACACCGGGGTCGGGCTCGGCCTCGGGATCGGTCAGGCGCTGTGGCCGGCCCGGGTGTCGACCCCGCTGACCGGCCGCACGGTGCCGCTGACCCCGGCCGAGGCGCTCAAGCAGGCTCTGCACTCGGTGGCCGATCAGTTCCTGGACCGCACCGTCGCCCTGGCCGCCGGGGGCGGGCAGGTCACGATGGTCCCGCGCACCCTGGACACCGAGGTCGATTCGCTCGGGTTGGCCCGGGGCCAGTTCGCGCGCATCACGCTCACGGCCGAGGACCTGTACTGGCAGGTCGGCGACCGGCGCTACCGGGTCGAGCACATCGCGGTGGACTTCGACGACATCCGGGTGCGCACCGTCTACGCCCCCACCCTGGTGTTCGGCTCGATCACGGTCGCGGTCACCGTCGCCGAACGGCAACTGCGCGAGATCGTGTCGGGCCACCAGCCGGATCTGTCGGTGAGCATCGGCGGCGACGGGGTGCTGCGCGCCCGCTGGGCCCGCGCCCAGCGGCTCGGCCACATCGTCGTCGAACCGACCGTGGACCGGGCCGGGGATCTGGTGTTCACCCCGGCCGCGCTGCACGCCGGCCGGTTCAGCGTGGATCTGCGGCGCCGGCTGTCCGCGCGCACCGTGCCGGTGCGCGCCCTGCCGTGGGGGTTCCGCCTCACCGGTGTCGACACCGGGCCGGGCGTGGCGATCCTGCACGCACGCAGCGAGCAGATGCACCGCCCCATCTCCACCGTGCCCATCGGGGAGCTGCCGGGGCTGATCCGCGCCGCGGTGCGGATCAAATGACCGGCCGGTGACCGGGGTCCGACCACCCGGTTGCGCTGCGATGACCGGCCGGCGTCCGGTCGGCCACGATCGGGCTGCCGGGCACACGGAAGTGACGGCGGGCACGCCCGCCGGCGTCCACCGGGTACCCGCCAGGTTAACGACAGGTGAAATCTTGCGGTCCCGGGCGCCAACATGCAGGTCAGGGCGATACGGCCGGTCGACAACCCACCGGTAAGGCCCCACACTCGGGGGCGTGACCGCAGAGTTGCTGATCCTGGGGATCGTGATCGCCACGGCCTTGGCGTTCGACTTCACCAACGGTTTCCACGACACCGGAAACGCGATGGCGCCGTCCATCGCCACCGGGGCGCTGAAGCCGAAGACCGCGGTGGCGCTGTCCGCCGTGCTGAACCTGGTCGGCGCCTTCCTGTCGGTGGCGGTGGCCGCCACCGTGGCCAAGGGCATCGTGAGCCTGGACGCCGTACAGGGCCAGGCGCTGCTGATCATCGTGTTCGCCGGTCTGGTCGGCGGCATCCTGTGGAACCTGCTGACCTGGCTGCTGGGCATGCCGTCGAGCTCCTCGCACGCGCTGTTCGGCGGACTGATCGGCGCGGCCATCGCCGCTCTGGGCACCTCCGGCGTGGAATGGGGTGGGGTGCTCGGCCGGGTCGTGCTGCCCGCCGTGCTCGCCCCGATCGTCGCGGGCCTGGTCTCCACGGTCGGTACCCGACTGATCTACCGCTCCACCCGCACGATGGACCGCGACGAGCGCACCCGGGGCTTCCGGGTCGGCCAGATCGTCACCGCCTCGCTGATCTCGCTCGCCCACGGCACCAACGACGCGCAGAAGACGATGGGCGTGATCTTCCTGGCCCTGGTCGCCGCCGATCAGCTCGACCAGGACGCCAAGATGCCCTTCTGGGTCAAGGCGGCCTGTGCGATCGCGATCGCCGCCGGCACCTACCTGGGCGGCTGGCGGATCATCCGCACCATGGGCAAGGGCCTGACCGAGATCGAGTCCCCGCAGGGACTGTCCGCCGACTCCGCCTCGGCCGCGATCATCCTGACCTCCAGCCACCTGGGTCTGCCGCTGTCGACCACGCACGTGGCCACCGGCTCGATCCTGGGTAGCGGTCTGGGCCGCAAGGGCGCCGTGGTGCGCTGGTCGGTCGCCGGCCGGATGCTCATCGCCTGGGTGGTCACCCTCCCGGCCGCGGCCGTCGTCGGCGCCGCCTGCTGGGCCCTGGCACACGCCGTGGGCGGGGCCGGCGGAGTCGGTGTGGTCTTCGCGATCCTGCTGGCCGCCTCCGGCGGGATGTACCTGCAGTCGCGCCGGGCCGCGGTGACCGCCGACAACGTCAACGCCGACTGGGACTCCGGCACCGCCGAGCCGGCCGTCACGGCCGAGGCCGCGCCGGTCGCCTCGGCCGCCGCGGTGGCCGAGGCGCTGACCCCCGAGGTCCAGCCGGTGGTGCTCGACGCACTGAAGTACCCGACCGAGGACGAACCGGAACCGGCGGTCAACGGCGCCGCCCCGGCCGCGGTCGCCACCACCGCCCGGACCGCCGCGGACGCCGCCCAGTCCGAGGTCGACCGCCGGTTCGCCCGGATCACCGAGCTGGCGGACCACCCGCAGACGCACTGACCGTGATGACGAAAGCGACACCGAGGCCGTGGACCTGATCGGCAACACCGCCAATTCGCTGTGGCAGGTGATCCTGGTCGGGCTGTTGCTCGGCGCCGGCCTGCCCACCCTGTTCGCGCTCGGACTGCGCGCACTGGGCTCGCGCACGGTCACCGACGAGTCCGGCGCCGCCCACACCGCGGCGCCCGGCCCGGTGCGCCGCGCGCTGGCCTACGGCTGCTTCACCATCGTCGGGGTGGTCATCGTCGCCGGCATCGTGTGGATCGTGGTCAACGGTGGCCACTGATCGGCCGCTGGAACCCCTGCCGGTCGATCCGGCCCGCATCGGCGCGGCGCTCAGCGCCCTGTCCGACGCCCTCGACGGCCGCGGCCCGGCCCGGCTGCCCGTACCGGTCCGTGACCGGGTCGGCGCCGACCGGCTCACCGCCGCTTTCCCCGCGGGCACACCCGTGCCCGCAGACACCGCACTGGTGACCGCCACCTCCGGCACCACCGGCACCCCGAAGGGGGCGCTGCTGCCCGCGGCCGCGCTGCGCGCCTCGGCCGCGGCCACCCACGAACGACTCGGCGGGCCCGGCGCCTGGCTGCTCGCCCTGCCCGCCCACCACATCGCCGGCATCCAGGTGCTGATCCGATCCCTGGACTCGGGCACGACCCCGGCCGTGAAGGACGTA
>JAJYRZ010000095.1 GCA_021793835.1 Actinomycetes bacterium | reverse complement strand
GTGTCGGTGCGGCGGGCGCCCCGTCTCGTCGATACCGTCGGTCTCGGGCGGATCGGCCAGGAACAGCGACAGGGTCCGCACCGCCAGCGCCGCCGGTCCGAGCAGGACGATGCCGAATGCCGCGGTGAGCGGGCGCAGTACCGGATCGCTCCACACCGGCGCTGCGACGAGGGTGAGCAAGACGGTCGCGGTCAGCGCGCACGCCGCGCCGAGGGCGACCTGCGCGGGCAGGAAGGCGACCGAGTAGAACTGGCGCCAACCGGGGGCGGCATCGGCTCGTTCGGCAGAGGGCGATGAAGACGAAGACAACCGGCCTCCTGTGGCGGGTCGTGCGCCGCGGGAGGCCGGTCGGTGCTCGGCCGGGGTGCGCCGCGCCGGGGACGGCCGGTGCGGCGCACCTTTAAGGTCAGCGTGCGATCGGGCGGCCGTCGCGGATGCGCTTACGCAGATCGTTGAGATAGTAGCGGGCCGGCAGGGTGCGGACCGCCCGGGGAATCCACGGGTAGACCACGCGGATCACGCGGAAGAGCGTGTCGAACAAAAGCTGGCGCGGCCGGCTCCACTTCAGCCGGTAGGCCCGGCGCACCTGCTCGGGCAGCAGGCCGGTGGTGACCAGGCGGTTGAGCGGCATGCCGATCCGGATGTACCAGGGGGCCGAGCCGCCCTTGAGCAGGTTGCGGGCGTAGGCCAGCACCTTGCCGTCCACCGCCAGCTCGGCGACGGTCGAGTCCCAGTACTCCCGGAAGCCCGCCAGATCCTCCGGCCACATCTCGTCGCGCACCTGCAGAGCGGTGCCGTAGGCCTGGGATTCGCGGTAGATCGCCTCGGCCGAGGCCGGATCCATCGGGCCGTGCAGGCGCTCGTGCAGGTCGATCCCGCCGTGGTAGAGCGTGGCCGCCACCCACAGCTGCAGCTTCGGGTCGAAGGCGTTGTAGCCCTCGCCGCGCACCGGGATGTGCGCCTTGTTGACCATCTCCACGATCGCCTTCCGCTCGGCGTCGGTGCCGATGGACACGGCGTAGATGTAACTCATCGTGGTGCGCAGCCGGCCCAGCGGATCGCTGAGTGTGTCGGAGTGGTCGGCCACCCCGTGTCCGACCCCGGGCATGGCCATCTGCAGCAGCACCGCGGCACCGGCGCCGAGGAAGACGTAGGCCTCGTCGATGTAGTCGGCCACGGTCAGCACGGGCGAACCGTCGGCCTGGACGGTCGGTGCGGGCCGGGCTGGAGCTGCGCCGGGCGCGCCGTCGGCGACGGCGGGCATGTCGGTCGTCTCAGCGGTCATCGCGAGTGGTCCTCTCCGAAGGTGTGCAACAAAACCTACCCAACTGTTGCATGGCCTGCGTCACAGCGCAAGGGGGCGGCGGGTAGTTTCATGATCATGACGATCGACCCGGTCCGGATGCTGACCGAGATGGCCCAGGCCGTCTCGGGTGAGGACGAACGCATCGTGCGCGCGGCCATCGCGCAGTTCGCCGAGACCGGGGTGCGCCGGACCAGCACCGACGACATCGCGCGGCGGGCCGGGGTCAACCGCGCCACGCTGTACCGGCGCCTGGGGGCCAAGGAGTCGATCGTCGGCACCGCCTTCCTCTACGAGACCGCGCGCGTGCTCGGCGAGATCGAGGCCGCGCTCGGCGATCCGGCGGAGACGGCCGAGATCGAGGAGTACGTGGCGCGGTTCTTCATCGTCACCACCGGTGCGGTGCGCGACAACGCGCTGTTGGCTCGGATGCTCGAGGTCGACCGCGGGCAGACCCTCGAATCGCTCACCGCCGGTGCGGGGGAGGTGATCGCGCTGGCCGCGCAGTATCTGTCCGGCAAGATCGTCGCGATCCGGCGCCGATGGGCCGCGCCGGACGGTGGTGCGGTGGACACCGACGACGTCGACGGCATCGCGGCCGTGCTCACCCGGCTGACCCAGTCGCTGCTGCTCACCCCCGCCGGGCCGCCCGCGCTCGACGACGAGGAGCAGATGCGCATGTTCGCGCGCACCGTGCTCACACCGATGATCCGCGGCCGGTGACCGGCGCCGCGACTCACGCGCCGGCGGCCTGCGCGTCCTCCTGCTCGTCCCACATGCCGATCCGGTCCAGGTGGGCCAGGAGCCGGGTCGCGCCGTCGGTGTAGAGCCGACGCGTGCAGTCGGCGACCGCGGCGTGGTCGCCGCGCGAGATCGCCGCGATCAGCTCCCGGTGGCAGGCCACCGCGTGCTCGGCCCAGCCCGGGTCCGCGGCGTAGAGCCGGTGCGGGGTGTAGCGCACCGCGCCGTGCAGGAACCAGGCGAGCTTGCGTCCGCGGGCGATCCGGTTGATCGTGCGGTGGAAGACGAACTCGGCGTCGATGATCTGCTCGAGGTCACCGGCGCCGGCCGCTTCGGCCAGCCGGTCGCACAGCGTGCGCAGTGCGACCAGGTCCTCGTCGTCGGCGCGCTCGGCCGCGCGCAGGGTCAGCCGCACGGCGATCTGCTCCTGCAGCCAGAAGATGTCCTCGACGTCCGCGCGACTCAGGTCGGTGACGATGTAGCCCCGGTGCGGCACCTGGCGGACCATGCCCTCCCCGCGCAGGGCGAGCAGGGCCTCACGCACCGGGGTGACCGACACGCCGAGCTCGTGGGCGGTGTCGTCGAGCCGGATGTACTGCCCCGGGCGGACCTGTCCGGACATGATCAGCCCGCGGACGTGGTCCGCGACGTCCTCGGACAGCTGGGGGCGCCGACTGAGCATCGGGGCCTTCTTCGCCGGAGCACTCATCGGTCCGGTCCTCCTGATCGGGTCTTCGTTCGGACGCGGCGCCCCCGCGCGGGGCGGGGCCGACGCGCGGTGATCACAGTCCGTAGGTCTTGCCGATGATGTCGCGCTGGATCTCGTTGGTCCCGCCGTAGACGGTGGAGATCACGGTGGCGCGCAGATGCTGTTCCATGTCGAACTCGGTGGCGTAGCCGTAGCCGCCCATCATCTGCATGCCGTCCAGCGCGGCCCGCTTGGCCACCTCGGTCGCCTTGAGTTTGACCATCGAGGCCTCGCGCGGATACATCTCGGTCGGATCGGCATCGATCTTACGGGCCACGTCGTAGACCAGCAGTGCCACGCACTCGATCTCGGTGGCCAGGTCGGCGATGCGGTGCCGCAGTGCCTGGAAGGTGCCGACGGGCCGGCCGAACTGCTTGCGCTCGGAGACGAACTTCAGCGCGTCGTCGAAGGCCCGGCGGGCACGCCCGAGCGCCATCGCCCCCAGGATCAGCCGCTCGATGTTCAGCCCGGCCATCAGCTGACCCCAGCCCTGATCCACCTCGCCGATCACCGCGTCGCCCGGCAGGCGCACATCGGTCAGGTAGAGGTCGTTGACCTCCTTGCCGGCCATCGTGTCGATCCCGGAGATGCGCAGGCCCGGGGTGTCGGCCGGCAGGTGGAACATCGTCAGGCCCTGGTGCTTGCCCTCCCCGCGGGTGGTGCGGGCGACCAGCAGGATCGCGTCGGCGAAGTGCGCGTTCGAACACCAGGTCTTCTGTCCGTTGAGCACCCAGCCGTCGCCGTCGCGCTCCGCCCGGCAGGTCAGGGCGCCGACGTCCGAGCCGGCCTCGGGTTCGGACATCGAGATCGCGTACGACCGGCCCGCGACGATGCCGCCGAGGACTTCGGCGCGCTGGGCCTCGGTGCCGTAGCGCTCGTAGGCCGCGCCGGTGATCAGGGTCGGCCCGATCCCGCCGATCGGCGCCATCCCGTAGGCGGTCTGCTCGAGCAGGATGCACAGATCGACCATGGTCCCGTCCGCGCCGCCATGGGTTTCGGGGACGGTCAGGCCGAGCCAGCCCAGCTCGGCCATCTTCTCGTAGAGGTCCTGGGCGTGGTTGAGGTCGCCGCCGTCGGTCAGTGCGTCACGCTGCTCGCGGGTGCCGGCATGGCGTCGACAGAATTCGGCGACGGCATCGGAGAAGTCCTGCTGTTCGGCGGTCAGAGTGGGGGACACGGGCCCTCCTGGAAGTCGGGGCGCCGGAGACCGGCGCAAAACGATGGCGTGATCCACACTACAACGATAAGATATATGTGATGTGAACTTTGGTGGTGCTCGTGTCGTTCCGATCCGCGGGACGGCCCCGCCGCCCGAAGGGAGTCGGTACGGATGAGCGCGCTGTTGACCAGCAGGGACCCGCGAGACGGGTCGGTGTTGGCGGAGTATCCGATCGCCGGAGCGGATGAGGTGACCGCCGCGGTCGAGCGTGCGGCGAGCGCCGCACGGTGGTGGGCCGACCAGGGGTTCGACGGTCGGCGCGAGTGGCTGCTCGACTACAAGGCCGCGATCGCCCGCGGCGCCGACGAGCTGGCCGCGCTGATCAGCGCGGAGACCGGCAAGCCGCGTGAGGACGCGCTGCTGGAGGTCATGCTCGCGGTCGAGCACCTGGACTGGTCGGCGCGCAACGCCGGCAAGGTGCTGGGCCGCAGATCGGTGCCCACCGGTCTGCTCGGCTCGAATCAGAAGGCCACCGTCGGCTACCGCCCCTACGGGGTGGTGGGGGTGATCGGGCCGTGGAACTACCCGGTCTTCACGCCCATGGGGTCGATCGCTTACGCGCTCGCCGCCGGCAACGCGGTGGTGTTCAAGCCCAGCGAGCTCACCCCCGGGGTGGGGCGCTGGCTGGCCGAGACCTTCGACGCCCTCTCCCCGGTCGCACCGGTGCTGCAGACCATCACCGGCGACGGGGCGACCGGGGCGGCGCTGTGCCGGGCCGAGATCGGCAAGCTCGCCTTCACCGGCTCGACCGCGACCGCGAAGAAGGTGATGGCCACCTGCGCGGAGAACCTCACCCCGGTGGTCGCCGAGTGCGGCGGCAAGGACGCGATGATCGTCGACGCCGATGCGGATCTGGACGCGGCCGCCCGCTTCGCGGTCTTCGGCGGGCTCGGCAACGCCGGGCAGACCTGCGTGGGCGTCGAGCGGATCTACGTCCACCAGCTGGTCGCCGAGGACTTCACCGCTCGGCTGACCGAACTGGCCGCCCGGGTGCGGGTCGGCGACAGCGACGCCGACGACTACGGGCCGATGACCATGCCCGGCCAGGCCGAGCAGGTGCGCGAGCAGGTCGATCAGGCGCTGGCCGCCGGCGCCCGGGCGCGCCTGGGCGGGGCCGGCTCGGTCGACGGCGACCGGATCTCGCCGATCGTGCTCACCGATGTGCCCGCCGACCAGCCGGCGGTGACCGAGGAGACCTTCGGGCCGCTGATCGTGGTGCAGCAGGTGCGCGACATGGACGAGGCCGTGGCCGCGGCCAACTCCTCGCGCTACGGGCTGGGGGCCTCGGTGTTCACCGGCGACCGCAGGGCGGGCGAGGCGCTGGCCGAACGGCTCGAGGTCGGTCTGGTGACCGTCGGCTCGGTGCTCGGCTTCGCCGCCGTCGCCGCCCTGCCGATGGGCGGGGTGAAGGACTCCGGTTTCGGCCGGATCCACGGCGCGGACGGGCTGCGCGAGTTCGCCACCGCCTCGTCGATCACCGTGCAGCGGTTCGACGCGCCCCTGGATCTGCTGACCCTCAAACGACGCGCACGGGACATGCGCCTGGCCGTGGCCGCACTGCGGCTGCGGCACGGAAGGAGGAAGTGATGACCGACGATCCGATCACCGGGGTGACCGCCCGGCCCGAGCCGCGCGTGGCGCCCTGGGACAGGTACGCCCGGCTGCGCCAGGTCGCCGCCCTGGACCCGTATCGGGACCGGCAGCGGATCCACCGGATCACCGCCGGCTACGAGTTCCCCTTCGACTATCAGCGTTCGCTGGAGCTCGCGCTGTTCCGCACCTACTGCTCCCCGTCGATCTCAGGCGTGCTGTCGGAGTCGGGCGAGTTCGCCCGGCGCCCGCAGAAGCGCTACGACGACACCGCGATCCTGATGGCGGAGATGGTCGAGCACGGGGTGACCTCCGACCGGGGCGGGGAGGCGGTGCGCAACATCAACCGGATGCACGGGATGTACGAGATCTCCAACGAGGACATGCTCTACGTGCTGTCGACCTTCGTCTTCGACCCGATCGACTGGATCGACCGCTACGGGTGGCGACGTCTGCACCCGCACGAACGTCAGGCCGCCTTCCACTACTACATCGAGGTCGGCGAGAAGATGGGCATCACGGACCTGCCCGAGACGATGGCGGACTTCCACGCCTTCCGGCTGGACTACGAGTCCCGCAACTTCGTCTACGCCGAGACCAACTTCGAGATCGGCACCTACACTGTGGATCTGTTCGCGGCCTGGTTCCCCACACCACTGCGGCCGATGGTGCGCCGCGGGGTCTACGCGATGCTCACCGATCAGATGGCGGCCGCCTTCGGGTTCCCGCCGGGCTCGCCGCGGCTGCGCGCACTGCTCGAGACCGGGCTGCGGATGCGCAGCCGGTTGGTGCGGCTGCTGCCGCCGCGCCAGCGCTCGCGCACCACCCGCGACCCGCGCAACAGGACCTATCCGCAGTATCCGGACGGTTACCGACCGCGGGATCTGGGCACGCCCCGGGTCAAACCGACCGTGGCGGCGCGGCGTCGCCGCCTGGCCGCGGCGGGGCGCTCGTGAGCGCCGCGCCCGGGTCCGGGCTGCAGGTGACGCGGCGTGGTCCGGTGCTCGAGCTGACCATCGACCGGCCGCACCGGATGAACGCGCTCGACGCCGACACCGTCGAGCAGTTGGTCTCCGCGATCGCCGGTGCCGACGAGCAGGTGCGGGTGATCGTGGTCGGCGGGGCGGGCGGGTCGTTCAGCGCCGGCGCCGACCTGGCGGCGATGACCGCCTCCGCCCCGGCCGACGAGGCCGCGGCCGAGGCCGATGCGGCCGCGACGATGGCGCGCGCCGAATCGCTGGTGCGCGCGGTGCTGCGCGCGCCGGTGCCGGTGATCGCGGCCGTGGACGGGCCCGCCGTGGGGGTGGCCGCATCCCTCGCGCTGGCGTGCGACCTGATCTACGCCACCGAGCGGGCGAGCTTCCTGCTGCCGTTCGTGCGCGTCGGGCTGATGCCCGACGGCGGATCGAGTCTGCTGGTGGCCGCCGCGGGCGGCCGGGTGCGGGCCGGGGCGATGATGCTGCTGGCCCAGCCGATGAGCGGTGAGGAGGCGTTGGCGGCCGGCATGGTCACCGCGCTGGCCGCGCCGGACGAGCTGGCCGAGATGGTCGCGGCGGTGGCCGATCGGCTCGCCGCCGGTCCGCGCCGGGCGCTGCAGCTGACCAAGCAGGCGCTCACCGCGGCCACACTCGCCGGGGTCGACGACGCACTGGCGCGGGAGAACACCGGTCAGCGCGAGCTATTGGTGGGGCCGGACTTTGCGGAGGGCGCCCGCGCGATGCTCGAGAAACGGCGTCCGCGCTTCGCCTGAGACCGCGGCGGACGGCAGAAAGACGCGCACTTACCGCGAACGCCTGTACATCACACATCATATATGTAATCTGTTCCGCAGTAGCCGCGGCGTGTGACCCACAGCACGCCGTTCCTGGGAGGAGTGCCCATGACCGTCACCGACCTGACCGCCGCACCCATGCGGCAGCGACGCAACAACTGGAACAACTGGGTCGCCACGCACGCGCAGATGCGCCCGGAGGCCACCGCCCTGCGCTTCATGGGGCAGGACACCACCTGGGCGCAGTTGCACGATCGGGCCGAACGGCTCGCCGCGGCCCTGCATCGGCGCGGCGTGCGCGCCGGCGACCGGGTGGTCACACTGACCCTGAACCGGCCCGAGTTCTTCGAATCGGTGTTGGCGATCAACGCGCTCGGTGCGATCGCGGTGCCGGTGAACTTCCGCCTCACCCCGCCGGAACTGGCGTTCATCTTCGAGGACTGCGGTGCGGTCGCCGCGATCACCGAGCCGATGCTCGCCCCGCTGCTGGCGGCCGTGCGTGCGCAGGTGCCGGCCGTGAAGATGGCGGTGTGCATGGGCGCGGAGACCGAGGGCGATGTGCTCGGCTACGAGGAGCTCCTGGCCGAGGACGGCGAGCCCTACCCGCCGATCGACCTGCCCGACGACACCCCGTGCCTGATCCTGTACACCTCCGGCACCACCGGTGCGCCCAAGGGCGCGGTGCTCTCGCACGCGAACATGGTCGCCCAGTCGATCACCTGCCTGCGGGCACTGGACCTGCAGAACGACGACGTCGGTCTGCTCGCCGCCCCGGCCTTCCACGTCGCGGCCCTGGGCTCGGTGGCGCCGGCGCTGATGATCGGGTCGATCACCGTGATCCACCCGCTGCGCGAGTTCAACCCCACCGATGTGCTCGACACCTGGGAGCGCGAGCGGGTCACCACCTGCTTCCTGGTGCCGGTGCAGTGGCAGGCGGTGTGCGCCGAACCGACCGTGCGCGAGCGCGACCTGGCGCTGCGGGCGATCAGCTGGGGCGCGGCCCCGGCCTCGGACACGATCCTGCAGGCCATGGCCGACACCTTCCCCGACGCGCTCAACGTCGCGGTGTTCGGTCAGACCGAGATGTCGCCGATCACCTGCGTGCTCGAGGGCAAGGACGCGCTGCGCAAGATCGGCTCGGTCGGTCGGGTCATCCCCACCATCCAGGCCCGTGTGGTCGACGAGGAGATGAACGACGTCGCCCCCGGCGAGGTCGGCGAGATCGTCTACCGCGGCCCGACGATGATGCAGGGCTACTGGAACAATCCGCAGGCCGACGCCGACGCCTTCGCCGGTGGCTGGTTCCACTCCGGTGACATGGTGCGCGTCGACGACGAGGGCTTCGTCTACGTCGTGGACCGCAAGAAGGACATGATCATCTCCGGCGGGGAGAACATCTACTGCGCCGAGGTGGAGAACGCGCTGTACGCCCACCCCGACATCGCCGAGGCCGCGGTGATCGGGCGCCCCGACCCGAAGTGGCACGAGGTGCCGGTGGCCGTGGTCGCGCTCAAGGACGGGGTCGCCGACCTGACGATCGAGGCGGTCGCCGAATTCCTCGGCGACCGGCTGGCCCGCTACAAGCACCCGCGGGAGCTCGTGCTGGTCGACGCGCTGCCGCGCAACGCCTCGGGCAAGGTGGTCAAGCACCGCCTGCGCGGCGAGATCGCCACCGAGGACGCCGGCTGACCGCCGGTCCGACGACCGACGCGAAGACGCCTCGACGATGACCACCTTCCACCTGCCGTCCGCGCCCGGCCCGGTACGCGGCGTGCTGCTCGAATCCGGCTACCTGATCGGTTTCGCCGTCCAGGCCGTGATCGGCCTGGTGCGGGCGGTGGTGACCCGCCGACTGTCGCTGGGCGAGACGCTGGGCCAGATCCGGTTCATCGGCCGGGTCTCCACCGGCCCGGCCCTGCTGGTGATGATCCCGATCGGGGTGTTCATCGCGGTGTCGGTCGGGGAACTGGCCGGACGCATCGGCGCGGGCGGCTACTCGGGGGCGGTGGTGGCGTTCATCATCGTCGGCCAGGCCTCGGCGCTGGTGTGCGCGCTGATGATGGCCGGGGTCGCCGGCGCCGCCATCTGCACGGATCTGGGCTCGCGCACCATCCGCGAGGAGATCGACGCCCTGCAGGTGATGGGCATCGGGGTGATCGAACGCCTGGTGGCCCCACGCCTGGTGGCCACCGTGATCGTCTCGGTCGCCCTGTGCGGGATCGTCACCTTCGGCGGCGTGCTGGCCTGCTACCTCTACCACGTGTACGTCCAGCAACTGCCCGGCGGCGCCTTCCTGGCGACCTTCCGCCAGTACGGGCGCCTGTCGGACTTTTTGGTCGCCCTGCTCAAGGCGGGGGTGTTCGGGGCGGTGGCCACGATCGTGGCCACCTTCAAGGGCCTGCACACCCGGCCCGGTTCGCAGGGGGTGGCCGATGCGGTCAACGAGGCCGTGGTGATCGCTTTCGCAGCGGTGTTCGTGCTCAACGCCGCGATCTCCGCGCTGTACTCGGCGGTCGTGCCGCCGGTGGGGACGTACTGATGTTCGCCGGCAGTGACGTCCTGTACCGGCTGCGCCGCGGGCCCAAGGCCGGCCGGGCGGCGGCCGAGGCCCTGGCCGATGTGGGCACGCACGTGGGCTTCATGCTGCGCGCGCTCGGCTCGATCCCGTTCGCGCTGGTGCGCTACCGCAAACACGTGCTGCGCCAGATCCACGAGGTGACCTTCGGGTCGGGCTCGATCCTGGCCGGCGGCGGCACCATCGGCATCGTGTTCGCCATGTCGCTGGCCGCGGCGGTGATGCTCGGGGTCGAGACCCAACGCGGCCTGGACCTGGTCGGGATGAACTCGCTGTCCGGGATGCTCTCGGCGGTGGCCAACACCCGCGAACTGGCACCGGTGGTGGTCGCGATCGCGCTGGCCGCCAAGGTCGGCACCGGATTCACCGCGCAGATCGGCGCGATGCGCATCTCCGACGAGATCGACGCACTCGACGTGATGGCGGTGCGCTCGGTGCCGTTCCTGGTCGGCACCCGGGTCATCGCCGCCATCGTGTGCGTGCTGCCGATCTACATGATCGGCCTGCTCGCCGGCTACCTGTCCACCCGCGTGGTCATCGTGACCTTGGGCGGCGCCTCGGCCGGGGACTACGACCACTTCTTCCACCTGGTGCTCGTCCCCCAGGACCTGATCTACTCCGGGATCAAGGCGATCGTCTTCGCCGTGGTGATCGCACTGGTGCACTGCTCCTACGGCTACCACGCCGCCGGCGGGCCGGCCGGGGTCGGCCGCGCCGCCGGGCGCGCGCTGCGCACCGCGATCCTGTCGACCGCCGTGCTCGACGTGCTGCTGACCTTCGCCCTGTGGGGCCTGGTGCCCTCGATCCCCGGGGCGGGGGTGTAGCGATGCGCGCCGAACCGTCGACCGCCGTACTGGCGCTGCGCGGGGCCGTGGCGATCGTCGTCGCGGTGATCATCGGGGCCCTGTTGGTGATGCGCGGGACCGGGGCGCTGGACCGCACCGAGACCGTCACGGTGGCCGTGCCCGCCGAGGTGGGGCTGATCACCGACTCCGCCCCCGTGCGCTACGCCGGGGTGGACGTGGGCCGGGTCGGGACGATCGACGCCGGTGCGCAGAGCTCGACCGTGCGGCTGGAACTGGATCGGGACCTGATCGGCAGGGTGCCGGCCGACGCGCAGGTCCGCGTGGTGCCGCGCACCTTCTTCGGCGACGTGTTCATCGAGCTCGTCCCGGGCCGGGGGGCCGGGACGGGCACCCCGGTGATGCTCACCGGCGGCGAGGAACTGGCCGTGGACACCGGGCCGGACGCGGTGGCCCTGTACGCGGTCTACGCCCGGGTCGCCGATCTGCTGGCCGCGATGGAGCCCGAACACGTGGCCTCGGCGATCGGGGCGCTGGCCGAGGGACTGGACGGACGTGGGGAGCGACTGGGCACGATGATCGACGACCTGCACGCGGTCAGTCGCGACCTGGGCCCGCACATGCTCGACGCCGTCGACGCCACCGGGGCGCTGGCCGACACCCTGGTCGCGGCCCAGACCTCCGCGCCGGCGATGCTGGACTCGTTGGCGCTCGGCGCCGACCTGTCGGACCTGGCCCTGGACCGGGTGGACGGGATCCGCGCCGGAGTGGACGCGGCCGCCGACCTGTCCGGCCGACTGCAACGGCTGGTGTCCGACCACCGCACGGACCTGACCGACGGCTTCGGCGCCGCCACCCGGGCCCTGCAGGTGTTCGGTGACAACCCGTCGGGGGTGACCGCCATGCTCGCCTCGGCCGGCGAGTTCGGGCAGGACGCGGCCCGGGTGTTCCAGACCGGGGTGTTCGACATCACCGCGGTCGCCGCCCTGGCCGACCCGCTGCCGTACACCTACCTCGACTGCCCGGTCTACTCGGGCCTGTCGAACCCGGAGTGCCGTACCACCGCGTCCAGCCCCGGCGACTACGCGCCGGTGGGGCTGCCCGTGACGATCGACGACGCGCTGGATCCGGAGCGGCAGTTCCCGGTCACCCCGCCCGCCGCGGACGATGCGGCGCCGGGCGACGATCCGCTGGCACTCGCGCGCGCACTGCTGGAGCCGGGCCGATGACCGCGCGGATCCGGCGGGCCGGGCCGCTGCTGTCGGTGGCGGTGTTCCTGGTGATCGGGGCGGTCTGCGCGATGCTGGTCGCCAACACCCTGCGC
>JAJYRZ010000094.1 GCA_021793835.1 Actinomycetes bacterium | reverse complement strand
GCCAGGGCGTGTGCGGTGTAGACCACGCAGTACGGCTCGTTGGGCGCCCCCCGATACGGGTGCGGGGTCAGATAGGGCGCATCCGTTTCGACCAGCAGCTGATCGTCGGGCACCAGCCGAGCCGATTCGTGCAGCTCACGCGCGTTTTTGAAGCTGACGTTGCCGGCGAAGCTGAGCAGGTAGCCGGCGTCGATGCAGCGGCGCGCGGTCTCCGGTCCAGAGGAGAAGCAGTGCATGATCACCGTCTCCGGGGCGCCCTCGGCCTCAAGCTGGGCGAGCAGGTCCTCGTCGGCGCCGCGGTTGTGGATCATCAGCGGCTTGCCCAGACGCTTGGCCAGATCGATGTGCCAGGAGAACGCCGCGTGCTGCTGGGCCGGGCTCGCGCAGCCTTCCAACTTGCCCACCCAGTGCCAGTCCAGCCCGGTCTCCCCGACCGCGACCACCCGCGGATCTGCGGCCAGACGTGCCAGTTCGGTCTTCGCGGCCTCGTCCAGGTCGCCGGCCCGCGTCGGGTGCAGGGCGACCGCGGCGTAGACGCGGGGATCCCAGTGCGCGGCCTCGACGGCGAAGCGGGCGGCGGCCACATCGTCGGCGACGGTGACCACCGCGCCCACCCCGGCGGCCTCGGCGCGGCCCACGATCGCGGCCGTGGAGGCCGCGTCGTGGGCGCCGCAGGCGTCCAGGTGGGTGTGCGCGTCGATCAGCGGGCCGATCGGTGCGGGCACCGGCGGGGCCGGACGGGTCTTACTCATCGCGCTCAGGCCCTACTGGATCGGGGCCCACTCGGGGCCGGTCTCGCCGAGCTTGGGGTCGAGCTTGGTGAACAGCGGGGTCGGCTTTGCCAGCGGCACCCCGACCTCGACCTCGGTGCGCGCCCAGCGCGCCTTCTCCGCCGCGTAGTCGCCCATGATCACCGGGTAGGTACGTCCCTCGGCCGGCACGCCCGCCCCGACAGGGCCGCTGGGCAGCTCGGGCGAGACCAGGTCCTCGACCTCGTGGATCTGCGGCTGCGCCGCCCACACCCCGGTGCCGCCGAGCAGTTCGTGCACCTTCTGCGCCGAGTGCGGCAGGAAGGGGGTGAACATCGCGTTGGCGTCCGAGACCACCTGCAGCGCGGTGTGCAGCACGGTGCCCAGCCGCTCACGCTGGGCCTCGTCCTTGGCCATCGTCCACGGCTCGGTCTCGGAGAAGTACTTATTCGCGGCGGTGACCACCTTCATCACCTCGGCCGAGGCGGCCCGGAAGTGGCTGCCGCGCAGGTGCGTGCCGACGGTGTCGAACGCCGCCTCGGCCTGGGCGAGCAGCGCCGCATCGGCCTCGGTCAGGGTGCCCGGGCGCGGGATCGCACCGAAGTTCTTGTGCGCCATCGACACCGAGCGGTTGATCAGGTTGCCCCACTCGTTGGCCAGCTCGTAGTTGGTCCGGCGCACGAACTCGTCCCAGGTGAAGTCGGTGTCCTGGGTCTCGGGCCCGGCCGCGGAGATGAAGTAGCGCAGCGCGTCGGGGCCGTATTCGGCCAGAAAGTCGCGCACGTAGATCACGGTGCCGCGCGAGGTGGAGAACTTCGATCCCGACATGGTCAAAAACTCCGAGGACACCACCTCGGTGGGCAGGTTCAGCGTGCCCAGTGCGCCCGGGGCGCCGCCGTGCGCGCCCTCGCCGTCGTAGCCGAGCAGTTCGGCCGGCCAGATCTGGGCGTGGAAGGTGATGTTGTCCTTGCCCATGAAGTAGTAGCTCAGCGCCTGCGGGTCGGTCCACCACTTGCGCCAGGCGTCGGGCTGGCCGGTGCGCATGGCCCACTCGATGCTCGCCGACAGGTAGCCGATGACCGCGTCGAACCACACGTACAGCTTCTTGTCGCCGCGATCGGCCCAGTCGTCGATGGGGATCGGGATGCCCCAGTCGATGTCGCGGCTCATCGCGCGCGGACGCATGTCGTCGATCAGGTTCAGGGTGAACCGCAGCACGTTCGGACGCCAGTCGTCGCGGGTGCGCAGCCAGTCGCCGAGCGAATCGGCCAGGGCCGGCAGGTCGAGGAAGAAGTGTTCGGTCTCAACGAACTTCGGGGTCTCGCCGTTGATCTTCGAGCGCGGATCGATCAGGTCGGCCGGGTCGAGCTGGTTGCCGCAGTTGTCGCACTGGTCGCCGCGTGCGCCGTCGTCGCCGCAGATCGGGCAGGTGCCCTCGACGAAGCGGTCGGGCAGGGTGCGCCCGGTCGACGGGCTGATCGCCCCGGTGGTGGTCTTGGGCACCAGGTAGCCGTTCTTGTGCAGGGTGCGGAACAGCTCCTGGACCACCGCGTAGTGGTTGCGGGTGGTGGTGCGGGTGAACAGGTCGTAGCTCAGTCCCAGGCCCTGCAGGTCGTCGACGATGACCCGGTTGTACCGGTCGGCCAGCTCGATCGGGCTCACGCCCTCGGCGTCGGCCTGCACCAGGATCGGGGTGCCGTGCTCATCGGTGCCCGAGACCATCAGCACGTCGTTGCCGGACATTCGCTGGAAACGCGAGAAGACGTCCGAGGGGACGCCGAAGCCGGAGACGTGGCCGATATGACGGGGGCCGTTGGCATAGGGCCAGGCGACCGCCGTGAGCACAGGATGCGACATGACATACAGCCTATTGCCTCGCCCCGGTGCCGGGGCGAGCCGGTCGTGCCCTGCGCCCGCGCGGCCGATCGGATGTCGGTGGCGAGCGGCACACTCACCCCACGGATTCGAACACACTTGCCACACCGATCCAGGCTGTGGCGGGTGCCCGACCAGAGGGGACGGTCATGGTCTTACACCTCACGGCGCGCCAGCCCGGCCGCGGCGGGCCCGGACATTACGGTGGGCGGCGGGCACGGGCCCACCGAGACGAGGAGGCGTGGTCGGCGATGCTGCTCGACGGGTTGGCCGCGGTCTACGAACGCGGCTGGCAGCCGATGGACGTGGCGCACGTGCTCGACCGGGTGCTCGACCGCCGCGACGGCCCGGCCGTGGCGGTGGCCGTGCTGTTCCAGGCCCGCACCGCGCGCGCCGACCAGCGCGCCCCGCTGAGCTGGGTCACCCAGCTCGAGGCCCTGGCCGAGCGCCATCCGCGCGCCGGCGAGCGCGCCGCGGCCCTGCACGCCGAAGGCCTCGGCGACGGTGAGCTGGGGTTGCGGCTGGCGATGGACGGGCTCGACGTCGATCACGCGGTCGCCGCGCTCGGCGCACTGCCGACCTTCCCGATGCTGTGCGATCCGCCGTCGGCATGGCCCGAGCGCCGCCGCGCGCCCGCGGGCCCGGCTGCGGCGCCGGGGCGTACCGCCGAGGCCCCGGCGGCCGACCGCAAGATGCTCGGCCGGGTGCGCGGCCTGCTGGCCAAGGCCGAGGCCACCGATTTCCCGGATGAGGCGGAGGTGTTCACCGCCAAGGCCCAGGAGCTGATCACCCGGTATGCGATCGACACCGCCCTGCTGGCCCGGCACTCCCCCGCCGCTGCGTTGGGCACCGACGGACGGCGGGTGCATCTGCAGGCGCCGTACCTGAAGGAGAAGATGCAGCTGCTCACCGAGATCTCGGAGGTCAACGGGGTGCGCGCGGTGTGGGCCGACACCCACGCCATCGCGACCGTGGTCGGGCTGCCCGACGATCTCGAGCGGGTCGAGCTGCTGTTCACCTCCCTGCTGGTCCAGGCCACCCGCGCGATGACCGGCGCCGACACCGGCGGCGCGCACCCGCAGGGGGTGGCGGCCTTCCGGCGCGGCTTCCTGATGGGTTACGCGGTGCGCATCGGGCAGCGGCTGCGCACCGCGCGCGACAAGGCCACCGCCGAGGGCGCCGAAGCGGCCGGGGTGGACGTCGGCGAACTGGTGCCGGTGTTCAGCGCCCGCGAGGAGGCGGTGCAGACCGCCTTCGACGAGCTGTTCCCCACCACGGTGCGGGCCCGCACCCGCAGGGTGGACGCGGCCGGCTGGCATGCGGGCACCTCCGCGGCCGATGCGGCGCACCTGGAGGTCGGGGCGCGCAGGCTGCGCGGCTGACCTCCGCGCCCCGCGCTGCAGGGCGTGTGCGCGGGCCCGGGTACGCGTGCAAAGCTGTGTCGGTGCACGCACAACGACTGGGACCGGGGCAGGACCCCGGCTCGGTGCTGCGCAGCCTGGCCGCTCACGCCGACCGCCGCGGCCTACCCGCACCCGTCGCGCTTGCGGGCGACTGGTTCGACTCGGCCGCGGTGCTCGCCCCCGAGGTGCGGCTCACGCCCATCACCGCCGCGCAGGCCTTCCCGCCCGCCCCGGCACCTGCGCCCGCATCCGCTCGGCACGGCGCCGATACCGGTTCCCCGGTCGTCGGCGGCGGCTGGATCGGCCGCCTGGACTACCCCGACGCCCCCGACTCCGCCATAGACGCCCCCGAACCCGGCGCCGCCGGGCCCGGACCGGAGCCGGCCGAGGGGTACGGCGGCTGGGCCGATGCGGTGCTGCGTCTGAGCCACGACGGCTGCTGGTGGTACGAGTCGCTCACCGACCGGCCGTGCCCGGAGCACTGGCGCGCCGCGGTCACCGGCCCGGCCCCGGATCCACGGCCCTGGCACATCGACTGGCAGGCGCCCGACCACGCCGCGCATCTGACCGCGATCGACCGGTGCCTGACCGCGATCGCCGACGGGACGATCTCCCAGGCGTGCATCTGCACCGCGTTCACCGGCACCGCCCACGGCGCCCCGCTGGAGTTCTTCGTCGACGCGGTCGCCGCCACCGCCCCGACCAAGGCGGCCTTCCTGCCCGCCGCGGGCGCGACCGTGGCCTCGCTGTCGCCGGAGACGTTCCTGCGGCGCACCGGCCGAGCCGTGCTCTCCCGCCCGATCAAGGGCACGGTGCCGGCCACCACCGATCCGGCGGTGCTGCGCGCCTCGGACAAGGAGCGCGCCGAGAACCTGCTGATCACCGAGGCGGTGCGCACCGAACTGGACACCGTGGCCGAGCCGGGCACGGCGCGCGCCACCGAGCTGTTGGCCCTACGCCGCGCCCCCGGGGTGTGGCATCTGGTGTCCACCGTCGAGGCGCGACTGCGCCCGGAAGTCACCGATCAGGCGCTGGTGGCCGCGACCTTCCCGCCATCGTCGGTGACCGGACTGCCGCGAGACCGGGCGCGCGCGCTCATCACCGAGTGGGAGGCGCGGGCGCGCGGCGCGTACTGCGGGGTGCTCGGCATGGTCTCGCCGCTGGCCGGACTGGATTCGTCGGTGGCGGTGCGCACCGCCGAGTTCGGCCCGGGCGGCGCGGTCACCCTCGGGGTCGGCGGCGGGATCACCGCGTCGTCCCGGCCCGCCGACGAATGGCAGGAGTGTCTCGACAAGGCCGCCGGGGTCATCGAGACCTCCGCCACGGCCTGTCGACGCGGCGCCGATCCGATCGACCACTAGTATCGATCTCGTCGGCGGACCCGTCCGGGCGGCGTCATCGCCGCCGCGCGCCGCTTCGCCGGCCGTCCCCGCTCGCTCCACGACCCTCGCGGTCAGAGAAGGAAGTCTCGATGATCCGCTCAGGTGCCCGCCGCCGTACCGCCGCCCTGGTGGCCCTCGGCGCCGCCGTGACGCTTACCGCCTGCGCCTCCGGAGACGAGACGCTCAGCGCACCGGAGGTCTACGACCCGACCGACCTGCGGTCGGTGGCCGTGGAGGCCTACAGCTCTCCGGAGGCGATGTGGGACGTGATGACCGAGCAGTGCCGCACCGCGGTCGCCCTGGTCGCCGGCGGGCAGAGCGACTACATCGACGACTGGTACGCCGACGACCGGCAGATCGAGGTCATCGGCGCGATCGAACGCACCGGCGCGGTCACCTACGTCGAGGACGGGGCCGAGAAGTCGCAGCACTTCATCCAGGACGAGGACGGCAACTGGCTGATGGAGTGCGGCGAACAGGACTGACCGCGCTTCAGTCCCGGGCGCGCAGCACCGCGTCGTAGAGCGCGCGGCTGGGCACCTTGTGCGCGGCCGCGAGTTCGGCGCACACCGACTTCATCCGTTCCCCGGCGGCCACCCGGCGGGCGACCTCGGGTACCAACGACTCCGGGTCCACCGCACGCGGGGCCGCGCCCTCGACCACCACGGTGATCTCCCCGCGCACCCCGGCCCGCGCCCACTCGGCGAGTTCGCCGAGCCCGCCCCGGCGCACCTCCTCGTAGGTCTTGGTCAGCTCCCGGCACACCGCGGCGCGCCGGGCGGGCCCGAGCACCGCGACCGCGTCGTCGAGGCAGTCGGCGAGCCGGTGCGGGGCCTCGAAGAACACCGTCGCCCGCTGCTGGTCGACCAGCTCGGTGAAGAACTCGCGGCGCGGACCGGCCTTGCGCGGCGGGAAGCCGTCGAAGCAGAACCGCTGGACCGGCAGACCGCTGAGCGCCAGCGCCGTGGTCACCGCGGACGGGCCGGGCAGGCAGGTCACCGGCAGTCCCGCCGTGATCGCCGCATCGACCAGCCGGTAGCCCGGATCGGACACCGACGGCATGCCGGCGTCGGTGACCAGCAGCACGATCCGCCCGTCCTCGAGCGCCTCGATCAGCCCGGGCACCCGATCGGTCTCGACCTGGTCGTAGAAGCTGACCACCCGGCCGGTGATCTCCACCCCGAGGGCGGCCGCGAGCGCGCGGGTGCGCCGGGTGTCCTCGGCGGCGATCACCTCGGCCGTGGCCAGGGCCGTGCGCAGCCGCGGCGACGCGTCGTCGATCTCGCCCAGCGGGGTCGCCGCCAACACCAGCCGTCCGGTTCCGTCGGTCATGGGCCCCACCCTACGGCCGCCGCCCCGCCGGGCCCCCGGCGCGGACCACCGACCGCCTAGGATGCGGTGCGTGCCTGGAGTACCCGTCGTCGATCCGCCCGCGCCCGGACCGGCCGGTCCGCGTCGTCGCCGCGGTGACGGACGGGTCCGCCGGCCCGGTGCGCACCGGGCCGGACCGGCCGATCTGGCCCCGCCCCGGATCGATCCGCCCGACGCCCGGCAACCCGGCCGATCGGTGCGCGGCTGGGCGGTGACCGCGGTGCTCGGCGTGCTCGCCGCGCTGACCCGGATGATCGGACTCGGTTCGCCCACCGACGCCGGCACCCCGATCTTCGACGAGAAGCACTACGCCCCGCAGGCCTGGCAGATGCTCGGCGGCGGCTGGATCGAGGACAATCCCGGCTACGAACTGGTGGTCCATCCCCCGCTGGGCAAACAGCTCATCGCGCTCGGTGAGCTGCTGTTCGGCTACACCGGCTGGGGGTGGCGGTTCTCCGCGGCGGTGTGCGGGACCGTGCTGGTGGTGATCGTGGTGCGCATCGCGATGCGCATGACCGGTTCGCTCCTGCTCGGCGCGCTGGCCGGGCTGCTGCTGGTCGCCGACGGCGCCACCACGGTCGCCTCCCGCACCGCGCTGCTCGACATCTTCATGACGGTGTTCGTCGTCGCCGCCTTCGCCGCCTTGCTGGTCGACCGCGACCAGGTGATCGGGCGGTTGTCCTGCGCCGCGGCCGAGGGGCGCATCGCCGACTCGCCGCTGGGCCCGCGCCTGGGCTTTCGCTGGTGGCGGTTCAGCGCCGGGGTGCTGCTGGGGTTGGCGTGCGCGGTCAAGTGGGGCGGGCTGTACTACATCGCGTTCTTCGGCCTGCTGACCGTGATGTCCGATGTGGCCGCACGCCGCCGGTTCGGGGTGCCCCGGCCCTGGCGCGGGGCGCTGGCCCGTGACACCCCGGCGGCGCTGGCCTCGATGGTGCTGGTGCCGATCGGGGTGTATCTGGCCGGCTACTGGTCCTGGTTCGCCTCCGAGACCGCGGTCGACCGGCACCTGGTGGGCACCGGCCCGACCTCGACCATCGGCCCGGACGGAATGTTCTCCTTCGTCCCCGATGCGCTGCGATCACTGTGGTATTACAGCGCCCATGTGCTCACCTTCCACTCGGAGCTGACCAACTCGGCCGGCAACCGGCACCCGTGGGAGTCCAAACCGTTCTCCTGGCCGATGAGCCTGCGGCCGCTGCTGTACTACTACGCCGACGGCGAGGACGCGACCGGTTGCGGGGCCGACGAGTGTGTGCGCGCGGTGATGATGATCGGCACCCCGGCCATGTGGTGGCTGTCGCTACCGATGCTCGCCTGGGCGCTGTGGAAGATCGTCACCCGCCGGGACTGGCGGTACGCGTGGATCGTCGTCGGCTACGGGGCGGGCATCCTGCCGTGGCTGGTCTCACTGGACAGGCAGATGTACTTCTTCTACGCGGTACCGCTCGCCCCGTTCCTGGTCCTGGGGCTGACCATGGTCGCCGGCGAGGTGCTCGGCGCCCCGTCCCCCGCCGCCTCCGCCGGCCCGGCCGCGCCCCCGGCCCGGCGCGGCCGGGTCCGTCTGCGCGCGGATCGTCGTACCCTGGGCGCCGCGCTCGTTAGCCTGTATGCAGCGGTCGTGGTGGTGAACTACGTGTGGTTGTGGCCGATCCTGACGGGTCTGCCGATCACCGCGGCGCGCTGGCAGGCGGAGATGTGGTTGCCGAGTTGGAGGTGAGCGCGGTGCCCGTGCACAGCCGGATCGAGCTCGACACCGGCCGCGGTGAAGCGGTGTCCGATCAGCTCCACGCCCAGTTGATCGCCCTGATCCGCGGCGGCGGGCTGCTCGGCGGTTCCCGGATGCCGACCGTGCGGGGGTTGGCCGCGGATCTGCGGATCGCGCCGAACACCGTGGCCAAGACCTACCGCCGACTCGAGGCCGACGGGGTGCTGGTCACCCGCGGCCGCAGGGGCACCTTCGTCGCCGAATCGGCCGGGGTGGTCGACCACCAGGTCGCCCGGGCCGCGGTCGACTTCGTGGCCGAGGCCCGCCGGCTCGGCCACGACGACGAAGAGATCCTCACCCTCGTGCGCTCGGCCCTGCAGTCCCCGCCCGACTAGACGCCCGCGCCCGCCCGGTTCCCGCCCCTTCGGCCGAGCACCCGGGAGAGCCCGCCTCACAGGTCGATGACCGTGCCCGCCCCGCCGAACATCGCGGCCGTGTCGGTGATGTCGTGGGTGGCGGCCCTGCCGACCGCGACCGGGATCGGTGCGGGTGCCGAATCGGCCGCCGCGGTGGCCAGGTTCGTCCAGTCCGTCGCCGGGCCCGCCGCGGTCACCGCGCGGTAGTACAGGTCGTAGTCCCCGGCCGCCAGATCGGTCAGCGCCGCGGTCACCGCGGTGTCCTCCCCGAGGAACTCCAGCTCTGTCCGGGCCGCGATGTGCGCAGAGGCCAGGGCGCTGTCGGGTGCAGCCGCGCCTGCGGGCAGTGCCGCCAGCGCCACCGTGTCGCCGCTGCGCGCATGCGGATAGGTCACGGTCACCGCGATCTGTGCGGCACCGCCGACCGCGGCGACCTCGAGCGCACCGTATTCACCGTGCAGGCCGGACCGCTCCTTGGCGTCGGTTCCGCTCCGAGCGAGAAAGGCCACGTCGATCTCTCCTCACGGTCTACCGTCGATTCCGACGGGGCCGGGCGGTCCCGGCCGCGATGTGTCCACCGCCGAGCCTACGTCGGCGGGCATACCGGCCGGCGGTGCCGGCGGCGATGTGTGGAAAGAGGCGAAAGGGCGCGATGACGGGGATGCTGGGCGGGCAGACGGTGCTGGTGGCCGGTGCGGGACCGGGTCTGGGCCGGGCGCTCGCGCTGCGCAGCGCCGCCCAGGGCGCGGCCGTGGTGCTCGCCGCCCGCGACACTGAACGGTTGGATGCGCTCGCCGCCGAGATCGACGGTGCCGGCGGGCAGGTGCTCGCGGTGCCCACCGATCTGACCGATCCGCAGTCCGTGGCGGCGCTGGTCGAGGCGGCCACGGGCCGGTTCGGCCGGCTCGACACGGTAGTGGCCAACGCCTTCACCGCCCCGGCCATGCGCCCGCTGGCCCAGACCTCTGCAGAGCAGATCCGTAGCGCGGTCGACGTCTCGGTGCTGGCCACGCTCGACCTGGTGGCCGCGGCGACCGAGGCGCTGGCCGCCGCCGGCGGCTCGGTGGTGACGATCAACTCGATGGTGCTGCGCCATTCCCAGATCGGCTACGCCGGCTACAAGATCGCCAAGGCCGGGCTGCTCGCGGCCGCCCAGTCGCTGGCCACCGAGCTCGGCCCGCGCGGGATCCGGGTCAACTCGGTCGCCCCCGGCTACATGTGGGGCGAGAACCTGCAGCGCTACTTCGCGTATCTGGCCGACAAGTCCGGCACCACCTCCGAGGAGCTGTACACCCAGACCGCGGCCGAGACCGATCTGCGGCGCCTGCCCACCCCCGATCAGGTCGCCGATGCGGTGGTGTTCCTGGCTTCGCCGATGGCGGCCGCGATCACCGGTCAGTGTCTGGACGTCAACTGCGGCCAGTACCACCGGTGAACACCCCGGGCCGGCGCCGTCCTACCCTGAGCGTGTGAGTATCGAACGACTGACCGAGATCTTCGAGAACCAGCGCGCCGCCTTCCTTGCCGAGGGCACCGCCGATGCGGACACCCGGATCGGCCGCATCGACCGGTTGCAGGCGATGATCCTGGACCACTCCGAGGCGATCTGCGCGGCCGTCGACACCGACTTCGGCAACCGGCCCGCCTCGTTGACGATGATCGCCGACGTGGTCTCCGGCCTGGCCGAGATGGATTATCTGCGCAAGAACCTCGCGCGCTGGATGCGCCCGCACCGTCCCGTGCGCGCGGCCCGGCTGGCCGGGGTGACGATGGAGGTCCGCGCGGTCCCGCGCGGGGTGGTCGGGATCATCGGCCCGTGGAACTTCCCGCTGCAGCTGCTGATCCAGCCGGCGGCCGCGGCCCTGGCGGCCGGCAACCGGGTGCTGCTGCGCCCCTCGTCGTCGACGCCGAACCTGGCGGCCCTGCTCGCCTCGATCGCCGAGGACTACTTCGACCCGACCGAGCTGGCCGTGATCACCTCCGACATCGCCTCGGGCGCCGAGTTCGGCGCCCTGCCCTTCGACCACCTGTTCTTCACCGGTTCGACCGACACGGGCCGCAAGATCCAGGCCGCGGCGGCCGCCAATCTGACCCCGGTGACCCTGGAACTGGGTGGGAAGAACCCGGCGGTGGTGGCCCGCAGCACGGGCCTGGAGCGCGCGGCCGGGCGCATCGGCGCGGCCCGGATGGTCAACAGCGGGCAGACCTGCCTGTCGCCGGACCTGGCGTTCGTGCCGATCGAGTCGGTGGAGCGGTTCGTCGAGACGGTGCTCAGCGTCTGGCGCAAGGACTATCCGCGCATCGTCGGCAACGACCAGTACGTGTCGATCATCGACCAGGCCGCCTACGAGCGGATCACCGCGCTCATCGACGACGCGGCGGCCAAGGGCGCCACGGTGCGCACCGCGGCCCCGGCCGACGAGGCGCTGCCCGACGCCGAGCGCCGGCTGATCGCCCCGACCATCGTCACCGGGGTGACGCCCGAGATGGACATCTACACCGAGGAGGTGTTCGGGCCGGTCCTCGCGGTGTTCGGTTACCGCGACGTCGACGAGGTGATCGACCGTCTCAACGACGCCCCCAGTCCGCTGAGCGCCTACTGGTACGGCCGCGGCGACGCCCAGTTCGAGCGTTTCTTCGACCGCACCCGGTCCGGCTCGGTCAACCGCAACGATTTCGGTCTGGTCAACGCCATGCACCACCTGCCCTTCGGCGGGGTCGGCGAGTCGGGCATGGGCGCCTACCACGGCAAGCACGGCTTCGACACGTTCTCCCACCAGCGGGCGGTGGCCTCGAACCCGAGCCCGTTCTCGCTGGCCAAGGCGATCGCGACCCCGCACCCGAAGGCCATGGTCTCCGGGGTGGCCCGCTACGCCGAGTCGCAGCGCAAGAAGGTCGCCAAGCGGCTGCGCGGGGGCCGCTGACCGGCGACGAGCGGGGCAGGTCCTTCGGGCCCGGCCGCGCGGCCGGGCCCGGAGGACGTGGTTTGCCCTTCGGGCCCGGCGGGTAGGTCTGCGGTCGGCGCGTCGTCCGCCGAACCGGTAGCGGGCGCCCGCCGCGACGAAGGGAGCCCGCCATGTCCGCCGCTCGCCCCGAACCGGTCGGCCCGACCTCGACCTCCGCGCCCACCCCGGAACCGCCGTCGGCCGGTTCGACCACCGGATGGAGATCGGAA
>JAJYRZ010000093.1 GCA_021793835.1 Actinomycetes bacterium | reverse complement strand
TTCCGATCTTCGAGTCCCTCGGCGTGGTCTTCGAACGCAGCTACTACCCGGAGAAGGCCGTCATCCAGCCCGGGACCGAGGGGCTGATGTACACCGGCAACGAGAAGGTCCACCCCTTCCGCGACCTGGCCGCGCCCGCCCCGCGCGGACACAAGGTCCCCCAGCCGGGCGACACCGGCGGGGCCAAGCTGGTCGTCGATGCGATGGTCCGGCGCGCCGACGAACTCGACGTCACCGTGCGCTACGACACCGGGGCGACCGCCCTGGTCGTCGAGGGCGACCGGGTGGTGGGGGCGACGTGGAAGCACTTCGGCCAGACCGGGGCGGTGCGCGCCGAGGCGGTGATCATCGCGGCCGGCGGGTTCGTGATGAACGCCGAGATGGTCGCCGAACACGTGCCGCAGCTGGCGCAGAAACCCTTCGTCCTGGGCAGCACCTACGACGACGGGCTCGGCATCCGGCTCGGCCGTTCGGTGGGCGGGGTCGCCGAGAACATGGACTCCGCCTTCATCACCGCCCCGGTCTATCCGCCGGCGAGCCTGCTGACCGGGGTCATGGTCAACACCGACGGCGAGCGGTTCGTCGCCGAGGACTCGTATCACTCGCGCACCTCGGGTTTCGTGCTGGACCAGCCCGGCGCGGCCGCCTACCTCATCGTCGACGCCGAGCACATGGTCCGCCCCGAGTTCCCGCTGTGCCCGTTCATCGACGGCTGGGAGACCGTCGCGGAGATGGAGACCGCGCTGGGGATCCCGCCGGGCCGGCTGGCCGCGACCCTGAACCGCTACAACACCCACGCCGCACGCGGCGAGGACCCGGACTTCCACAAGGCCGCGGAGTGGCTCGCCCCGCAGGACTCGGGTCCGTGGGCGGCGTTCGACATGACGCTCGGCAAGGCCCTGTACGCCGGGTTCACCCTCGGCGGGCTGCGGGTGTCGGTGGACGCGGAGGTCCGGCGCGAAGATGACAGCACCGTCCCGGGCCTTTACGCGGCCGGGGCGTGCGCGTCCAACATCGCCCAGGACGGCAAGGGCTACGCCAGCGGCACCCAGCTCGGGGAGGGCTCGTTCTTCGGTCGCCGCGCCGGCGCGCACGCCGCCCGCGCGGCCGCGGCACGGCGCTGACCCGACCTGCGCGGCGACCGGGTTCCGCAGGTCAGTCCTCCGGACCGCCGGAGACGTAGAGGATCTGGCCGTTGACGTAGGAGGCCTCGGGACCGGTGAAGAAGGCGACCGCGGCCGCGATGTCGGCGGGCACCCCCACCCGGCCGACCGGGGTCTGCCCGGCGATCGAGGTCTTGAACTCCTCGAACGACACCCCGATGCGTTCGGCGGTGGCGCGGGTCATCTCGGTCTCCACGAACCCCGGGGCGACCGCGTTGGTGGTGATGCCGAAGCGGCCCAGTTCGATCGCGAGCGTCTTGGTCAGACCCTGCAGCCCGGCCTTGGCGGCCGAGTAGTTCGACTGGCCGCGGTTGCCCAGGGCCGCGATCGACGACAGGTTGACGATCCGGCCCCACTTCTGCGCGGTCATGTGCGCCTGGCAGGCCCGGGCCATCAGGAACGAGCCGCGCAGGTGCACACCCATCACCGTGTCCCAGTCCTCGAGGGTCATCTTGAACAGCAGGTTGTCGCGGGTGACCCCGGCGTTGTTGACCAGCACCCCGACCGGGCCGAGCCGGTCGGCGACCGTGTCGACCGCAGCCTGCACGGACTGTTCGTCGGCCACGTCGACCTGCACGCCGATCGCGCGCGCCCCGGTCTCGGTCAGTTCGGCGGCCAGCGCCTCGGCGGCGGCCAGATCCAAGTCGGCAACCGCGACCGGCGCCCCGCCGGCGGCGGCCCGGCGTGCGATGGCCGCGCCGATCCCGCGGGCTCCGCCGGTGACGATCGTGACCTGGGACGGCTGGTCGTTCATCTGTGCTCCTTTTAGTGGTTGTCTCTCGGTGCGGCGGTCCGCGCCCGTCGCGGGTGCGCACCTCCTCGTCGGTAGTGTTCAACAAAACACTCGGGGAGGTGTGATGTCCGCTGGTTCAGCTCGCCGCAGGCGCCGTCTGGGTGCCGCTGTCGTCGCGGCGCCGCTGGTGGCGTCCATGCTGCTCACCGGGTGTTCCTCCGGCCCCGCCGCCGACCACTCGGCAGACGCCGAGGAGACCGGGACGGCGGAGCCCGCCGAGCTGCCGGGCGGGGGCACCGAGTACTTCCCCGGCAAGCGGCTGATCGCGCTCTACGGCCATCCCGATCAGCCGGCGCTGGGCGCCCTGGGTGAGCAGGGCATCGACGAGACGATCGCGCGGGTACGCGAGCTGGCCGCGGACTATGCGGACTTCGACGATGCGGAGCCGGTACCGACGCTGGAGATCATCGCGACGGTGGCCACCGCCGCACCCGGCCCGGACGGGGACTACACGGCCGTGACCGATCCGGAGAAGCTGCGGCCCTGGGTCGACGCGGCGGGCGAGGCCGGAGTGCAGGTGCTGCTCGACCTGCAGCCCGGCCGCGCATCCTTCCTCGACCAGGCGCGGGTCTACAAGGATCTGCTCACCGAGCCGCACGTCGGGCTCGCCCTGGATCCGGAGTGGAATCTGCAGCCCGGTCAGGTGCATCTGACGCAGGTCGGCACGGTCGACGCCGCCGAGGTCAACGAGGTCACCGCGTGGCTGGCCGAGCTCGCCGGCCCCGATTCGCCGCAGAAGCTGCTGGTCGTCCACCAGTTCCAGCGCCGCATGATCGGCGGGCAGGAGGACCTCGAGTACGCCCGCGGGCCGGTGCGGGTGCTGGTGCATATGGACGGTCAGGGCGCCCCGGGCGATAAGGAGAAGACCTGGGCGATGGTGCGCGATGCGACCGGGGACGCGGCCCCGCTGGGGTGGAAGAACTTCTACCGGGTCGACACCCCCATGCTCGACCCCGAGGAGACGATGGCGCGCGAGCCCGCCCCGGCGATGGTGTCGTACCAGTAGGTCTGGGCGCCTGCCCGCACCCCGGGCCGCCCTCCCGCCCGGGGTGCGGGCGGCACCGCGGGCCGTCAGATCTCGATCGCGGTGAACTCCGCGTCGACACCGGGGGTGAAGATCCCGATCGTCTGGGGCGCTATCTCGTGCCAGGTCCTTCTGCTCCAGTGCAGTTCGATCGGTTCGGACACCACCAGCTGCGCATTGTCCGGCAGCTGCTCGTCGCCGCCGTCCTTCGTATGCAACGTCGTCGGGCCGAAGGAGTGGAACAGAGACGGCGCCGTGGCCTCCGTATCGTCGGGGCTCGACCAGCGCAGGACGACGAGCCGCTCGCCGTCGGATGCGCACATCGTGGCGCGGAACGGGGCGGTGACCCCGTGGTCTGCTCTGGCCTTTTCGACGCGGCGGATCATCGTCGTCAAGGCGCCGACGGGATCGTCGGCGAGCCCGTACGTCTGCGCCAGGAAGAAGCACGTCTCGCTGTCGCTGTATCCCAGGATCGCGGGGTACAGCTCCGGCGCCACGTCGAAGACCAGGTCGCGCTTGAGCTGTGCGAAGTCGTTGATCTCGCCGTTGTGCTGGAGCATCCACCCGTCGTAGACGAACGGGTGGGTGTTCTGCTCGGCGATCAGACCGCCCGGAGCGGCGCGCACATGCGCCAAGAAGCAGCCGGATTCGATCTGCGCGGCCAGGTGGCGCAGATTCTGGCTGTCCCAGGCGGGGGTGGTCTGCCGGTATTGCCACAGCCGACCTCCGCGGCCGGACCAGGCGATGCCGAATCCGTCGCCGTTGGTCGGGAACATGTGGTCGCGGAACTGCGTGCCCCATTGCGGGCCGGGCAGATACAGGTCGCGGGCCATCAGGCTCTGATCGATCAACGAGTGATTCGGGTTGACCAACACGTCATCGAGCGGGATGGAGTCTCCGGTATACGCCAGCCAACGGCACATTGCGATCCCTTCAACACGGCCGCCCGGCAAGGGGCCGGCCCGTCTGCCCGCACGGCTGCGTGAGCAGCATGCCACCCCGCACACGCGGCCTGTTCGACTGTCATCAGCACCGCTCAGGGTATTGCGCCGATCGCGCCCGACGACCCGATCGGCCGTCTTTCGGCACGGGAACGGGCGGCGTGCGCGCACCGCAGGGCGAACGCGGGGTGCGGGTAATCGGCTGCTCCCGCACCCCGCGCTCGCCGCGCGTCAGAGCCGGCCGGCCGCCATCAGCGTCACCGGGTCCGCCAGGTCGACGGTGCCCAGGTACCCGCCGCGCTGGGCGACCGCGTCATGCACGCCGAAGCCGAGCAGCCGCTGGGAGGCCTCGGGCAGCGTGCGGGCCTGCTCGAGCGGGATCGACAGGTACTGGTTCTCCTCGGTGCGCAGCCAGCCCACGCAGTAGCTGATGTGCATGCCGCGGCGCCACACGTCCGCGGTGGTGTTCGCGCCGGCCGCGTGGATGGTCGAGCCGAGGTAGATCACCCCCGAACCGGCCTTCATCACCGCCGGGATCGCCTCGGCGTCGGTGGGCACCCGGTCCCGGTCCCACTTGTGGCTGCCCGGGATCACCCGGGTCGAGCCGTTGTCGGCGGTGAAGTCGTTGAGCGCCACCACCGAGGCCAGCTGGATGGCCGGGCGCGGCCGCGGGTGCGGGACCTGCACCCACACGTCCTCGTCGCGGTGCAGCATCTGCGGGGTCCCGCCCGGGCCGCGGTGCAGCACATGGGCGAGGTTGAGCTGGTAGGCGGCGCAGTTGGGTAGCAGCACCGCGTCGGCGACCGCGGTGTAGACCGGGTGAGTGAGCACCTCGGTGGCGAAGACCGGCGACTTGGCGGCCAGTCCCGCCAGGTGCTCGGTGCGGTCGCCGAAGAAGGCGGCGACCCCGGCGTTGACGAAGCCCCGGTCGGAGCCCTGCGGGGTGTGGGTCAGATACGGGTCGAGCTCGGCGTTGAAGCGGGCGGCCAGGTCGGCGTCGAGTAGGTCCTCGACGACGACCGCGCCCTGGTCGAGCAGGACTTCGATGATTTCCGCGGTCGGCGCGGAGGCGTGCACACGGGTCAGATCAGCCATGACGGTCCCTTGCGATGTCGGTGAGCCCGCCGACGGACGGGCCCGAGGCCATGAGACCAGACCCCCACCGCTAACGCAACACCTGTCGCGTTAAGTGAAATGCGGAGCCCGCCGGCCGGATTAGGCTGGGCCCCATGACCGACACCGAGCCGCGCGCCCGCCGGGTGCGCACCGGGGGGCGCAGCGCCGCGGTGCGCGCCGCCGTGCGCACCGCCGTGCTGGACCTGCTGCGCGAGGGACGCACGGACTTCTCCGTCGCCGACGTCGCCCGCCTGGCCGAGATCCACCGCTCGACCGCCTACCGCTGGTGGCCCACCCGCGTCGCCCTGGTCGAGGAGGCGCTGATCGAGCACACCGGCCACCTGGCCGTGCCCGACACCGGATCGTGGCCGGGCGACGCCGCCGCGCTGACCCGCGCACTCGCGGAGTTCTTCGCCGACCCGGTCGAGCGCACCTTGAACACGATCCTGGCCGCGGACACCGACTCCGACGTCGCCGAGGTGCAGTACACCTACTGGCAGCCGGTCGAGCGCCGACTGGCCGCGGTGATCGACCGCGCCGCCGGCCGCGGCGAGCTGCGCGCCGACGCCGATCCGCGGCTGATCCTACAGATGCTGGTCGGCCCGCTGCTGCTGCACGCCACCTACGCCCACACCCCGGCCCCACCGGAGATCGTCGAGGGGCTGGCCGCAGCCGTGGTACGCGCCTTCGCCCCGGACTGACCGGCACCGCCCGAGTCCCACATCCACCCTTAACGGAACACCTGTTGCGTTAAGAGTGGGATGTGCATACCGTCATGCGCCATGACTCCCGGCACACCGCCGGGAAGAAGTGAGGCAGACCATGACGCAACGCACTCGTCGCACACCCTGGATGCGCGCCCGGCTCACCGTCGGCGCAGCTCTGGCGGGCGCGGCCGCCCTGACCCTGTCGGCCTGCGGCTCCGACGCCGGCACCACCGGCTCCGGTCCGTCCGGCTCGTCGGAGGTCGTCGGCTACGTCGCCGCCGACTCCGCCGACGCCGGGGAACCGGTCCCGGGCGGGCGGCTGACCTTCGGCTCGTACTCGTTCCCGCAGAGCCTGGACCCGGTCGTCACCCAGGTGGCCGGTTCCAACGGCGGCACCGAACTGGCCGCGATCTACGACCTGCTGGTCCGCCAGGACGGCGAGACCGGCGAATACCTTCCGCAGCTGGCCGAGTCGATGGAGGTCGACGACGCGGGCACCGCCTGGCGGTTCACCCTGCCCGCGGGCGCCACCTTCTCCGACGGCTCGGCGCTCGACGCCGCAGCCGCCGCGGCGTCGCTGGACCGGTTCGCCGACAGCTACGCCTCGGGCGCGCAGACCTGGAACCGGGTGGTCGACGAGGTGATCGTGGACGACGACCGGACCTTCACCGTCGCGCTCACCGAGCCGTGGGAGGACTTCCCAGCGCTGCTGACCATGGGCGCGGGCATGATCGTCGCCCCGTCCGCCGGCGACGGCGAGGACTTCACCCCGATCGGGGCGGGCGCCTTCACCGTCGAGGAGTTCAGCCCCGAGCGGGAACTGATGCTCACCGCGCGTGAAGACCGGCACACCGATCGCGCGCTGCTCGATACGGTGCGCTTCGTGCCCACCGACGGGGCGCGCACCCAGCTCGACGAGATCGTCGACGGCCAACTCGACGCCACCTACATCCTGCGCGATCCGGTGGTGCTCGCCGATGTCGAACAAGCCGGCCTGCCCGGCTACCGCGACCTGCAGGGGCAGGGCGCGATCGCGTTCATCAACCAGCGTGAGGGCCGCCCCGGCGAGGATCTGCGGGTGCGCCGTGCGATCGCGCTGGCCATCGATCCGGAGACGATCGCACGGCGCAGTTCCGAGGGCTCCGGGCCGATCAGCGCCACCATGTTCCCCGAGGGCTCGCCCTGGCACGGCGAGGTCGAGGGCCCGCAGCCCGATCCGGAGGCTGCGCGCGCGCTGCTCGATGAGGCCAAGGCCGACGGCTACGACGGGCACCTGACCTATGTCACGCTCACCGAGCCGACCGCCCAGTCCGCAGCCCTGGCCGCGCAGGCGATGCTCGAGCAGGTCGGCTTCACGGTCACCGTCGACAGCGTGCCGAGCGTCGCGGCGCTGGTGCAGAAGATCTATCTCGACAACGACTTCGACATCGCCCGGGGCGGGCTGAACCTGATCGACGCCGCCCCCTACATGCGGTTGTACGACGGTCTCGCCGCCGAGTCGGAGGACAACGCCTCGGGCTACGCCGATGCGCAGACCGACGCGCTGCTCGAAGAGCTGCTGGTCGCCGAGGGCGACGAGGAGAAGCAGGACGTGATCGACCGGCTCCAGGAGCGGGTGACCGAGACCGTGCCCTATCTGGTGTGGGCGCCGGCGCAGGTACGCCTGGTGTGGTCGGATGCGGTGCACGGGATGAACCGCAGCCTCGACGGGATCGTGCTGCTCGACCGGGCTTGGGTGCAGCGATGAGCCGGGTGGTGGTGCTGGGCACCGGGGCGGTCGGCGCGGACGTCGCCCGGGAACTGGCGGCGCTCGATCCGCCGCCGGAGCTGATCGTCGCCGACCGCGACACCGCGGCGGCGACCCGGCTGGCCGACGAGATCGGCGCGGACCTCCGCCCGGTCGACGTCACCGACGCCGACTCGCTGGCCGCCGCGGTCGCCGGGGCGCACGTGGTGTTCAACTCGGTCGGGCCGTTCTACCGGTTCGGCGCGCTCGTCGCCCACGCCGCGGTCGCGGCCGGGGCACACTACGTCGACATCTGCGACGAGTACGACACGGCCGAGGCGCTGCTGGCCGACACCGTGCTCGACGCCGCGGCGCGCGCGGCCGGGCTCACCGTGCTCACCGGCATGGGGTCGACCCCGGGGATGACGAACCTGGCGGCGCGCTGGGCGGCCGAGTCGCTCGACCGGATCGACACCGTGGACGTGGTGATCGGCGTGCCCTATGTGGTGGACATGGGGGTCAACGTCAACGACCACATGCTGCACTCGATGTCCGGGGAGGTCACCCAGTTCCTGGGCGGACGCGCGGTGTCGGTGCCGGCCTGGGCCGATCCGCGCCCGTTCACCTTCCGCGCGCCCTACGGCACCGCCGACTACAGCTACATGGGCCATCCGGAGGCGGTGACGCTCGGCCGGTTCCTGCCCGGGGTGCGCGATGCGGTGGTGCGGTTCCGCTGGTTCGAAGACGAGGCGGTGGAGCTGTGGCGCACCTTCGCCCGGCTGGGCCTGACCGACGACACCGAGATCGCGGGGCTGGGGCTCTCGCCGCGCAGGTTCCTCGCCGAGTACATGGCCTCCGACCCGGGACGGAAGAACCTGGCGATCTCCGCGCCCGAACCGAGACCGGGCGCGGTGTGGCAGGTGCGCATGGACGGATCGCGGGGCGGTGAGCCGACACGTGTGACGGTCGAGGGCCACATGGTCTACGCCCGCGAGGTCGCCTCGGGCACCGGCAACCTGACCGCGGTCCCGGCCGCGACCGGGGTGGCGGAACTGCTGGCCGGCCGGATCACCCGGCGCGGAGTGCTCGCCCCGGAGGCGGCGATCGACCACGCCGAAGAGTTCGTGCGGGATGTGGCCGCGCGGACGGGGGTGTCGCTGTTCCACACCGTCACCGCCGGCGCCGACCTCGCCGAGGCGTGACCCGCACCCCGCCGCGGCGCCCGGCACACGGCCCGCGGCGGAGCGCCACGCGGCGCAGCCCGCGGACGCGCACCTTCCCGGAGATACCGACCGGTCGGGCATGATCGGGGCCGTGTCCGACTCTCCGCCCCCGCCGCCGGAGGCCGATCCGGCCCGGCCCGGCGACGATCCGGCCGCGCCGACGTCCTCGGCCGCGGTGTCGGCGGCGCGCACCGTCGCCGGGTTCGCCGCACCGGCGACCGTGTGGGCGCTGGCGTTCGTGCTGCTGCGCATCTTCGCGGTCTCCGGCTACGACTGGGACACCGCCTTCGCCGTGTCGACGACGCTGAGCCTGTCCGATGCGCTGACCCTGCTGGTCGGTTCGCTGATGAGCGGGCACGTGCTCACCGAGGTGCTGCTGGTGTGTCTGCTGCCGCTGCTGCTGGCCAGCCTGCTGTGGGACCGCGGCGGACGCCGGATGGTGGTGGTGATCCCCGCGGTGGTCTCCGCGGTGCTGCTGGTGGCGCTGACCGTCAGCTACGGCGGCTGGTGGCTGCCGGTCGTCTCGGCGGCCGTGCTGGCGGTGTTCGCGATCTGTCATCGCCCGCCGCGCCGGGTGCCCATGCCGGCCGAGGCCACCCGGCTGCTGGCCTCGGCGCTGGCCCGGGTCGGGGCGATCACGGCCGGGGCGGTGCTGGTGATCGCCGCGTTCATCGGCACGCCCTGGGTGCCACTCGAGCAGATCACCACCGTCGACGGGGTGATCGACGGTTATGTGCTCAGCGTCGACTCCGGATATCTCAACGTGCTGACCGAGGACGCCGAGTTCCTCATCCTGATCTCCGGCGACATCGTCGCGCGCACCGGCGCCTGACCTTCGGCGCGGCGCGGCGCCTCGAAACGCGGACGTGCGACTAGACTGCGCGGTCATGAAGATCCTGCCGCGCACCCTGCCCCCGCTCGCTCTGATCGCCGCAGGCGCACTGCTGCTGGGCGCCTGCAGCAGCGACGCCGACGCCGATACCGATGACGGGGCCGCCCCGGCCGCCACCGCCGAGACCGTGCCCACCGCGGCGGATCTGTCCGACTCGGTCTACGACCTGTCGGAGATCACCGGCCACACCCTGGTGAAGGACTCGACCGTCGAGCTCGTCTTCGACTCCGGCACCGTCTCCGTGCACGCCGGCTGCAACCGGCTGTTCGGCGCGTTCAGCATCGACGACGGCGCCCTGTCCACCCCGCAGCTGGCCGCGACGGAGATGGCGTGCGAGGAGCCGCTGATGGAGCAGGACCAGTGGATGACCGGCTTCTTAGAGGCCGGCCCGCAGATCCGCACCGGCGAGGACCTGCTGGTGCTGACCGAGGGCGACACCGAGCTGACCTTCACCCGCACCGACGGCGAAGGCGACTCCGACAGCGGCACCGACACCGAGGACTGAGCCTCCCCTCGCCCCGGCCCCGGTCTCCCCGCGTCTGCGGCACGGGGAGGATCAGTAGTAGACCGCCAGCGGCCCGCGCGGGCCGTCGATGCAGGTCACGGGGGTGTCGAACACCCGGCTGAGCACCTCGCCGTCGATGATCTGCTCGGGTGTGCCGAACTCGATGACCCGACCGTCCTTCATCGCGCAGATCCGGTCGGCGTAGTGCCCGGCGAAGTTCACGTCGTGCAGCACGATCACCACGGTGCGGCCCAGTTCGAGGGCGGCGCGGCGCAGGTGCCCCATCATCTGCACCGAGTGCTTCATGTCCAGGTTGTTCAGCGGCTCATCGAGCAGCAGGTATTCGGTCTGCTGGCACAAAACCATCGCCACATAGGCGCGCTGGCGCTGCCCGCCCGACAGTTCGTCGAGGTAGCGGGTCTGCAGGTCGCCGAGCTGGAAGAACTCGATCGCCTCATCGACCGCGCGCTCGTCGTCGACGGTCATCCGGCCCTTCGAGTGCGGGTAGCGGC
Organism: Actinomycetes bacterium; assembly: GCA_021793835.1. Lineage (GTDB taxonomy): Bacteria > Actinomycetota > Actinomycetes > Mycobacteriales > Mycobacteriaceae > Tomitella. The sequence continues at coordinate 1,481 of JAJYRZ010000093.1, read as the reverse complement.
CGAAGGCGACCAGTTGGCGCACGGTCAGCCGGGTGACGAAGTGGTTCTCCTGGCGCAGCACCGAGACGATCTTGGCCAGATCGCGGCTCTTGGTGCGGGTGATGTCGTAGCCGGCGATCTCGATCGCCCCGGCGTCCATGCCTAAAAGCCGGCCGATCATGGTGAGCATCGTCGACTTGCCGGCCCCGTTCGGGCCGATCAGCGCGGTCACCCCGCCGGCCGGGATCTCGATGTCCAGCGGACCGATGCGCACCCCGGGCGCATGGTCTTTGACCACTCCGTCGAGTCTGATCACAGTCGGCCCTTCCGCAGGATGACGACGAGGAACACGATGCCGCCGACCGCCTCGATGATGATCGACACCGCGCCCTGGGTGTCGAGGACGTGTTTGAGCGCGAAGTAGGCGCCCGAGAGCACCACGAAGCCGGTCAGCGCGGCCACCGGGAACACCCGGCGGTGGGAGTGGGTGCCGGCGAACTGGTAGGCGAGTGTGGCCACCAGGAAGCCGAGGAAGGTCATCGGGCCGATCAGCGCGGTGGACACCGCCATCAGCACCGAGACCGCGAGCAGGGTCCAGATCGTCTCGCGCCGGTGGTCGACGCCCAGGTTCGTGGCGGTGTCCGGGCCCAGGGCGACCACGTCGAGCCGCCGGGCGCGCGCCCACAGCCATCCGGCACCGGCGAGCGCCAGCGGGATCGCCAGCGGCAGGTAGGACACCTCGGCGTTGGAGATCGAGCCGAACATCCGGGCGGTGAGCACGTCGAACTCGCTCGGGGTGAGCATGCGCTGCATGAACGTGGCCACCGAGGCCAGGCCGCCGCCGATGACGATGCCGACCAGCAGCATCACCTGCATCGAGGCGCGCTTGCCCGACAGCAGCCAGCCGTACAGGGCGAGGGAGAACGCCACCATCAGTCCGACCATCAGGGCGAACTGCGGCAGCCCGGTCACCGCGGCGACTCCGCCGGTGCCGAGGAAGAACACCGCGGCGGTGGAGATGGCGACGTAGAGGGCCTCGAAGCCCATCAGCGAGGGGGTGACGATGCGGTTGCCGGCCACCGATTGGAAGGCGACCGTGGCCATACCTTGGCCGACGGCGACCACGGCGATCACCGCGAGCGAGGAGGCGCGGCGTTCGACGATCCGCCAGTAGCCGGTGGTGCCGTAGTCCACGGGGATCTGCCACAGCAGCACCCCGAGCGCGAACACCACGGCGAGCACGGTGAGTCCGGCGATCAGCAGCGCGTAGCGCCGCCGGGCGGCGGCGGTCCGGCGGGCGACCCCGTCCCCGGGCTGCGGCGCTACACCCCGGCGCGGATCGGCCTCGGCCGGATCGGCGCGTCGCTCCCCACGCGGGAGGTGCTCGCCTTCGGCCTCGCGCACGCGCGGGCGCGCGACGCGGTGCGCGTCCCCCTCGACGTCGAGCGGCTGCTCGCGGAGCTCGAGGCGGGGGAGGGGAGGCGGGCGCCCCTCGTGGTCCG
>JAJYRZ010000092.1 GCA_021793835.1 Actinomycetes bacterium | reverse complement strand
TCTCCGCACGCCGATTCTACGCACCTGCAGGCCCGGGAAGGAAAACGGGTGGGGAACATACCGGCACGAACCCGGTCGGACAAGGGCCGGCCGGGCCGTCCTGTGGACACACCGCGGTTGTCCACAGGACGTGCACCGGCCGCCTTCCCCCGGGCGGGCGGACCGGTCACGGTGGGGACGTGTCCACCTCCGATCGCAGTGTCCCGCCCGCCCGCCGGGGTGCGCTGTACCGGCGTGTGGCCGCGGTGATCGTGTGCGCCGCGCTGGTGGCCGGGCCGGGCCCGGTGGTCGGCGCCGCGCCGCAGAGCGCCGGCCCTGGGGCCGGGCATCACTGGCCGCTGCAACCGGTCCCGGAGGTCACCCGCCATTTCGACCGGCTCGAGCACCGCTACGCGCCCGGGCACCGCGGCGCGGACTTGGCTGGGGCGCCCGGGGCCACGGTCTACGCCGCCGGCGCCGGCACGGTGGCCTTCGCCGGTCAGGTCGCGGGCCGGCCGGTGGTGTCGATCGATCACGCTTCGGGCCTGCGCACCACCTATGAGCCGGTGCGCGCCGCGGTCGCCGCCGGGGACCGGGTGGTCGGCGGCGGACCGATCGGCACGCTGCAGTCGGGTCATCCGGGCTGCCCGCGGCCGGCCTGTCTGCACTTCGGGCTGCGCGACGGGAAGGACTATCTCGATCCGCTCGCCCTGTTGCGCAGCGGGCCGGTGCGGCTCAAACCGCTGGGCGACGGGGCCGCGGCCCTCACGCCCGCGGGTGGGCCCGCGCGTGTTCGGCGCGCAACCGTTCGACGCTGACGTGGGTGTACAGCTCGGTGGTGGTCAGCGCCTGGTGGCCGAGCAGTTCCTGCACCACACGCAGGTCCGCGCCGCCCTCGAGCAGGTGGGTGGCGGCCGAGTGCCGCAGTCCGTGCGGAGACAGTGCCGGCGCACCGGGCACCGCCGCGGTGGCCTGCTGGACCACCGTGCGCACGATGCGCGGATCGATCCGGCCCCCGCGCACGCCCAGCAGCAGGGCCTCACCGGACCGGTCACCGACCAGCTGCGGGCGGCCGTGCGCGGCCCAGTCCGACAGTGCGGTCACCGCGGGTGTGCCGAACGGGACCATCCGCTCCCGGTCGCCTTTACCGCGCACCCGCAGCAGCCGGTCGGCGGTGTCGACGTCGCCGCGGTCGAGCCCGCACAGCTCCGCCACCCGGATCCCGGTCGCGTAGAGCAGTTCGACGATCACCCGGTCGCGCAGGGCCACCGGGTCGTGCTGCTCGGCACCGACCTGTGCGGCCTCGAGCATCTGCGCGGCCTGATCGGTGCGCAGCACCTTCGGCAGCGTGCGGTGCGGTTTCGGAGCGGCCAGCAGGTGCGCCGGGTCCTGGGCGATCAGTCCGGTCCGCAGCGCCCAGGCCCCGAAGGTGCGCACCGCCGAGGTCCGGCGCGACAAGGTGGTGCGTGCGATGCCGCCATCCGCCTGTGCGGCGAGCCAGCCACGCAGCCGGTCCAGGGTCAGCGCCGCGGCCAGGTCCACCATCCCGTCGTCATCGGTGTCGGTGCCGAGTAGGGCCGTGACGTCACCGCAGTAGGCGCGCACGGTGTGTTCCGAACGGCCGCGCTCATACCGCAGGTGGTCACCGAAGTCGGCGACCACCTCGGCCGCACGGACCGGGTGATACGCAGGGCGGGTCGGGTCCATGGCTCCTACTATGCCCTCCGTGCCCGGACCGCGCGCGACACTCGCGGCGCCCGGCGGGGGCGACGAGGTCGTCCGCGCCGCGCATCGGGTGACGAGATTCCTGCGTCGCGCAACCTTTGGTGACCGGTTTCTCTTCCCCGTCCCCCGACCGGATCGCCGGCGGATCGTTGTGGGCACAATCATCGTCGTGTCCGACTCCTCGTCTTCCGCCGCCCGTCCCATCCCGACCGTGATGCTGCTGACGCTCGCGTTGCTGTCGGCCACCGCACCGTTGTCGATCGACATGTATCTGCCGGCCATGCCGAGCATCGGCTCGGCCCTGCAGACCGACGATTCGGTGGTCCAGTTGACGCTGACCACGTTCATGATCGGTCTGGCCATCGGGCAGTTGGTCATCGGACCGGTCTCCGACGCCCTCGGGCGGCGCCGGCTGCTGCTGGTGGGCACCGCGGTGCTGCTCGGCACCGGAGTGCTCGCCGCGCTGTCGCCGACGATCGAGGTGCTGATCGTCGCCCGCTTCATCCAGGGGTTCAGCGGCGGCATCGGGGTGGTGCTCGCCCGTGCGGTGATCAGCGACCGGACCACCGGGATCACGGCCGCGAAGCTGTTCTCCCTGATGATGGTCATCGGTGGGCTCGCCCCGGTGGTGGCCCCGCTGATCGGCGGTGCGGTGCTCGGACCGCTGGGCTGGCGCGGCATCTTCTGGATCCTGGCCGGGCTGGCCGCGGTGACCCTGGCCGCGGTGTGGGCGACCGTGCCCGAGACGTTGCCGGCCGAACACCGGCATCCGGCCGGGGCGGCCACGGTGGCGCGCAGTCTGGCCGGGGTGCTGCGCAACCGCGTCTTCGTCGGCTACACGCTCGGTTTCGGTTTCACCTTCGGCGCCCTGTTCTCCTACATCTCGGCCTCGCCGTTCGTGCTCCAGGACGGCATGGGCTTCTCCCCCGGCGTGTTCTCCCTGTTCTTCGCGCTCAACGCGGTCGGGCTGACCGCGTCGAACTTCCTCAACACCAAGCTGATCGACCACGTCGCCCCGCGCACAGTGCTGCGCTATGCGCTGATGGTGCTGCTCGCGATCGCTGTGGCGATGACCGTGACGGTGTCGATCGACTCGAACGCCAAGGCGCCGCTGCTGGTGCTGATGTTCCTGCTGACCACCACCATCGGTTTCGTGTTCGGCAACGCCACCGCGTTGGCGATGGACGCGGTCCGCGACGTCGCCGGTTCCGGATCGGCCGTGCTGGGGGCCTTCCAGTTCACGGTCGGCGCCGCGGTTCCCCTGCTGGTCGGAGTCGGGGCCGAGGCGAGCCCGGTGCCGATGGCGATCTCGGTGCTGGCGGTCATCGTCATCGCCTCGACCGCCGTGTTCACCCTCACCCGCGGGCAGGACGCGCCGGCCTGACCGGGGCCAGGCGCCACCGGCGGCCCTCGGGAACGATCAGGTCCGCGGCCTCGAGCATCGCCACCGCGGCGAGCACGGTGCGGATCGGCAAGCCGGCCTCCACCGACAGTTCCTCGACGCTGACGGCCCCGCGGGCAGGAAAGCCGTCGTAGACGCGCCGCTGGTCTTCGGTGAGCGGATCGGTGACCCGCTCGGGCGCATCCACGGCGGGCGCGAGCGTACCGATCGGGCCGGCCGCCTCGGCGACCTGCGCGGCATCGACCGCGAGCGCCGCGACACCGTCGGCGATCATCCGGTGACATCCCACCGAGGTGGCGCTGGTGACCGGTCCGGGCACCGCGCACACCGGCAGACCGAACCGCCGCGCCCACGACACCGTGTTGCGTGCCCCGCTGCGCAGCCCCGCCTCCGGGACCACGACCGCATCGGACAGGGCCGCGATGAGCCGGTTGCGCCCTAGGAAGCGGTAGCGCGCGGGCACGGTGCCGGGCGGATACTCGCTGACCACCAGTCCGCGGTCTTTCACCCCGCGCAGCAGGGCCGCGTTGCCGGCCGGATAGACCCGGTCGATCCCGCAGGCCAGCACCGCTACCGTGAGCCCGTCCCGGGCCAGGGCGGCGCGGTGCGCGACCGCGTCGACCCCGTAGGCGGCGCCGGAGACGATCGCGTAGCCGTCCGCCGCCAGGTCGCCGGCGATCTCGGCGGTGACGTGTTCGCCGTAGCCGCTGGCCGCCCGGGTGCCCACCACTGCGACCGCCCGGTCGATGTCGGTCAGCCGGGCCGTGCCCACCGCCCACAGCGCCACCGGCGCGGCGTGGTCGACCGGGCGTCGGCCCCGTCCGTCTGTCGGGCCCGGACGGAAGTGGCGCATCCGCCACTGCGGCCATTCCGGGCTGTCGGGGGTGATCAGCCGTCCGCCGAGCCGGGCCAGCGCGGTGAGGTCCTGTGCCGATCTGTCCAGGGCCCGGCGGGCCTCCACCGCATCGCTGAGCGCGCGCGGCAGTCGGGGTCCGTGGGTGCCCGACCGCAGCACCTCGGCGGCGTGTTCGGGCCCGAGCGCCCCGATCAGCTCCTGCAGCGGAGCGTGGGCGCCCTCGGCCACCCGGGACAGATACGCCCAGGCGCGCGTGCGCGGATCGGCCGGATCGACCGCGGCTGGGCTCATGACGCCCTGCCCGCACGGAACATCAGTGCTGCGGCGACCTCGTCCACGCCCGGGGTCGGCAGGTCCGCCAGATCAGCAAGAGTCCACGCCACTCGCAACGTCCGATCGACCCCGCGGGCGGTGATCCGCCCGGTGCGCAGCGCCGTCTCCAACGGCCTGCGCGCAGGTCCGTCGAGGGTGTATTCGCGCCGCAGCACCGGTCCGGGGATCTCGGCGTTGACCGCCAGAGACACCCGCGCCCACCGGTGCGCCGCCCGGTCCCGGGACTGCCCGACCCGGTCGGCCACCGCCGCGCTGGTCTCGGGTCGGTCCGCGGTCAGCGCCCCGGCCGCCGGCGGATGCATCGTCACGTGCAGGTCCACCCGGTCGAGCAGCGGACCCGACAGTCGGGCCAGATAGCGCCTTCGCACCGCGGGCGGGCACACGCAGTCCACGTCGCGGGCCGGGGCGCACGGGCACGGATTGGCGGCCAGCACCAGTTGGCACCGCGCCGGGTAGCGCACCACGCCGTTGCTGCGGGCGAGGCGGACCGTGCCTTCCTCCAGCGGGGTGCGCAGAGCCTCGAGCGCATCGGCGCTCAGTTCCGGGCATTCGTCGAGGAACAGCACACCCCGGTGCGCCAGACTCACCGCCCCGGGACGCGCCCACCCCTGGCCGCCGCCGACCAGGGCGACCGCGGTCGCCGTGTGGTGTGGGGCCACGAACGGGGCCCGGGTGATCCGCGGCAGATCGGGCCCGAGCAGCCCGGCCAACGAGTGGACCGCGCTGACCTCGAGCGATTCGTCGGCGGTCAGCGGGGGCAGCAGGCCGGGTAGACGCTGGGCGAGCATCGTCTTGCCCACCCCGGGGCTGCCCATCAGCATCAGATGGTGGCCGCCGGCCGCCGCGATCTCCACGGCCTGGCGGGCCTGCGCCTGGCCGACCACATCGGCCAGGTCCGGCCCGGTCTGCTCCGGCGGCTGTTGCGGCTTCCCCGGCCGGGCCAGCTCGGTGTGCCCGCGCAGCCCGGCCAGCAGCTCGGCCAGGTCCCGCGCCCCGCGGATCTCCACCCCGCCGACCGCGCACACCTCCCCCAGCGCCGAGACCGGCACCACCACGCGCCGGCAGCCGGCGGCCCGGGCGGCGAGGACCGCGGGCAGCATGCCGCGGGCCGACCGCAGACGCCCGTCGAGGGCGAGCTCGCCGAGCAGCACGGTCGATGCCACCGCGGCGTCGGGCAGCCGGCCGTCAGCGTGCAGGATGGCCGCGGCCAGGGTCACATCGAACAACGACCCGGATTTGGGCAGCATCGCCGGCGACAAGGCGAGCACGATCTTGCCGCGCGGCCACCGCTCTCCGGAGTTGTCGACCGCAGCGCGCACCCGGTTGCGGGCCTCCTGCAGCGCGGTGTCCGGCAGGCCCACCAGATGCAGACCGGGCAGCCCCGTCCCCACGTCCGCCTCGACTTCGACCACGTGTCCGTCCATGCCGGTCAGCGCGATCGCATAGGCACGTCCCAGCCCCATCGCTAGAACACCCCCGCCAGATGTTCGATCCGCGGATCGCGGCCGGGCGGCCAATACACGGCGATCACATCGAACCGGATCTCGGGTGCGAACACCCCGTGGGCGCGCAGCCACTCGATGGCCAGCCCGCGGATCCGCCGGGCCTTACGCGCCGGCACCGCCTCGGCCGGTGCGCCGAATCCGGTGCCGGTGCGCGTCTTGACCTCGACGAACACGTGCACGTCTGCGTCGACCGCGACCAGGTCCAGTTCACCGGTGCGGCTGCGCCAGTTCCGGTCGATCACCTCGAGCCCGCGGGAGGTGAGGAACTGCGCCGCCGCCTGCTCTCCGCGCCGGCCCAGTTCCCTGCGCCGGTCCGCACCGATGTCCGTCCCCATGACCCCGCCTTCCCCTCACCGCCCGGACCGTTCCTGGTCGTCGGGTCGTGCTGGGGCCCAGCGTGTCAGCAGCCCACGGGCTTCCCGGCCGATCGTCGCCGGGTCGGTGCCCGGGTCTGTGGACGGCGGGCCGGGTTGTGGAGGATCGGCGGCGGAGCGCCCGCAGATGTCGGTGGGCGACGGGGAAGAGACAGAAGCGGCGCGGCACCGGGGTGTGCCGGTGTCGCGCCACTGGTTGCGGGGGCGGCCGGGTGGCCGTCATCGCATGCGGGGTCAGCGCCCGAACGGCCCGGTTTCGGGCAGCCCGAGCTCGGGCTGTTCGAGTTCTTCGATGTTGACGTCCTTGAAGGTCAGCACGCGGACGTTCTTGACGAACCGGGCCGGACGGTACATGTCCCACACCCAGGCGTCGGACATGCGCAGTTCGAAGTAGACCTCGCCGTCGATGTTGCGCGGCAGCAGCTCGACCGTGTTGGCCAGGTAGAACCGCCGCTCGGTCTCCACGACGTAGGTGAACTGGCGGACGATGTCGCGGTACTCCCGGTACAGCGACAGCTCCATCTCCGTCTCGTACTTCTCCAGATCTTCCGCACTCATCGGATCCGCTCTCCCTCCCGTCGCCCGCACGTCTTCCGGTCTGCCAGCCTAGCCCGCCGCGCCCGGCCCATCGCGACCAGCCGTCGGTGTGTGCCTGGCCGGGACGGTCACCGCTTCCCCGGCCGTGCGGGCGGCCGCAGCGACGTTGGCATACGACATCCGGTGCACCGGGCTGGGCCCGTGGGCGTTCAGCGCTGCGGTGTGCGCGGGAGTGCCGTAGCCCTTGTGCCCGGCGAAGCCGTACTGCGGATGGTCCTGGTCGAGTGCGACCATGATGCGGTCACGAGCCACCTTGGCCAGCACGCTGGCCGCCGCGATCGCGGTCACCGCCGCGTCCCCGCCGGTGACGGCCAGTGACGGTGCGGGCAACCCGTCGACGGCGAAGGCGTCGGTGAGCACGTAACCCACGGGCTGCCCCAACGCCCATACCGCGCGGCGCATGCCCTCGATGTTGAGCACGTGCACCCCGCGGCGGTCGATCTCTTCGGGCTCGATGACGATGATCGCGTGCGCCCGGGCCCGCCGGCGGATGAGCGGGAAGAGCTGTTCGCGACGGCGCGCGGTGAGCTTCTTCGAATCGGTCAACCCCGCCAGATCCGGGTGGATGTCGGGGCCGAGCACACAGGCCGCGACCACCATCGGTCCGGCGCATGCGCCGCGTCCCGCCTCGTCGACCCCGGCGACCGGTCCGAGCCCGCGCCGGTACAGGGGCCGTTCATAGGTGCGCAGGCCCAGGTCGCGCACGATCGCGCGCGGCGGCCACCGGGTGCCGGCCGAGGTCACGGTCAGCCCTGCGGGTCGTGGTCGGAGACCCCGCCGATCCGGCTGAACGGCAGCACCTTCCAGCGGGCCTTACCGATGATGTTGTCGCGCGGCACGGTCCCCTGCAGCTCGTCACCGATGTGGTAGCGCGAATCGGCCGAGTCGGTGCGGTTGTCGCCCATCATCCAGTAGTGGTCCTCGGGCACGGTGATCGGACCGAAGTACTCGCCCTGGCAGGCGTTGTCGACCCACGGGCTGGTCGCGGCCGGTTCGGCCAGATACGGCTCGTCGAGCACCTCGCCGTCGACCATCACGCCCGGATCGCCCTCCAGGCACTGCACGGTCTGCCCGCCGGTGGCGATGATCCTCTTGACCATGTCGTTCTCGTCCGGGGCGACCAGGCCGACGAAGGAGCCGACCTCCTGGAAGCCGCGCACGATGACGTTGTCGGAGCGGTTGGACACGAAACCCGCATCCCAGGCGGGCGGTCCGCGGAAGACCACCACATCGCCCGGTGCGGGATCGGTGAACCGGTAGCTGATCTTGTCGACCGCGATGCGGTCGCCGGTGCAGCCCGGGCAGCCGTGCAGGGTCGGCTCCATCGACTGGGACGGGATCAGATAGATGCGCACGAAGAACGCCTGCACCACCACCGCCACGACCAGGGCGATGACCAGGATCAGCCCGGTCTCCTTGAGGAAACCGCGCCCCTTCTTCTTGTTCTTTTTCACCTTCTCGCCTGCCTGCGATGCCGGGGTCTGCGCGCCGGACTCGGGCCGGTCCGGCTCCCGGGCCGTACCGGCTGCCTCGTCCGCAGCCGCCCGGGGCGTGTCCGTGTCGTTCCCGGCCGCGGGACCGGTCGGCGCGGCCGGATCGGCCGACTGCGCATCGCCGTGCCGGTCCGCGTCTTCAGCGGCTCTGCGGCGGGCCGCCCGGCCCGCCCCGCCGGCCGAGACCGGACCGGGCGGCGGAGTCTGTGCGGGCCGGTCGTCGCCACCTGGCCGCTCGTCTCCCGGCTCGGCCGGCCGGTCCACCGCATCGTCCATCTCGTCGCTCACCCGGCCAGATTAGTCCAGAACACCTGTATCGGGCATGGTCGGCCACCGGCGGCGGGTGGGCAGGCCGTCCGCGACCGTCTCTCCGGTCCCTGTGGCCGCTCCCGTACGGCCAGCAGTGCGCCGTGCGGGCGCGCACCGGGATCGGTGCGCGTCTCGATGTTGCCGACCTCGAAACCGGCCGTTTCCACGGTCTCCCGCAGCATCCGGACCGGCCACCCCGGTAGGCGGTGGTGACCGCATGGTCGAAGGGCTCGGTCCTTCGACCGGTGAAGAACCCCACGGCGAGCCCGTCTCCGGTCCACACGGCGCGGGCGCATTCGGCGAGCGCGACCTGGATGCGGTTCGGCGGAACGTGGATGAGCGAGCACCAGGCCAGGACACCGACGAGCGTCGCGGTCTGGACTCCGAGCGGGGTTAATTGCCAGATTGTGTGTATAGAACGGCGCGTTTCTAGCCATTGACCTCGGGTGATGGCCGGGTGAACATGCTCTGGAACCATGTTCGGTGTCAGGTACTTCAAACGCACCGTTCTGTGGTGTATGCGCCAGCAAGCTCGTCAAGAACGGGACCACGAGCGCAGGACGGACCCGGTGGCGCTGCCGGACCTGCGGCGCCTCGGCCACGCAGTCGCGCCCGGACATCACCCGCAAGGCCGAACTCGACGCGTTCTTGGCGTGGCTGCTCGGCCAGCGCAGACCCGCGGAGCTGGCCACCAGTGCCCGCACTTTCTTCCGCGCCACCGCCTGGTGCTGGAACATCACCGTCCCGCCACCGGATCCGGCCACCACCGCAGCGCCGCTGCTGATGCTCGACGGCACCTACTTCCAACAGTGGTGTCTGCTGATCGCCTTCGACGGCACGTTCGTTGTGGACTGGCAGTGGTGCGACCGCGAGAAGAAGATCGCCTGGCAGCAGATCTGCCAGCGCCAAGCGGCACCTGCGGTCGCGGTGATCGACGGTGGCCGCGGCCTGGAAACGGCGCTGGCCGACACCTGGCCCGACACGCGTATCCAGCGCTGCTACTTCCACATCTTCCAGACCGTGCGCCGCCACCACACCCTGAACCCCCGGCTCGATGCCGGCCGCGAAATCCTTGCGTTGACCAGGGCATTGATGAACGTGCGTGACCCGGACCAGGCTGTGATGTGGTTGCAGGCCTACAACGACTGGGAACAACGCTGGGACCAATTCCTGCGCCACCGCACCTACGCGCGCACTCACACCGTCCGCCCCAGAGGCATCGCGCCGACCAGCACCTGGTGGTACACCCACCGTGAACTGCGCAAGACCCGCGGACTGTTCCGCAGGCTGATCCGCTCCGAGCACTTGTTCACCTGGATCGACCCGCGGCTGACAGACCTCGATCATCCGCTGGCCCGCACCACCTCACCGCTGGAAGGCGGCCCGAACAAGGCGCTCAAAGACCTGTTCCGCACCCACCGCGGAATGCCCGCCGAGCACGCCCGCAGAGCCGCCGAGTGGCTGCTCAACAGCCTCACCCGGCAGCCGCGCACACCCTTCGACCTCGCCCGGCCTGAACACTGGAACCCACCACGCTCACGGCCCGCTCACACACCGATCGAACACGAACAGATCGGCCCGCAATTCGGCGCCAGCTTCAGCTGGGAAGACGGCAACGGCATCCAACACGGCTGGGGCGGAAGACACCGCTAACCCACCCCGACACACCCAGCCCATACACACATTTTGGCAATTAACCCTCCGAGCGATTCGGTCGTGGGCGATCCGATAGCCGGTGCCGGGAAATCGGATCCGCCCACATGGCGTAGGCGTGTGGCACCGAACGATCCACGGTCACCGGACGATGTTTTCACCGCACAAGGGAAAGGCCCCGACGCCCACCTCGGTGGATGTCGGGGCCCGGGGTCCAGACCTGTTCCGGTCAGACCCGGCGCTTTTCGATCAGCGCTTCTCCTTGATCTTGGCGGCCTTACCGTGGCGCTCGCGCAGGTAGTACAGCTTGGCGCGACGCACGTCACCGCGGGTCAGAACGTCGATCTTGTCCAGGTTCGGGCTGTGCACCGGGAAGGTGCGCTCGACGCCGACGCCGAAGGAGACCTTGCGCACGGTGAAGGTCTCACGCACGCCGCCGCCCTGGCGACGGATCACGACGCCCCGGAAGACCTGCACACGCTCCTTCGAGCCCTCGATGACCTTGACGTGCACGTCGACGGTGTCGCCGGCTCGGAACGTGGGGATGTCGTCGCGCAGCGACTGCTTTTCCACGAAGTCCAAAGTGTTCATTGTCGATCCATCCTTGCGGTATCGCGCGGGTAGAGGACCCTGGCGGCCTGTACGGCTCCACCGGTTCATACCCATGTCACGGGCGTCGCCCGCGTCGGGCAACCACGCCATGATGCCAGAGGTGGGGCGCGGAAGGGAAATCAGCCGAGCCCGGCACGCCGCAGCGCATCGGCCATCGCGCCCTGCGGCGCCGCCCCGCCCTTCTTCTTGCCCTTGCCCCCGGCCCGGTCCGCGGAGGCACCGCGACCGGCCGCGCCGGCCTTACCTCCGCGGTTCCTTCCACCGCCCTGCGCGCGGGCCTCACCGTTGTTCTTGCGTCCCTTCCCGCCGGGGCGCCGCGCGGGTGCGCCCGGTTCGTCGGTCAGGCGCAGGCTCAGCCCGATGCGCTGCCGTTCGAGATCGACCTCCATCACCTTCACCCGCACCACCTGGCCCGAGCGGACGATCTCATGCGGGTCGGAGACGAACCTCTCACTCATCGCCGATACGTGCACCAGGCCGTCCTGCCCCACGCCGACGTCGACGAAGGCGCCGAAGGCGGCCACATTGGTCACCGTGCCCTCGAGCACCATGCCCGGGCGCAGATCACCGATCTTGTCGACCCCGTCGGCGAAGGCGGCGGCTGTGAACTCCGGGCGCGGGTCGCGGCCCGGCTTGTCGAGCTCGGCCAGGATGTCGGTGACCGTGGGCACGCCGAAGCGGTCGTCGGCGAAGTCCGCCGGGTCGAGTGCGGCCAGCTGGGCCGAGGCGCCCATGAGCCGATCGATCTCGGTGCCGGTGGCGGTGAGGATCCGCCGCACCACCGGGTAGGTCTCCGGGTGCACGGCCGAGGCGTCGAGCGGGTCGGTACCGCCGGTGATGCGCAGGAAGCCCGCGCACTGTTCGAAGGCCTTCGGGCCCAGCCGGGGCACGTCCTTCAGTGCCCGGCGGTCCGGGAACGGCCCGGTCTCCTCGCGGTGGGCGACGATGTTCTCGGCCACCGTGCGGGAGATCCCGGAGACCCGTTCGAGCAGGGGCACCGAGGCGGTGTTGACGTCCACCCCGACCGCGTTGACCGCGTCTTCGACCACGGCGGCCAGGCTGCGGGCGAGCTTGGTCTCGGCCACATCGTGCTGGTACTGGCCGACCCCGATCGACTTCGGCTCGATCTTGACCAGTTCGGCCAGCGGGTCCTGCAGCCGGCGGGCGATCGACACCGCCCCGCGCAGTGCGACGTCCATCCCGGGCAGTTCCCTGCTCGCATATTCGGAGGCCGAATACACCGAGGCCCCGGCTTCGGAGACGGTGACCACCTGCGGGGTGTCGGCGCAGGCGCGGGCGACCTCGCGGGCCAGGGCGACGGTCTCG
>JAJYRZ010000091.1 GCA_021793835.1 Actinomycetes bacterium | reverse complement strand
GCCGGGTCGGCGCGAGGTCCCGCGCACGGGTCGGCGGCCGCGGCGGACCCGCGTGGGGTCTGCCGCGGCCGCCGGGACCGGTCACCGGGTGCGCGCGTCCGTGCCGGTCACACGGCCAGACCGTGCTGGACGTGGGTGGCCGGGTGGTGTGAGACGTCCGGGGTGACCTGTGCGCCGCGCACGAAGGTGTCGGCGCGCGCGACCTCCCAGTCGGTCTTCCAGCTCTCCGGCGGATCGGTCAGCAGCTGGCCCTCGTCCAGCCACTCGTACAGCTCGGCGTAGGACTTCTGCCGGTCGTCGCCGATGTTGCGGATCACCATCGACGGGTGCAGCTGGTTGAAGTCCGACAGCCCCATCGAGGCGACGAGCTGCTTGGCGTTGTCGACCACGTGCCGCTGGAAGTTGTAGACCCGGGCGGTCTTGTCCGGCACGTCCAGGGCGCGGAACCGCTTCGGGTCCTGGGTGGCCACACCGGTGGGGCACTTGTTGGTGTGGCACTCCTGGGCCTGGATGCAGCCCACGGCCATCATCATCGCGCGGGCGGCCAGGGTGAAGTCGGCGCCCTGGGCGATGCGCTTGACGATGTCGACGCCGTTGGTGACCTTGCCGGAGGCGCCCAGCACGATCCTGTCGCGCAGGCCCGCGCCCACCAGCGCGTTGTGCACGGTCATCAGGCCCTGGGTCAGCGGCATGCCGACGTTGTCCTCGAACTCCTGCGGGGCCGCACCGGTGCCGCCCTCCGAGCCGTCGACGATGATGAAGTCCGGCGCGATGCCGGTGGAGATCATCGCCTTGCAGATGCCCAGGAACTCGGCCCGCGAGCCGACGCACAGCTTGAAGCCGACCGGCTTGCCACCGGACAGTTCACGGAGCCGGCCGATGAACCGGCACAGCCCCTCCGGGGTGTTGAACGCCGAGTGCGAGGGCGGCGAGACCACGGTCTGGCCGACCGGCACCTCGCGGGTGTCGGCGATCTCCTGGGTGACCTTCGCGCCGGGCAGCACGCCGCCGAGCCCGGGCTTGGCGCCCTGGGAGAGCTTGATCGAGATGCACTTGACCTGCTCGTGTGCGGCCTTGGTGGCGAACTTGTCCGGGTCGAACAGCCCCTCGGGGGTGCGCGCACCGAAGTAGGCGGTGCCCAGCTCCCAGATCAGGTCCCCGCCCGGACGCAGGTGGTACGGGCTCAGCCCGCCCTCGCCGGTGTCGTGGGCGAAGTCGCCGCGCGCCGCACCGCCGTTGAGGGCGAGGATCGCGTTGGCCGACAGCGCCCCGAAGCTCATCGCCGAGACGTTGAGCAGCGCCATGTCGTAGGGGTGTTTGCAGTCCGGGCCGCCGATGCGCACCCGCGGGGTCTCCTTCGGCGCCGGCTGCGCGACGATCGAGTGCTGCAGGTACTCCGCGCCCGGCCGCATCACGTCCTGCTCGGTGCCGAAGGGCACCACGGTCTTCACGTCCTTGGCGCGCTCGTAGATCATCGTGCGCGTGTCCCGGTCGTAGGGACGCCCGTCGGTGTTGGACTCGATGAAGTACTGGTGGATCTCCGGGCGGATGAACTCCAGCAGGAAGCGGAAGCGCCCGAGCACGGGGTAGTTCCGCAGGATCGAGTGTTTGGCCTGCAGCAGGTCGTGCAGGCCCAGCAGGGCCAGCAACGCCAGCGGCACGGTGAGGAAGAGCCACCACAGCGACACCAGGGCGACCAGCGCCACCGAGGCCCCGGCCAGGATCCAGAGGCCGAATACGGCCAGCCATCTCATCATCAGTCAGTCTCCTTGCAGACGCGTCGGGTCAGTGCGGACACGGGCGGTCACAGCAGCGGTGGCACCTTCGCCTGGATCGGCACCGCGAGCAGGGTCGGTCCGGGCCGGTCGGCGGCGGCTGCGACCGCGGCGCGCACCTGCTCGCCGGTCTCCGCCCGCTCGGCGTGGCAGCCGTAGCCGCGCGCGATCGACACCACGTCGAGCCCGGGGATGTCCAGGCCCGGCACCCCGGGGGTCTGTTCCAGGTCGGCGAAGGACTTGAGGATCGCGTACTCGTCGTTGCACGGGATCACGTACAGGATCGGCAGTTCCAGGCGCGCGGCGGTGTACAGCCCCTGCACCGAGTACTGCATCGATCCGTCGCCGATGATCGCCAGCACCGGCCGGTTGCGCCCCGAGTCGCGCTCGGCCAGGGCGAAGCCGACGGCCGCCGGCAGGTTCCAGCCCAGCGAACCGGAGGCGAAGGTGTAGTACGAGTCCGGGCGCACGATCGGCCAGGCCGCGTGGAACTCGCCCAGGTTCGACGGGGATTCGGAGACCACCACGGTCTCCGGCGGGGTGGCCGCGCGCAGCGTGGTGAACAGCTCGTCGGCGCCCATGCGCTCGTCGCTCGAGCAGGCCGGCGCGCCGGGCCCGTGCGGGGCCAGCAGGTGCGGCTGCTTGTCCACCGCACGGTGCGGCCGGGTGGTGACCAGCTCGGTCAGCGCCTCGATGGTCAGCACCGCATCGCCGATCAGGCTGTCGCCGACCGGGGCGCGGGCGGCCTGGGCCGGGTCGTCGGTCACGTGCAGCAGGCGCAGCCCCTCGGGCAGATAGTCGCCGGCGACGTACGGGTAGTAGCGGAAGACCGGCGCACCGATGACGATCGCCGCATCGTGTCCGTCCAGCTTCTGCGACAGCGGTCCGATCGCGAACGGCAGGCCGCCGACGTAGAGCGGGTGGTCCTCCGGGAACGGCGCCTGCTCGGAGGCCGGGGCGGCGTAGACGTGCACGCCGATCTTCTCCACCAGCGCGACCGCCTGGTCCCAGCCGCGCCCGCGTGCGACCGCGGCGCCGAAGATCAGTGCCGGGTCCTTCGCCGTGTTCAGCACCTCGGCGAATTCGGCGAGCCGGGCCGGGTCCGGTCCGACCCGGGTGGCCACCGTGCGCGCCACCGGGTTGGAGCCGGTGGCCGGGGCGTCCCAGTCGTCGAGCGGGATCGACAGGAACACCGGACCGGCCGGGGCCTGCACGGCCTCCGCGTAGGCGCGCATCAGCGCCGCCGGCACGTCCTCGGCCCGCACCGGCTCGTAGGACCATTTCACCCAGGGTTTGGGCAGCTCTGCGGGCTGGACGTTCGACAGCCACGGCTCCATCAGCAGCATGTCGCGGGTCTGGTTACCGGCGGTGACGATCAGGGGGGTCTGGTTCATCGCGGCGGTCATGATGTTGCTCATCGCATTGGACACCCCCGCCGCGGTGTGCACGTTGACGATCGCCGGCGCCCCGGTGGCCTGCGCGTATCCGTCGGCGGCCGCGACCGCGGACGCCTCCTGGATGGTCTGGACGTAACGGAAGTCGGCGGGGAAGTCCTTGAGGAAGGTCTCCTCGGTCGACCCCGGGTTGCCGAACACCGTGGTCAGGCCGAGCTCACGCATGAGCCCGAACGTCACGTCTCTGATGGTCTCCGTCACTGCTCCGCCTTCCCCTCACGGCCTACGGGCCTGCCGACCCGATTCGCATGTGTGACGATAACCACGCACGGCGTCCGCGCCGCCCGGATCGCGGCCGATCGGCACGGTTTGAGCCCGTCGTGTCGCGAATCGGCGGCGGCGACGGCCCGGATACGACGAACGCCCCGCACCGCCCGTGCCGATCGCTCGGCTCCGGGCGCTGCGGGGCGCCGGTCTGTCTGTCTCCCCCGGTGTCCGGTCGGACGTCAGGGGGCGGCCGGACCGCTCACGCGGGGCCGTCCTGGTCGGTCTCGCCTGTGCGGTCGGCCCGGGCCCGGCGTGCGGCGTCGCGCATCTCCAGGCCGTCGGTGACCATGTCGCCGATCTCGACGGTCACGTCCCGGATCGCGGTGGTGATGATGGTGGCGATCCGTCCCACCCGCACGGCGACCGAGCCGGTGGTCTCCTGCACCAGATCCTTGCCGGATTCGAATCTGCTCACCATGTGTCCTCCTGCTTCCGCCGGGCCGGTCGCGCCGACGGTCCCGGTGTCCTCACGCCGCGACGGCGGCCGAGCGCTCCACGATAACACCGGTTTCCGGCGGGGTTCCCACCAGCGAGTTCGGCAGCGCGTAGCGGAAGATCTTCAGCCACACGGTGCCGATCTGCCGGCTGAACCGGCCGGTGTTGTACGGCAGTCCGTAGCGCTCGCACAGCTCCTGCACCCGCGGGGCGAGCTGCGGGTAGCGGTAGGCGGGCAGCTCCGGGAACAGGTGGTGCTCGATCTGGTGCGACAGGTTGCCGCTGGCGATGTGGAACCACTTGCCGCCGGTGATGTTCGCCGAGCCGAGCAGCTGGCGCACGTACCACTCGCCGCGGGTCTCCTCCGCGGTCTCCTCGACGCTGAACGATTCGACCCCGGCCGGGAAGTGGCCGCAGAAGATGATGGAGAACGCCCAGATGTTGCGGGTGATGTTCGCCGCGGCGTTGCCGACGATGGTCAGCGGGGCGAAGGGACCGGTCAACGCGGGGAACAGGACGTAGTCCTTGAGCACCTGCGGGCCGGCCTTGCGCCGCCAGCCGCGGGCGAGCGACTTCAGGTCCGCCCAGGAGCGCCGGCCGGTGAGCACGTTCTCGATCTCCATGTCGTGGAGCATCACGCCCCACTCGAACAGCACGGCCAGCATCCCGGCCCACAGCGGGTTGGCCAGGTGGTGGGGCCGCCACTTCTGGTCCGGGTCCATACGCAGGATCCCGTAGCCGACGTCGCGGTCCTTGCCGACGATGTTGGTGAAGGTGTGGTGCATGTAGTTGTGCGAGTGCCGCCACTGGTCGGACGGGCACACGTTGTCCCATTCGAAGGTCCGGCTCGACAGCGCGTCCTCACGCATCCAGTCGTACTGGCCGTGCATGACGTTGTGGCCGATCTCCATGTTGTCCAGGATCTTCGACATGCTGAGCGCCCCGACTCCGGCCAGCCACACCGGCGGCAGGAAGGGCGCGTACATCATCGCCCGTCCGGCGATCTCGCAGCGGCGCTGGATGTCGAGCACCGAGTACAGGTAGTCGCGGTCCTCGTCGCCGAGGGAATCGATGACCTCGGCGCGCATGGCATCGAGTTCACGGCCGATCTCGGCGACGTCGTCGGCGCTGAGCACGACCGGCTCGGCGGCCGGGGTCGAGCGGCGCAACGGATTGCGGAGCAGGGCCCGCAGCGGGCCGGGCAGGGTGATCATCGGTGATCTCTCCTTCGTGGTGTCTGGATGTCGGGGCGGGGCGCGGTCAGATCTCGACGTCGACGTCGCCGACCGGCGCGCTGACGCACAGCTGGATCGGCTGATCGGGTTCGGCGTCGACCGCGCCGGTGGTCGTATCGCGGGTGCAGCCCGAGCGGCGCACCGCGGTGCAGGTGAAGCAGATGCCCATCCGGCAGCCGTAGGCCGGGGTCAGCCCGGCGCCTTCGGCCTGCTCGAGCAGGGAGTCCCCGGTGTTCTCGGCGGTGACGTCGCTGGCGGAGAAGGTCACGGTGCCGGTCGGCGGGCCGTCCTGCGGCGGCGCGACCGGAGCGGGCGCGGTGAACGCCTCGGTGTGCAGGCGGTCCTCCCGTCCGCGCTCGGCGTAGACCGCGCGCACCGCGTCCATCATCGGGGCCGGGCCGCACAGGTAGGTCTCGGCGACGCTGTCCGGGCCGAAGGCCCACGGCGCGCGCAGGTCCAGATGCTCGGCGGTGAAGCGGCCGGTCAGCCCGTGTGCGCCGGGGACCCCGCCCACCGCCTCGTCGGCGGTCACCACGGTCACCCCGATGCCGGGCAGTGCGGCCAGCCGGCGCAGCTCGGCGGCGTGCACGAGGTCTTCGACCCGGTCGATGTAGTGCAGCAGGTGCACGCGACGGATCGCCGATTCGGTGCGCCAGCCCTGCTCGTCGGCCAGGGTGCGGGCCATCGCCAGCACCGGGGTGATCCCGCTGCCGCCGGAGATCAGCACCACGTCGCGCGGTCGCGGCTCGTGCAGACGGAACTCGCCCGCGGCCGGGGTGAGCGTGACGTCCATGCCGGGGCGGGCCCGGTCGTACAGGGCGCGCGAGACCAGCCCGTCCGGGTGGGCCTTGACGGTCAGCTGGATCTGCCCGTCCGCCCGATGCTCGGAGTCGCACGGCGAGAAGCAGCGGGTGTGCCGGACTCCGTCGACCACCACACCCAGGTTGACGAACTGGCCGGCGGCGAAGCCGCGCCAGTCGCGGCCGGGCCGGATCGTCAGTGTCACCGAGTCTGCCGTATCTCGGTGTACATCCGTCACCGTTGCCGCGCCATCGACGTTCACACCGAGCGCCCGGAGGTACCCGGAGTAGCGGCCGACGGGGTGCGGCGCGGACAGTGCGCGCGCCAGCGAACCCCACAGAGAACCGGTAGAAACCTTCTTGAACGGCGCATATGCGACCATCTACATCACTCCTTCGTCGACCCCCTCGCCTCCCGGAGCGGGATCGAAGGCTGCCCGAATCACGTTTCGCGTTTCAGTGCACGGCTGTACACTGACTATTATGAACGCGATGCTGCAGGATTCGTCAAGGGCCGATGATGTGACGTCGGATACCGCGGCCGCGCCGGAGTCGACGGCGCCCCATAGACTGCAGGTCATGGTCGAACCGTTGGAGTCGCCGCGACTGAGCAGGTCCGAGCGCAAGCAGCTCACCCGCCAGGCCCTGATCGACGGCACCCTCGACCTGCTGGCCGACCGGAACTTCTCCGGCCTGAGCCTGCGCGAGACCGCGCGCGCCGCCGGCATCGTGCCGACCGCCTTCTACCGCCATTTCGACTCCCTGGAGGACCTGGGGATCGCGCTGGTGGAGGAGTCGATGCGCCCGGTGCGCGCCGGTCTGCGGGACCTGCGCCGCGGCACGGACGGCGGACCGCGCCGCGACGAGGCCGACGCGCTGATCCGCCGCCTGGTCGCCGAGCACCCGCGGCGCCTGCGGTTCCTGCTGCGTGAACAGCACGGCGGCACCGCCGAGATCCGCCGGGCCATCGACGCCGAACTGCGCCTGCTCACCGGTGAGCTGGCCATCGACCTGGCCCGCACCGCGCCCCTGGCCCGCTGGTCGGCGGTCGACATCGACACCGCGGCCGGGCTGTACCTGTCCGCCGGGATCGACGGTGCGGCCGACCTGCTCGCGGCCGGCGACACCGACTCGGAGGCCTACCGCACCGCGGCCGACCGGCTCGACCTGCGTCTACGGATCATCACCGCCGGTACCGCGGCCCTGGCCCCCACGGACTGATCCGGTTCACCCCGCCGCCGCGGCCGCGGCGGTATAGCGTCGATCGCCATGAGCCCTCGCCGCGCCCGCCGATCCACCCCGCTGCTGCTCGGCGCCGGCGCGGTGGCGCTGCTCTGCGCGATCGCGTGGACGATCGTCTCGGCGCTGTGGGTCGGTGAACTGGGCGCCGGCGCGCGGTTCTTCCCCGATGCGTTCACCTCCGGCCCCGACCGGATGGCGTTCCTCGGCGCGGAGCAGTTCGAGCGGCTCCAGCTGCTCCGCCGACTCCGTATCGGCACGGCGGCGGCGACCGGCGTGGCCGTGGTGATCGCCCTGGCCGCGGCCACGGTCCGGTTCCGGCCGCGGCGGTGAGATCCCCCACGGTTCCGGCCGCACCCCGCCCTTGAGACCCATGATGGGGCGCAAACGGCGAGAAAGGGACCCACCATGGCGGCGCGGCAGCAGATCGTGATCATCGGTGGCGGCTACGCCGGCTGTCTGGCGGCCAACCGGCTGACCCGTAAGGCGCCGCAGGCCGCGATCACCCTGGTCAATCCGCGGCCGATGTTCGTCGAACGGGTACGGCTGCACCAGTTGCTGGCCGGCACCGGCGCCCCGGAGACCCCGTTGACCGCGATGGTCCCCGACTCGGTCGACGTCGCGGTGGCCTCTGCGACAGCGATCGAGGACGGCCGGGTCCGGCTCGACGACGGCCGCACCGTGGACTTCGACCATCTGATCTACGCGGACGGCGGCGCGGCTCAGGCACCGGAAGGCGCCCTGGCCGTCGGGGCCGTGGACCAGGCCCGCACCGCACGCCGGCGGCTGGCCGGACTGGGCGCGGGCGCGACGGTCATGGTGGTCGGCGGCGGCGCCACCGGGATCGAGACCGCCGCCGAGATCGCCGCGGCGCGCCCCGACCTGACGGTCGTGCTGCGCAGCGACGGCGAGGTCGGCGCGACCCTGTCCGCCCGGGCACGGCGCCGGATCGACCGTGAGCTCGGCCGGCTGGGCGTGCGGATCGAGCGGGGCCGCTACGACGGACCGGATACGGCCGACGGGGCCGACCTGGTGTTGTGGGCGATCGCCACCGAGGTCTCCGATCTGGCCCGGCGCAGCGGGCTGGCCGTCGCCAGGCGGGCCGGCTGCAGGTCGGCGCCGATCTGGTGTCCGTGACCGATCCGCGGATCCTCGGCGCCGGCGACGGTGCCGCGGTGCCGGGGCAGCGGCTCAGTTGCCAGACGGCGTTGCCGCAGGGCGCGCACGCCGCCGACAACCTGGCACGTCGCCTGGCCGGGGCCGCGCCGGCGCCCTATTCGATGGGTTACACCGCACAGAACCACTCGCTCGGCCGGCGCAGCGGAGTCATCCAGCTCACCCGCCGTGACGACACCGCGCGGCGGGTGTGGTTCGGCCGCCGATCGGCCGCGGTGGTCAAGGAGCAGGTGTGTCGCGCCGCGAAGACCGCCGCGAGCACCGGCCGGTACGTCTGGCTGCCCGGCCCCCGCTGAGCACACAGGCCCCGGCGCGCAGCGACGGCTGCGTACCGGGGCCTGCTCTGCGGCGGAAGTGGAGGGATTTGAACCCCCGAGGCTGTTACACCTGCTCGCTTTCAAGGCGAGTGCATTCGGCCGCTCTGCCACACTTCCCTGCGCGCAGCACTCTACCGCCTTCGGATGCCGCGGCCACGGACCGGAGCCGGTCAGCCGGCCGCCGCCCGCACCCCGCCCCGGATCACCGGGGATCGCGCTACCGTCGAAGGCATGTATGCGATCACGGTGCGAGACGGTGAGGACCCGAAGCTGCCCGACCTGGTCTGGGCCGAGACCCCCACGCCCGACCCCGGCCCCGGCGAGGTGCTGATCGAGGTGACGGCCACCGCGATCAACCGCGCCGACCTGCTGCAGCGCCGCGGCTTCTATCCCCCGCCTCCGGGCGCCTCGGAGATCCTCGGCCTGGAGTGCTCGGGCACGATCGCCGCGCTCGGTGCGGGCGTCACCGGATGGTCGGTCGGCGACCGGGTGTGCGCGCTGCTCGCCGGCGGCGGCTACGCCGAATACGTCGCGGTGCCCGCCGTCCAGGTGATGCCGGTGCCCGGCGAGGTGGACCTGGTGGATGCGGCCGGCCTGCCGGAGGTGGCGGCGACCGTGTGGTCGAACGTGTTCACCGCGGCGCGACTGACCGCCGGCGAGACCCTGCTGGTGCACGGCGGCGCCGGCGGCATCGGCACCCACGCGGTGCAGGTCGCCGCCGCCCGCGGAGCGCGGGTCGCGGTCACCGCGGGCAGCGACGAGAAGCTCGCCACCTGCGCCGAGCTCGGCGCCGAGATCCTGGTGAACTACCGCACCGAGGACTTCGTGGAGAAGGTCAAGGCCGCCACCGACGGCCGCGGGGCCGATGTGGTGCTCGACAACATGGGGGCGAAGTATCTGGCCCGCAACCTCGAGGTGCTCGGCCCCGACGGGCGCCTGGCGGTGATCGGCTTCCAGGGCGGTGCGACCGGGGAGCTGAACCTAAGCGCGATGCTGGGCAAACGGCTGCAGCTGACCACGATCGGGCTGCGCGGGCGTCCGGTGGACGGGCCCGGCGGCAAGGCCGAGATCATCGCGGCCGTGGTCGACCAGGTCTGGCCGCTGCTGGCCTCGGGCCGGGTGCGCCCCGTGGTGCACGCCCGGTTGCCGATCGCCGAGGCCGGTCGCGGGCACGCCCTGCTCGATTCCGGCGAGGTGACCGGGAAGGTCGTGTTGCAGGTGCGGTGACGCCCCCGCGCCGAGACGAGACGAGGAGTCGGTCATGGGAGATCACGTCGACGGTCAGGGGTTCTCCCGTGCCGAGCGCACCCGGTTCCGCGGCAAGGTACAGCGCTGTCTCGATGCGCTCACCCGCATGTTGGCCGAGGACCGGTTCCGGGTGGATTCGCCGCGGATCGGCATGGAGATCGAACTGAACCTGGTCGATGCGCGGATGCAACCGGCCATGGCCAACGCCGAGGTGCTCGGCGCGATCGCCGACGATGCCTTCCAGACCGAGCTCGGCCGGTTCAACATCGAGATCAACCTCGACCCCCATCAGCTGGCCGGCCGCGCGGTCGACGAGGTGGAGACCCGGCTGCGCGCCGCCCTGGACCGGGCCGAGGCCGCAGCGGCGCGCACCGGTCACCACCTGGCGATGATCGGCGTCCTGCCCACCCTGCGCGCGGAGGATCTGGCCCCGCACGCGCTGTCGCACGATCCGCGCTACCACGTGCTCAACACCGAGATGCTGGCCGCGCGCGGGGAGGACATCGAGATCCGGATCGACGCCGACCCGCTGCCCGGTGTGCCCGGGGACCCGGCCACGGGCCTGCATCGGCACTTCGACTCGATCCTGCCCGAGGCCGCCTGCACCTCCCAGCAGCTGCATCTGCAGGTCGCCCCCGACCGGTTCGCCGCCCACTGGAACGCCGCCCAGGCGGTGGCCGGGGTGCAGGTCGCCGTCGCCGCCAACTCGCCGTTCCTGCTGGGGCGGCCGTTGTGGCGCGAGACCCGCATCCCGCTGTTCACCCAGGCCACCGACACCCGGTCGCCGGAGCTGATCAACCAGGGGGTGCGCCCGCGGGTGTGGTTCGGCGAACGCTGGATCACCTCGATCTTCGACCTGTTCGAGGAGAACTCCCGCTACTTCCCGGCCCTGCTGCCGGTGTGTGCGCAGGAGGATCCGCTCGCCGTGCTCGACGCCGGGGGTTCGCCGGAGCTGGCGGAGCTGCGCATGCACAACGGCACCGTGTGGCGGTGGAACCGCCCCGTCTACGACACCTCCGACGGCGGGCACCACATCCGGTTGGAGAACCGGGTGCTGCCGGCCGCCCCGACGGTGGTCGACGCGCTGGCCGACGCGATGCTGTTCTACGGGCTGGTGCGCGCCCTGGCCGACGCCGAGCGTCCCCTGTGGTCGCAGATGTCCTTCGATGCGGCCCGGGAGAACCTCACCGCCGGGGCCCGGTCCGGGTTCGACGCGCTGCTGTACTGGCCGGAACTGGGCTGGGCGAGCCCGCAGGAGCTGGTGCTGCGCCGGCTGCTGCCGCTGGCCCACGCGGGTCTGGCCGATTTCGGGGTCGACACCGCCGTGACCGAGCGTTATCTCGGGATCATCGAGGGCCGCTGCCTGGCCGGCCGTTCGGGGGCGGACTGGCAGCGCGCGGCCGTGGCCGACCGGTTGCGGGCGGGCCAGGATCGGGACACGGCGATGGCGGGCATGCTGGGCGACTATCTGGCGCTGATGCACGCCGGGGAGCCGGTGCACACCTGGTGACCGGACGCGGACGGTCGGCGGCGGGCCCCGTTCAGTCCGCGGGACCGGCCGCCACCGGGGCGCGCGACTGCCACTGGGCGACCCGCTCGGGGTCCTGGAGGGCCAGCCAGTCGACCACGTCGGCGTGGGTGGCGCAGATCGTCTCGGGCTCGTCGCACACCTCCCGCATGAAGTCGGCGGTGGCCGGGTTGAACGCGTTGTCGTTCCAGTCGTTGAAGTGGTTCGCGATCACCAGCGGCGCCCGGTTGCCGTGATAGGCCTGCTCGTACATGAACAGGTAGGTCTCGTAGACGATGCGGCGCATCTCCTCGGCCGTCTCGGGCTGTTCGACGGCGCCGTTGAAGCTGAACCAGAAGTTGTAGTCCAGCGCCATCTGGCCCTTGCCCATCGGCGGGGAGTACACGTACGGCACCGCGAACTCCCAGATCCCGTCGCGGCGCTGCGGCCAGACGATGCCGGTGACCTGCTCGGGCATCGACGAGTCCCAGTCCATCCCGTGGGCGTGCCAGGCCGGCACGAGCCGGTCCCACACCCCCTCCAGGCACTGGGTGCGGCCCCCGCGCACGACCTCGGGGCCGAAGGCGAGCTCCTCGGCGTCCTCCAATCCGTTGATCTGCTGCCAGTCCCGCATCATCATGAAGAACTGGTCGAGCTCGTCGGTCCACTCCTGGGCGGACCACCGGTCGCCGTTCCAGCCGCCGCCCGCGCAGAAATGGCCGACGTAGTGGGTGCCCATCTCGTGCCCGTC
>JAJYRZ010000090.1 GCA_021793835.1 Actinomycetes bacterium | reverse complement strand
GCTGCTGTTCGACCGCGGTGTGGAGACCGTGATCGGCGTGGTGATCGGCCTGGCCGTGGGTGTCGCCGTGCGCGATCCGGGCCGCGGCGCACCGCCCGCGCCGCAGCACCCATAGCCGTCCCTTCCCACCGCGCATCGGTGACGTACGCCACTGATCACACCGGCCGCCCGCGGCCTCTCCGCGTCTCCGGCACCTGCCCGGACCAGCACCGAAACGCCCATGACCTGGATGTTCGAGGGCTCCAACACCTGATTTTCCGTAGACACACCCGCTGTGGGTAGGTCAGCCTTTCTTTCGACGGAGGTGGGCGAAAGCCCCGTAGGCCGTCGTAGCCGGGGATCCGGCGCGGCGATCGAACTCCTGCCGTCGCGGCCCCGGCCACCGCCGGACCGCTCCTGTCGAGACGAGGACGATCGTGTTCCCCACTGCGCTCGCGCGACGCGTGCTGCTCTGCCTGGTGCTCGCCGCACCGGCGGTGGTCTTGCGCATCGCCGGCATCCGCCTGGCCCCGATCGCCGACGTCGCCGTGTTCGGCGCCTCGGTGGTGGCCGCGGCCTTCCTGCTCGCCTGGGCCGCCGAGGCCGCCCAGAAGGACATCTCCGGGCCGCTGGCGATCGCCCTGCTGGCCGTGATCGCGGTGCTGCCCGAATACGCCGTCGACCTGTTCTACGCCTTCCGCGCCGGCTCCGATCCCGAGTACACCCAGTTCGCGGCCGCCAACATGACCGGCTCGAACCGGCTGCTGCTGGGGCTGGGCTGGCCGCTGGTGGTGCTGCTGGCCTACCTGGTGGCCCGCCGCCGCACCCGCGGCGCCCGGCCCGCCCGCCGCGGCTCCTGGTCACTCGCCCTGCCCGCCACCGCCCGGATGGACATCGGATTCCTGGCGATCCTGGCCGTGGTCGCCTTCACCGTGCCGCTGATCGGCGCGATCCCGCTGTGGTTCGGCCTCGCATTGATCGCGGCGTTCGGCCTGTACCTGTGGCGGGCCGGACAGACCCACGACGACGAGCCCGAAGAGTTCGTCGGACCGGCCGCCATGATCGCCGAGCTCGGCACCCGGCCCCGCCGGATCACCGTCACCGCGCTGTTCGTGGTCGCGGCCGCGGTGATCCTGCTGGCCGCCGAACCCTTCGCCGAGGCCCTGGTCGAATCCGGCTCGGCGCTCGGGATCGACAGCTACTTTTTGGTCCAGTGGCTGGCCCCGCTGGCCTCGGAGGCGCCCGAGTTCATCATCGCCGCGATGTTCGCCCTGCGCGGGCGCGGCGCGGTCGCGATCGTCATCCTCATCGCCTCGAAGATCAACCAGTGGTCGCTGCTGGTCGGTTCGCTGCCGGTGGCGCACTGGCTCGGCGGGGGCGGCACCGAACTGGCCATGGACGCCCGCCAGGTCGAGGAGTTCGTGCTCACGGCCACCCAGACCCTGCTGGGCGTGGCGATCATCCTGGCCCTGCGCTTTCACTGGTGGTCCGCCGCCGGACTCGGCGCGCTGTTCGCCCTGCAGTTCGCGATCACCGACACCTCCGGCCGCTACGTGCTCAGCATCGTCCAGACCATCGCCGCGGCCGGCTTCGTGATCGCCTACCGCCGCGAGCTGTGGCCCACGCTGTCGGCACCGCTGCGCAGGCCTGCTCCCCCTCCCCCGCCGGTGGCCGAGCAGGAGGCCGAGCCGGTCGGCGCCCGCCGGTAGGCTGATCGCGATGCCCCAACCTGCCGTCACCCGCGTGGTCGAGGACTACGTCACGGTCATCTGGAAGGCCTTCGAGTGGCCGGGCGGTGTGCCCACCACCACCGATATCGCCGCCCAGCTCGGCGTGACCCCCTCGACGGTGTCGACGACCCTGCGCAAACTCGCCCGCGAGGGCTTCATCGAATACGAGCCCTACGGGGCGATCACCCTGACCGAGGTCGGGCGCGCCATCGCGGTGAAGATCGTGCGCCGCCACCGCATCCTGGAGACCTACCTGGTCCGCGCACTGGATGTGCCGTGGGACGAGGTGCACGACGAGGCCGACCGACTCGAACACGCCGTGTCCGATGCGGTGCTCGACCGGATGGACCGGGCTCTGGGCCGGCCCGACCGCGACCCGCACGGCGACCCGATCCCGGACGCGGCCGGCACCGTGGCGGTCGACGGCGACCAGTTCCTCACCGACACCGCCCCGGGCACCGAGGTGCGCGTGACCCGGGTGTCCGACCGGTCCTCCGAGCTGCTCCGGTACTTCCAGTCCCTCGGGCTGGCCGTGGGCACCGCGCTGCGGGTCGATCAGGTCAACACGGCCGCGGACACCGTGCACATCACCGTCGACGGCGCGGCGGTGCACCTGTCGGGGCTGAGCGCCTCGGCGATCCGGGTCGCCCCGCAGTAGCCGCGCGCGCCGCGGCAAGCGCCCCACCGTCACTCGTCGCCGGTGCGGAACCGCTCCTCGGCTCCGGCGGCGTAGTCGAACTGCTCGGGACAGAAGTGGTCGATCCCGGCCCGGGCCACCGCCCCGGTCTGCCCGGCGTCGGTGCGCAGATTGCGCTGGATGTAGTCGACGGCCTCGCTGTAGGGCTGTCGCCGCTCCATGAAGGTGCAGGTGACGTTGCCGGCGTCGATCGCCGCCACCTCGTCCGGATACGGCACCCCCACCGCATCGATCTGCTCCAAGAACGCGATCTCGGCCGGGCCGTGCATCGACCGGTCCGGTCCGTCCTCCTGCCCCGGCTGCGCCTCGGCGCCGCCGTCCGCATCGCCGGTCGCGGCACCGCCGGTATCGGCACCCCCGGTCTCGGCCTCCGTCTCACTCGGCTCGGCCGCAGCGGGTTCGTCCGTATCGGTCGTGGTCTCGGCGGGTGCGGCCGTGGTCGTGGTCGTCGATGATGCGGCGCCGGTGGTCGGTGCCGGATCGGCCGCATCCTCGGAGCCGCACGCGGCCAGGGTCACCGCCGTCGCGGCGGCGAGGACGAGTAGTCCCGAGCGTCGGAGCGTGGCGGTCATGGCGATGTCCCTTTCCGTTGCCGGCGTCCGGACCTCGGCCGCCGCTGTGGCGAGGATCTCTCACCCTGTCCACCGTGGGTCCGCCTCCCGGCGTTACTCCGCGACCAGCGGATCCATCTTTTCGAGTGCGAGAAGTTCCTCGTCGAGGTGCTCGAGCATGCGCTGCAGATGCGGCAGCCGGTCCCGGTCCCCGATCACCCCGAAACCGGTCACCCCGCCGACCGAGACGACGGTGATGTTCATCGCCAGCCCCGACACGGGGATCGACACCGGATAGCAGCCGTCGAGCCGGGCGCCGTTCCAGTACAGCGGCTCCTGCCCGCCGGGCACACTGGAGATGACCACGTTGAACCCCTGCGGGGCGATGCGGCTCAGCCCGGGCAGCAGCCCGAAGGCCAGCGGCCAGATGGTGGCCGCGCCCAGCGCGAGCTGCTGCACCGGCGCGAGTCCGCGCACCACCGTCTTCGCCTGACCGGTCGATGCGCCGATCACCCGCAGCCGCTCGGCCGGATCGGCCGTATCGGTGGCCAGGCGCACCAGCACCGCGGTGACCGCGTTGCCGGACTGCGAACCCTCGTTGTGCAGGGAGACCGGCACCATCGCGGTCAGCGAGCGGCCGGGCAGTGCGTCGATCCCGGCGAGGTAGGCCCGCAGCGCACCGGCCGACATGGCCACGACGATGTCGTTGACCGTCACCCCGTGGCGCTGCGCGACCGCCCGCAGCCGGTCGGTCGGCCAGTCCTGGGCGGCGAAGCGGCGGGCCGAGCCGATCGGCCCGTTGAGCACCGAGCGCGGGGCCAGGCCGAGCGGGGAGACGAAGTCCTTGTTCACCAGGCCCGTGGCCGCGACCCTGGCCGCCGCCGGGCCGATGCCGAGCACGTCGCCGGCCGTGCGCGCGGCCGCCGACACCGAGGAGGTGACCGTGTCGATCACCCCGCGCTCGGGAGCCGGAGCGGACCTGCGCTGGTGGATCTCCGGATCCCAGAACACCGTGCCCGAGCGGTCGTTTGGATCGGTGGAGAGCATGCGCTGGAGCATCCGCAGCGCGGTCACACCGTCGACGACTGAGTGGTGCACCTTGGTGTAGACGGCGAGCCGGCCGTCTGCCAGCCCCTCGATCAGGTGCACCTCCCACATCGGCCGGGACCGGTCGAGCAGGGCACCGTGCTGGAGCGAGACGTAGCGCAGCAGGTCCTTGACCTCGCCGGGGCGCGGCAGCACGGTGCGGCGGACGTGGTACTCGAAGTCGATCTTCTCGACCTGCTGCCAGGCCGCGTATCCGACGAGGGCGGCCGGATCGGCCGGGCGCTGCAGGAACCGTTCGGCGACCTGCTCGGTGGCCAGCAGCCGGCCGTAGAACTCCTCCGCCAGATCGGCCGGCTCCTGGCCGTCGCGCGGGATGAACAGCTGCAGACCGCCCACGTGCATCGGCTGATCCCGGGTCTCCGCAGCCAGGAACATCGATTCGGTCACCGGCATGAGTTGCATGAAGGGCCTCCGACCTGTCGACGACTGGCCACACGGCGAGCCCCGGTGGCCGCTGTGTGGGTCGCATCATGACACGGGGCCGACGCCGTGCGCGGCGGCCGAACACAAATCGGTGCCGGAACGATCCGGGATGCTCACCCCGATCCGCCGGTTCGACAGCTGCTGACCGCCGGCCCGGCTCGCGCTGCACCGGTCCGGATCGCGGCGCACAGCCCTGTGCGGTGCCGGCGGGGTACCGGTCAGGGCAGGCCGGCCCGCGGGCTGTCCACGCGCACCGACAGCAGGCTCCCCTCCTTGGCCTGGACCCGGTTGTGCTCGAGGAAGTCGGGCGCGGCGCACAGGAAGAGCGTCCTGCCGTCCGCGCCGCCGAGCATGCAGGCGAACACCCCGGTGTCCAGGCCGATCTCGTCGACGATCTCGCCGCCCTCGCGGACTCGGACCACCCGGGCGTGGGCGGCGTCGGCCACCCACATCGCCCCGTCTGCGTCCAGACACGCCCCGTCGGGGGCGACGGCGATCTGCCCCAGGGCCTCCAGGATGTCGTCGCCGGTGGGGACGGGGCCGAACTGTGCCCACACCCGCCGGTTGATCAGTGCACCGTCGGCGCCGATGTCGAAGGCGGTGATGCGGTTGCCGAAGCTCTCGCCCACCAGGAGCGTGCCCTCCGGGGTGATGACCATGCCGTTGGGGAATCGCAGGTCGCCGGCCACCGTGGTCACCGTCCCGTCCGGGTCGGCCCGCATCAGCCGGCCGGGCTCCGGCGGGGCACCGCCCATGAGGTCGAACCCGAACTCTCCGACGAACGCGCGTCCCCGATCATCGACCACCATGTCGTTCAGGTGTCCGCGGGCATGGCCGGACAGGTCGGCGTGGGAGACCAGACTGCCGTCGCCCTCACGGCGGAGCAGCAGCCGATCGCGCATCGACACGATCAGGGTGCGCCCGTCCGGCAGCCGGCCCGTGCCCGACGGCTGCTGCGGCACCTGCGCCTCGATGCGCAGATCACCGCCGTCTTCGAGGCAGGAGTAGACCCGGTGGCCGTAGAAGTCGGAGAACCAGATCCGGTCGTCCCGCCACCGCGGTCCCTCCAGGAAATGGAATCCCGTCGCGACGGTGGTGATCTGCCGACCCATGGCTCCTCCTCGCCCGCTGTGCGCTCGACACATACGGCCTGCATCGGCGCCCTCGGTCGACGGCGCCACACCACCTACAGGTGATGTTACTCACACACTGCTAGGGCGCGCCGCGATCGTCAACGCCCGGCGCGACAGCCGCCGGCCTGCGAAAGACGGATCATCTGGTCAGAGCGACTGACGGATCCGCCGCGCGTCGGCGGGGCCACCGGCCGGATCGACGGTTCAGCCGCTCGATCGTCCGGCGGTGTCGATTAACACCCGCCCCCATGGGGAAGGCTAGTTGTGCATCTCCAGGCCCCACTTGTCGATCGCGGGCATGATCAGTGACCCGCCGGTCTGGTTGGGGTCTTCGGCGATCCGGTAGGACTGGACGGCCACCGCGTAGCCCTCGCCGTCGACGACCGCGAACACCGGACCACCGGAATCGCCGTCCCAACTGGCACTACCCCACCGGACTGTGACCCCGTCGGTGCTGATGAACTCGCCGCAGTTCTCCGGGGTGACGAACCCGATCCGGCAGATCTGCGGCCGGTTCTCTTGCAGCCAGTCCGCGTCGGCGTAGCCGACGATCGGGATCGACGTCGGCGGGGTCGAGCTGTAGGGGGCGTCGTCGAATATCTCGATCAGCCCGTGATCGACTCCGCCGGCCTCTGCGATTTCGGATTCGACGTACTCGCCGACATCGGTGAACCGGCCGTACTCGTCCATCAGCGACACGATGTCGCCGACCTGTCCGCAATGGCCGGCGGTGAGCACGAAGGTGCGGCCGTCCGGGCCCGACACGATCCATCCGGTCGAGCACGAGATATCGGAGTCGAGGTTGACGAACTGTACCCCCGGCACGAGCGCATCGTGCACGTGCATCCACGCGTTCGGGGTGTCGGGCAGCTCGATGCGCTGCGACGGCGCCGGGGTCGGTGCGGGCCTGGGTGTCACCGGCTCCCGCACATCGGAGGTCTTCTCCGCGGCGGGCGACGACGAGGTCCCGGTAGTCGGTCCCGTGGTCGTCTGCTTTCCCGCCATCGTGGTGGTCGTGGTGATCGTGACATCGGTGGTCGCCGACGCCGCCTCTTCCGCGCCGCCGCCACACCCGGCGGCCACGATGGCGATCAGCACGGCCCCTGCGACCGCCCGCGCCCGCCCTACCTGCTGCTGCATCCGCCCCGCCCCTGACCTACCGACCCTGTTGCATCCCCCGGTGAATTCCGCACCTGCTGGGGCCGCCGGTCAAACTATAAACACCGCGGCACCGGGCACGGCTCGGCCCCGAACCGGCATCGCCGGAATCCCACCGCGTAGGCGGCGATGTAGGTCTCCGCTGACATTGACTCCATCAAGCTGGCCCTGCGGTCGGTTTCCATCCGCATGTCATCCAACAATTGTCACGCGTGTGTCATTTCTTGTTCTTCAAACTTGCGGAACGATCAGCAAATCTCCCGAACAGCGATGCGAGGCTACGCCCTTGGTGCCCCGTGTGGAGCACCGTCCATGGTGGACGGCCCCAGCAGCAGTGCGGGATCGGTGGCAGCCGTAGTTGATATTGGAGACACGCCCCGCTATCCGCGCGCCATGTCGACGAAGCGCGACAGGTGCAGCTGGTGGGCGACGGTGATCGTGGCGGTGGGGCCGTTACGGTGCTTGCCCAGGATCAGGTCGGCCTCGCCGGCGCGCGGATCGTCGTTGTCCGAGGAGTCGGGGCGGTGCATCAGCAACACCATGTCCGCGTCCTGCTCGAGTGAACCGGACTCACGCAGGTCCGAGACCTGGGGACGCTTGTCGGTGCGCTGCTCGGGTCCACGGTTGAGCTGCGAGATCGCCACCAGCGGCACCTCGAGCTCCTTGGCGAGCAGCTTGAGCGAACGGGAGAACTCCGAGACCTCCTGCTGCCGGGATTCGACCTTCTTACCCGAGGTCATCAGCTGCAGGTAGTCCACGACGATCAGCTTCAGGTCGTGGCGCTGCTTGAGCCGGCGCGCCTTGGCCCGGATCTCCATCATGGTCATGTTGGGCGAGTCGTCGATGAACAGCGGGGCCTCGCTGATCTCGCTCATCCGCCGGGCCAGCGCCGTCCAGTCGTCGTCGGTCATCTTGCCCGAGCGCATCGCGCCGAGCTTGATCTTCGCCTCCGCCGACAGCAGTCGCATGACGATCTCGGACTTGCTCATCTCCAGCGAGAAGATGACGCTCGCCATCCCGTGCCGGATCGAGCACGAGCGCATGAAGTCCAGCCCCAGCGTGGACTTACCCACACCCGGGCGGGCGGCGACGATGATCATCTGTCCCGGGTGCAGCCCGTTGGTGACCTCGTCGAACTCGCTGAAGCCGGTCGGCACGCCGGAGGAGAGACCGCCGCGGGTGGCGATCGCATCGATCTCGTCGAGCGTGGGCTGGAGCAGTTCCTCCAGCGGCGAGTAGTCCTCGGTGGTGCGGCGTTCGGTGACCTCGTATACCTCGGCCTGGGCGCGGTCGACGACCTCGTCGACCTCCTGGCCGTCGGCGCCGTTGTAGCCGTACTGCACGATGCGCGTGCCGGCCTCGACCAGGCGACGCAGCACCGCCTTGTCTGCGACGATCTCGGCGTAGTACGCGGCGTTGGCCGCCGTCGGCACGGTCGAGATCAGGGTGTGCAGATAGGGGGCGCCGCCGATGCGCTTGAGCTCGCCGCGGCGATCCAGTTCGGCCGAGACGGTGACCGCGTCGGCCGGCTCGCCGCGCCCGTAGAGGTCGAGCACCGCGTCGTAGATCGACTGGTGGGCGGGCCGGTAGAAGTCTCCGGGCTGGAGCACCTCGATCACGTCGGCGATCGCGTCCTTGCTCAGCAGCATCCCGCCGATCACCGACTGCTCGGCGACCAGATCCTGCGGCGGCTGCCGACCGAAGTCCTCGCTCGGCGGCTCCTGCGGGCCCGGATCACCTGCGAAACCGGCCTCACCACGATCATCGATCACCGACACCTTGAGACCCACATCCTTCCGCCCGGAACCGCTCGCCTTCGTGTCTACCGCTCGGCACCGACATTCCGGGCATCGCCGAGGGGCCTGCGTGCCCGACCGTATGCGCCGTCCGGACCGGATTCAACACAGCCTGTGGATAACTCTGTGGATGAATTGTGCAGACTCCAGGATCGGCTGTGCACACCCTGGGGAGAACCTGGGGACAACTCTTCGTCACATCAGTAACACCGCAGGTCACACCGTGTGAAAGAGCCTGTTAATCTGTGAATTGAAACCCGTCGGCGTGTCCCTGGATTACCGGTTTCCCGGGCGTGTCCCACCGTGTGACGGCCGGGTTACCCGCCGGTTATCCACATTCTCCCCACACTGTGCACAACCCTGGGTACAACCGACGCCACGACCTGCGGTGACGCCCGACGATCCTGTGGACGCCCGACCTCCGCCGTCCCCAACCGTCGGTGGACAACCGTCCTACGGCCGCCGCCGCGGGCCTTTCCGCGACGCCTCCCGTCCCCTCCGGCGGGCCCGAGCCCGCCGCGTGCCCGCCGGGCCCGACACGCCCTGCGACGGCCTTCGCCGGTCGGCGCCGCCCCCACCGCTCCCCTACCCCGGCGCATCAGCCTGGCTGCGGCCGTCGGCCGGCCTCCTGCGGCCCCTGCCCGCCCTGTCGGCTGAGCCGGCTGCGACTCTCCCCGGACCCCTGCGCGGCATCCGCCGGGGCCGAGGCCACCGCCCACACGGCGGTGCCCGGGGTCCAGGCAGAGAAAAGGGGCGTGCCCCGTATCGCGGTATCGCGATACGGGGCACGCCCTTCAGGTGTCACACCGTGTCACACCGGCCGCTGTGCGGGCCGGCGACAGGTCACTGCGCGGAGACCACCGTGAGGTGGAAGCGCGCGCTGACCTCCGGGTGCAGGTGCACGAAGATCTCGTGCTTGCCGGGAGCCTTGATGTGGTCCTTGGGCAGCTCGACGCTGCGCCGATCGACCACAGGGCCGCCCGCGGCCTTGATCGCCGCTGCGACGTCGGTCTGCTTGACCGAGCCGAAGAGCTTCTTGCCGTCCTTGGAGGTACGCACCTCGAGGGTGATCAGCCCGGCGTCCTCGATGGCCGACTTGAGCTCCTTGGCGTGCTCCAGGTCGCGCACCGCGCGCGCGTCCTGCGCCCGCTTGATGCCCTCGATCTGCTTGAGCGCGCCGCGGGTGGCCTCGATGGCCAGCCCGCGCGGCAGGAGGTAGTTCCGGCCGTAGCCGTCCTTGACCTCCACGACATCACCTGCAACACCGACGTGCTCGACATCAGCGGTGAGGATCAGCTTCATTTTCAATCCCCTTTCGTCAACGCGCCGTCGACGTGTAAGGCAGCAGGGCCACCTCACGCGAGTTCTTGACGGCGACTGCAACGTCCCGCTGATGCTGGACGCAGTTTCCGGTCACCCGGCGCGAGCGGATCTTGCCTCGATCGGTCATGAACCGGAGCAGCAGCGCCGTGTCCTTGTAATCGATGTCCGTCTCGTTGTTCTTACAGAAGCCGCAGGGTCTGGTGGTGACCTGCGGCGTGCGCTTGGTTCTACGCGCCTTAGCCATTGTCCGTCTCCATCGCCTGGCTCGTCAGATCTGTTCCGGGTCCGGGGCCCGAAACCGCCTCACCCGGTCGCCGCGGCGACCGGGGCGTGCGGTCTAGAACGGCGGATCCTCCGACCCGCCGCCGCCGAAGGAACCGGCCTGCGGGGCGCTGCCCCACGGATCGGATCCACCGGCCTGCCCGCCGCCACCGAAGCCGCCGCCACCGCCGGCGGGGGCCTGGCCCCCACCGCCGCCGAACGAGCCGCCACCGCCGCCGCCTCCGCGGCTGGCCTTGGTGACGTTCGCCGTGGCGAACTTCAGGGAGGGACCGACCTCGTCGACGTCCAGCTCGATCACGGTGCGCTTCTCGCCCTCACGGGTCTCGAAGCTGCGCTGCTTGAGCCGTCCCTGCACGATCACCCGCATGCCGCGGGTGAGCGATTCGGCGACGTTCTCCGCGGCCTGACGCCAGATGCTGCAGCGCAGGAACAGCGCTTCGCCGTCCACCCACTGACTGCTCTGACTGTCGAACCGGCGCGGAGTGCTGGCCACCGTGAACGACGCGACCGCTGCACCCGAGGGCGTGAACCGCAACTCGGGGTCGGCGGTCAGGTTGCCGACCACGGTGATGATCGTCTCGCCTGCCATGTCTCCTCCTTCAGGCGGGCGCCTGCACCGGTTCTTTCAGCCCGGGCGGGCCCCGTCGATCGGATCAGCTGTCTCGCCGCAGGACCTTAGTCCGGACCACCGACTCGTTGAGGTTGAGCTGGCGGTCGAACTCCTTGACGGTGTCCGGCTCGGCGGTCAACTCGACCACGACGTAGATGCCTTCGGTCTTCTTGTCGATCTCGTAAGCGAAGCGCCGCTTACCCCAGACGTCCAGCTTGTCGACCTTGCCGCCGGCACCGCGCACGATGTTCAGCAGAGTCTCCATGGACGGGGCAACGGTGCGCTCATCCAAGCTCGGGTCGAGGATGATCATCATTTCGTACTGACGCACGGGACCTCATCACCTCCTGTGGGCTGATAGTTCGGCCACGGCTGTTCCGTGGCAGGAGGGTCGTTGCGTCAAGCAACCCCGCCAACCTACCAGACTGCGCGTTGACCTGGACAATCGCCGCCCGTCGGGGCCGGCCCGTGAGGCAGAGGAAAGCGGTGTGCGGACAGGGCCTTTCACAGGCTCGGTCCGCACACCGCTTCGGTGCGTCGCAGGCGATCCGGTCAGTCGGCGATCGCCTTGCTCAGCAGCGGCCCGATCAGGGCGATCAGCTCGGTGGCCAGATCGTTGACCGGATCGAACTCGCCGGTCATGATCAGCTCGAGCACCGAATCCAGGCCCTCGAGCTCGGTCAGCTGGGCGAACAGGTCACCGACCTCGTCGGCGCGCTCGAACACCTCGGACTGACGCTCGACCACATCGCCTTCGGCCTTCGCGCCCGAGGGGCCGTCGAGGTCGACCGCACCGGTGCGCGGAGTGGCCGGGGCCGGGGTCTTGTCCAGGGCCAGGTCCTCGTAGGCGCCCTCGTGGTAGCCGTCGGCGAACAGGTAGGCCACGATGCCCGACACCAGCGCGGTGGCGTGCTCGTACTGCCCCTCGGTGCTGGTGAGCCTCTTCGCATCGTCGGGGTTGGAGGTGTTGCCCATCTCCACGAACACCAGCGGCACCTCGGTCAGGGCCGGGCCGGCGATGTCGCCGCGCTCGGAGATGCCCTTGTCGAAGCCGCCGTAGTTGGCCGGGGTGAAGCCGTTGGCCTCGTAGGCGTCGCGCATCAGCTTCGAGGCGGTGCGCCCGCCCTCGGACTGGGCCTTGTCGGCGGCCGAGTTCGGCAGCGGCAGGGTCGGCACGATCAGGTGGAAGCCGTGACGGTCCTCGTCGGCGCCCTCGGTGGTGGAGTCGGCGTGGATGCTCACCGCCACATCGGCGCCCGAGTCGTTGGCCTTGTTCGCGCGATCGTCCAGGCAGCCGGCCCAGCTCTCATCGTCGTCTCGGCTCATCTGCACGTCGGCGCCGAGCGCTTCCAAGATGCCCTTGGTCAGCACGGCGATCTCGTAGTTGATGGTGTGCTCGGCCACCCCGTCGGCGGTCTGCGCGCCGGTGGTCGCGCACGCCTTGGTCCCGCCCCGGCCGTCGGAGACCTGCTTGTCCAGGTCGTGGAGA
>JAJYRZ010000089.1 GCA_021793835.1 Actinomycetes bacterium | reverse complement strand
TCCGATCTGACCAGGAACAGCGGCCAGGTGCCGGCGACGCCGGCGAGGACGCAGCCGGCGAGGAACACCAGCATCCCGAGCAGCATCGGCTGCGCCGGTCCGCGTCGATCCGCCGCGCGTCCGGCCAGGACGGTGCCGACGATGTTGGCGAGCATCAGCGCGGACAGTCCCCACCCGTAGGAGCCGAGCCCGTCGAGGTCCCGGGCGATCACCGGCAGCACCGTGGCCACGCCCAGCGACTCGAAGGCGACCATCCCCACGGAGAGGAGCACCCCGAGCGTCAGCGCCCGGTACCGCGCTCCCAGCACGCTGCGGTCTTCTGTGGCGGTGGGCGACGCCTCGCCCTGTTCGACGTCCGTCACGGATGGCCCTCCGATCGATTTATGTTCCGTTCCGGAACGGAATGAATGTACTACGATGAGGGCATGGCAGCGCAAGACGGCGACCGCAGTCCCGGTCGAGGACGGCCCAGAGACCACCGGATCGATGCCGCGGTGCAGGATGCGACGCGCGCGGTGCTGAACGAGCGCGGCTACACTGGCCTGACGCTCACGGAGGTGGCCACGCGGGCCGGAACGAACACGCCGGCCCTGCGCAGACGGTGGCGATCGAGGCAGCACCTGATCGTGGACACGCTGCTCGACCAGCTCGGCGCGGCACCCACCCCGGACACCGGCTGCACCCACTGCGACCTCACCGCGGGGATCGGCACCCTGAGCCAGACGTTCAGCACCACCATCGGCCGCCGTGTGCTGCCCGCCCTGGTCGCCGACCTCGGCGACGACCCGGAACTCGAAGCCGAGTTCTTCGGCAAGCTCTTCCATCCGCGGCGGGCCTCGACCGCCGCCGCCCTGCGACGCGGTATCGACCGTGGCGACATCCGCGCCGATGCGGACATCGACCTGCTGTTGGACATGCTCGGTGCGACCGCCTACTACCGCGTCCTCTTCGGCCATCTCCCGATCACCCCGACGCTCGCCGAGGACGTCGTCCAGGTGGTGTTGGCGGGAGTTGCCACCGCGCAGTGGCGGGCCCGCCACCACGGCTCGGGGCACTGACCTCGCCGCGCCGGGCGGACCGTCAGAACACGATCACCGGTTTGATCACCGCGCCGGAGGCCGAGTCGGCGAATGCCTGCTCGATCTGCTCCAGCGGATAGGTGCGCACCAGCCGGTCGAAGGGGAATCGGCCGCGCCGCCACAGCTCGACCAGCTGCGGGATGAACAGCTGCGGCACCGCCGAGCCCTCGATCACGGTCTTGAACGTCCAGCCCTTCATCAGCGACGTCCCGATCTCGAAGGTCACCTCGGTGCCGGGCGCGGCCACGCCCACCGCGACGAGCATCCCGCGGGTGCCCAGCGCATCGGCGGCCGACCGCAACACCTCGGGTGCCGCCGTGGTGTCGACCGCGAAATCGACCCCGCGCCCACCGGTGATGGCCGTGAGCTCCGCCTTCACATCCTGGGTGGCCGAGTCGACGGTGTGGGTGGCGCCCAGTTCCCGGGCGAGCTCCAGGCGCCCGTCGTGGACGTCCACGCCGATGACCGTCCGGCACGACGAGGCCGCCGCGGCCATCAGCGCGCCGAAACCGACCGCCCCGGTGCCGAAGACCACCAGTGAGGAATCGGGCGGCCAGGTCCATCTCGTTGAGCACGGCCCCGGCCCCGGTGGTCAGCCCGCAGCCGAGCGGGCCGAACAGCTCGAGCGGGACGTCCTCGCCGACGACGACGACCGAGGTGGCGGCGACGTTGGCGTAGGCGGCGAAGGAGGACTGGCTGAAGAAGTGCGAACCGACCGGAACGTCGCCCGACGACAGCGCGGTGGTGCCGTCGCGGCGCCGGGCCGCGAACATCTGCCCGTAGGCGTTGTCGCAGTACATCGGCTCACCCGATCGGCACATCCGGCACTGCCCGCAATAGCCCGGGCCCAGGATCACCTGGTCGCCGGTCTCGACCCCGCGCACCTGCGCGCCGACCTCTTCGACCACCCCCGACCCCTCGTGGCCGAGCACCGCGGGCAGCGGCACCGGATACACCCCGTCGCGGGCGATCGCATCGGTGTGGCAGACCCCGGCGCCGACCATGCGCACCCGCACCTCGTCCGCGCGCAGCGGATCGAGGTCGTGCTCCTCGATGGCAAGGGGCGCGCCCCGCTCGCGGGCGACGGCGGCGGTGATCTTCATCGTCAGGGGCCTTTCCTTCGGCGGATGCGCGCGGGCCGGGCACAGGGGCCGGCCTGATCCGGCCGCACTCGCGCGCGCTGCCGGTGACCCTGGTCACCGCACCCGGTGAGCAGGGCCCGGAAAGCGCACACGGCCCCGCACACCGGCAGTCGGTGTGCGGGGCCGCAGGGTGTGCGCAGGGCGGGTGTCAGCCGAGCACCCCGCCCAGGCGGGGCAGCTGGGCGAGCGGGTTGAGCCGCTCGATCTCGTAGCGCTCGTCGGCGGTGAACACCTCGCTGAGCCTCGGCGCCGGATCGATCCCGTCGCCGAGGAAGGTCAGCTGGCTGAACGGCCAGTCCGAGCCGAACACGATGTGCGAGCGGTCGGTGACCTCGAGCACCGCCCGCATCGGGGCGGGCGCGGCCGACAGCGCGGTGTCGTAGAACATGCTGCGCACGCCCGCATCGACGTCCAGGATCGAGGGCTTGCCGAGCTCGTCGGGCCACAGGTCCCCGAGCGGGGTCTGCGAGGCCAGGCCGAGGCGGGGCGCGAGGAACGGCAGGGTGCCGCCGGCGTGCGAGAGCTGGAAGCGGATGTTCGGATACCGCTGCAGGGTGCCGCTGGCGATCATCAGCGACGCCGCCCGCGTGGTGTCGAAGGTGAACTCGGCGATGAAGTCCGGCAGCGGCAGCGTGGGCTTGGCGTCGGCCGGGATCGCGGCCGGATGCACGAACACGAACGCCCCGCGCCGGTTCAGTTCGGCCATCACCGGTTCGAACCGCGGATCGCCCAGATACACCCCGTCGTAGGCGCTGAGCAGGGTCACCCCGTCCAGGCCCAGGGTGCCCAGCGCGTAGTCGATCTCGGCGAGCGAGGCCGGAACGTCGGGCATCGGCAGGGTGGCGAAGGCGCCGAACCGGTCGGGATGGCTGTCGAACAGCTCGGCGGCGAAGGTGTTGCAGTAGCGCGCCATGTCGCGGGCCTCGGGTCCGGGCAGGAAGCCGACGCCCGGATCGGAGGTCGACAGCACCTGCGCCTGGATGCCCCAGCGGTCCATGAACGCCAGTGCCGCCTCCACCGACCACTCGGGGGTGGGGTAGCCGCCGATGGTGAAGTGGCCGCGCTCGAGCAGCGCGCGCCGGTACTCCGGCGGCAGGAAGTGGGCGTGCAGATCCACCCGGTAGCGGCCCTCGGGAACCGCTCCGGGACCGGGACCGGCGGCGGGTGCGGGCGTGGGCGCGGCGCCGACGGCCGGTGCGGCGGCCATGCCGGCCGCGGCGGCCGCGGCCACCCCGGCGCCGAGCAGCAGCGAACGCCTGCCGAAGGCGGAGTCGTGCGGCAGATCAGACATGGTCAGGCTTCCTTTGCGGTCGTGGCGGGCGCGGCGACGGTAGTCGGCGCCGGGACGGGGGCGGGTACGGCTGCGGCGGCGCGGCCCGCGGCGCGCAGGCCCAGCTGATCGATCAGCGCGTCGGTCAGCGCGGCCGGATCGGGGCTCGCGCCGAAGACGTAGCGGTCCGGGCGCAGCACCAGCAGCGTGCCGGGACGGTGCCCGGCCTTGCGCAGCCGATCGGTGAGCAGCCCGTGGATGTCCTCGACGTCGACCAGATCGGCCGCGCGCAGCGCGTCGGCGGCCGTGGCCTGGGGGCGGGTGCCGGCGCGGTAGAGCACCGCGTACCGGGCGTCGACCCGGTCCCAGTCCGCGCGGCGGGCGCCGAGCACCTCGCGCGGATCGACCTCGAAGCCGATCACCGCCCACCCGGCGCCGAGCGCATCGTCGAGCCGGGCGGGCCGGCCGTCGTAGTGGCGGACCTCCGGCTGCGGGGCCAGGGTGCCCTCGAT
The DNA here is from genome assembly GCA_021793835.1 of Actinomycetes bacterium. Classification (GTDB taxonomy): domain Bacteria; phylum Actinomycetota; class Actinomycetes; order Mycobacteriales; family Mycobacteriaceae; genus Tomitella. The sequence continues at coordinate 8,314 of JAJYRZ010000089.1, read as the reverse complement.
GCCGCGCAGCAGCGGGCGGGGCAGGCCGAGGAAGCGGCCGCGCGGCAGCTTCGGCTTCGGTTTCATCCCGGCCCGGCGCAGCCAGCCGCGCAGGCCCGGCACGACCATCGCCGCGCTCAGCGCGGCGTCGCGTGCGGCGGCGCCCGCCGGGTTCTTCAGCGAGACCAGGGACTTGTTGAACACCGACAGGTCGATCATCGCCTGGGCGTGGGTGCGGCGCTCGGACTCATAGGAGTCCAGCACCGACAGATCGGCGCCGTGGCGCAGGATCGCGTGCAGCTTCCAGGCCAGGTTGTCGGCGTCGCGGATGCCGGAGTTCATGCCCTGGCCGATGAACTGCGGGGTCATGTGCGCGGCATCGCCGGCCAGCAGGATCCGGCCCTCGCGCCAGCGGTCGGCGACCACGGCGTTGAAGGTGTAGACCAGGTGGCGTTTGACCTCCACCCGGTCGGGATCGACGTAGCGGCCGATCAGGGCGCGCACCGTGGCGTCGTCCTCGAAGTCCTCGGTCGCATCGTCGTCGGTGAGCGCGAACTCGAAGCGGTGGTGCCCGCCCGGCTGGGGGCAGCTGACCACCGGCATGACCGGATCGCAGATGAAGTCGAAATAGGGCAGGTGTCGGAAGGCGTCCGCCCCGCTGCGCGATGCCAGGTCGACCACCAGCCAGCGCTCGGGGTAGCTCCGCCCCGACATGTCGATGCCCAGCGACATGCGCACGATGCTGCGCCCGCCGTCCGCGCCGACCAGGAAGGCCCCGCGGGCGGTCTCGCCGGTGGTCTCGTCGACCGTGTTCTCCCGGCGGCCGTATCCGCTGCCGGTGGCGCGGGCGTGCTCCACGGTGACCCCGCTCGCGTCCTGCGTGAACCCGGTCACCTCGCGGCCGCGCCGGACCTCGACGTGCGGATAGGCGGCGAGCAGCTCGGCCATCCGGTCTTCGAAATACGGCTGGTACAGGAAGTTCGTCACCGGCCAGCCTTGCGGGCGGTCGAGCGTGCGGAACTGCACCAGCGGACGGCCCTTGGCCGAGATCCACTGCACGGTCGAATCGACGTTCATGTCGGCGTGCAGCGCATCGGCCACGCCTGCGGTCTGCAGCACCCGCAGCGCCTCGTCGTCGGTGTAGACGGCGCGCGCGTTGCCGTAGAACTCCGGTTCGCGCTCGAGCACCAGCACCGAGATCCCGGCCCGGCCCAGAAGGTGGGCCAGGGTCAGTCCCGTCGGGCCGAGCCCGGCGACGATCACCTCGTAGGTCTTCATCGGTTCCCCTCCCGGGTCTTCACAGCCAGTTCCGGCACGGTGATCTCAGGGGTCTTCAGGCTGCGCACCGCGCTGCGCAGCTGATCCCAGCGGTCGGTCAGGCGCAGCCCGACGTCGTCGTGGCCCCACACGCTGATGCCCTGGTGGGTGGTCACCCGCCAGGCGGCCTCGACCTCTGCGGTGAACACGATCGGATCCCAGCCGACCTCGAGTTCGAAGCCCGACGGGGTGACGCAGTAGAAGGACAGTTCCCGGTCGTTGGTGTGCTGACCGACCGTCCACGCCATCCGGAAACCCAGGTCGGTGACGCGCTCGTACGCGCCGAGCATGTCGTCGAGGTCGGCGACCTGGATGTTGACGTGCTGGACGGAGGTGCGGATCGGATCCATCGCGATCCCGCGGGTGCCGGCGACCGCGATCGAATGGTGGCGCTCGTTGACCCGCAGGAACCGGATCTTCATCCGCACCCCGGACATCGTCTCGTCGATGAAGTCCGACAGGCGGCTGTCGAACACGGTGCCGAAGTAGCGGTGGATCGACACCGGGTCGCGGGAGGTCAGCGCCACGTGGCCCATCCCGGACGCGCCGGTGACGAACCCGGAGGTGATCATCTGCAGCGGTTCGGTGGTGGTTCTCGCGGTGGTGAACACCTCCTGGACCACGCCCTTGGGGCCGGGGAAGCGCCACAGCCGCTCCACTCCGCGCAGCGCCGCCTCCTCGGCGGTGCCCTCTTGGACCAGCACCCCGCGGTCGACGACCCGGCGCAGCACCTCGTCGAAGGCCTCGTGGTCGGCGATGTGCCAGCCGATCGCGGTCACGTCCTCCGCCGGACCGCGGCGGATCAGGAAACGGCAGGCGTGGTCGTCGAGCCGGAACCGCAACACATCGTCTGTGGGCCGGTCGACGTGCAGGCCGATCGCGTCGGCGCCGAAGCGGTGCCAGTCCAGCAGCCGGCTCGATTCGACCACCAGATAGCCGAGCTGGACCTGGCCGAAGACCGAGTCGCCGGCGCGGCGCTCGCCGGTCGTCGTCGCGGCGCTCACGGCCGGGCTCCGGTGAGGAAGTCGGTGGCGAGGGAGTTGAACAGCTCCGCACGCTCCCACTGCACCCAGTGCCCGGCGCGCGCGGCCAGATACAGATCGCAGTCGGGCATCGCGTCGACCAGCATCTGCCCGCCCGACGGCCGGTTGACCTTGTCCTCGGCGCCCCACACCACCAGGGTGGGCGCCGCCACCGAGGCCAGGCGCCTGTCGCGGGTCAGGTCCATCCGCCACAGCGTCCTGAGCGCGGCCGGTCCCGACGGGCGGCGCAGCGGGGGATCGGCGATGACCGCCGGATCGATGCTCGCCTGAAAGCGCAGATCGATCAGCTCATCGGGGATCGCGTCGCCGTCGCTGACCAGGTATTCGCGGATGAACGTCGCCAGCTTGTCCCGGGTCGGGCCCTGGCCGCCGTAGTAGTCCAGCAGGGTGTTCAGGCCCTTGGTGGGCAGGGCGCGGGTGGTGCCGATGCCGCCGGGGCCCATGAGCACCAGCCGGTCGACCCGGTCGGGCCGGTCCATGGCCAGGCGCAGGGCCGCGGCCCCGCAGTAGGAGTTGCCCACCAGGTGGGCGCGCGGGATGCCCAGGGCGTCGAGCAGTTCGCGCACCGACAGCGCCAGGTCGCCGAACGGATCCGACCGGTCCACGCCCTTGGTCGAGCGCCCGTAGCCGGGCATGTCCGGCACGATCACCCGGAAGTGTTCGGCCAGGGGGCCGAGGTTGCGGGAGTAGTTCGACATCCCCGTCGCACCGGGGCCGCCGCCGTGCAGCAGCACCACCGGCGCGCCCTCGCCGGCCTCGGTGATGAATATCTCGCGGTGGCCGACGTCGATCGTCCGCTCCCTGGTCTCCAGGTGCGTGTCCGTCACGGTGCACCGTCCTCCCCACACAGCAGATACTTTCTGATGATTTCATCAAGAACGGTACATCGGACTGCGTCCGGTGTCGACGGTTCCGCCGGAAACCGGTGGTTACGATGGGCCGGGCAGATGGTGACGGCGCCGCGGCGCCGGTGATCGGAGAGGACAGGGGCGATGACGCAGAGCACGGCGGGAGCCGGGGTGCGGCGCACCGATCCGCGCCGCGCCCGCACCCGCGAGGCCCTCATCGCCGCCGGGCGGCGGCTGACCGCGGCCGGGCGGACCGCGGTGAGCATCCAAGAGATCACCGACGAGGCCGGGGTGGGTTTCGGCAGCTTCTACAACCACTTCGACAGCAAGGACGAGCTGTTCGCCGAGGCGGTGGCCAGTGCGCTCGACGCCTGGGGTGCGCTGCGCGACGTCGCGGTCGCCGGTATCGACGATCCGGCCGAGGTGTTCGCGCTCAGCTTCCGGATGATCGGCCGCGCCCAGCCGCATGTGCCGGTGCTGGTCAAGACGGTGCTCCACCGCGGGATGTCGGTGCTGACCACCGATCGCGGCATCCGCCCGCGCGCCCTGGCCGACCTGCAGGCCGGGATCGGCTCGGGGCGGTTCACCGCGTCCTCGGCCGAGACGGCCCTGATGATGACCGGCGGGGCGCTGCTGGGGTTGATGCAGCAGCTCGACGCCGATCCGGAACTGGACGCCGCGGCCGTGGCCGACGAATACGCCGTGCGCGTGCTGCTGATGCTCGGCATCGAATCCGGCGAGGCGACCCGCCTGGCCGCGCTGCCGCTGCCCGAGATCGACGCGGGGGACTGGGCGGCGCCCGGCGCGTGAGGCTGGGGCAGGCGGATGCCGCTCAGCCGATGCCGAACATCCGGGCCGCGTTGTGGTGGCACACATCGCGCAGCCAGTCGTCGCCGAGTTCGAGGCGGGTGAGCGCGTCGAGCGACTCGATGTACGGATACGGGATGTTCGGGTAGTCCGAGCCGTGCAGGATCTTGTGCTGCAGATCTTTGAGTCGCGGGCGCGCTTCAGGGGCGAAGGGCATCTGCTCCTCGACGAAACGCGTGAACGCCATCGTGGTGTCCAGGTGCACGTGCTCATACCGGGCGGCCAGGTCCATGAACTCGGCGTACTCGGGCATGCCCATGTGCGCGATGATCAGCGGCAGGCGCGGGTGGCGGGCGAGCAGTTCGGCCACCGGGCCGGGGCCGGTGAAGGTGCCCGGCGCCGGTCCCGAGCCGGCGTGGATCACCGTGGGCACGCCCGCGTCCTCCAAGATCCCCCACACCGGATCGAGCAGCGGATCGACCGGTGAGTACTCACCGACCTGGATGTGCGATTTGAACACCCGGGCCCCTGCGTCCAGGGCTTTGGTGACGTAGTCGGCGGCGCTGGGCTCGGGATAGAAGGTCGCGGTGTGCAGGCAGTCGGGGGTGCGGGCGGCGAAGTCGGCCGCCCAGGAGTTCAGCCAGGCCGCCATGTCCGCCTTGTGCGGATACAGCATCGACGAGAACCGCACGACCCCGAACGCGCGCAGCCGCTCCACGCGCGCGTCCTCGGCCATCCGGTAGGTGATCGGCCAGGCGCGCCCGATCTTCGGTCCGGCCGCATCGAAGTACGCCCACACCTTGTCCATCACGTTGTCGGGCATGAAGTGGGTGTGCACGTCGATCAGTCCGGGCAGGCCGAGGCCGTCGAAGAACCGGCGGACCGGGGCGATGTCGGCGGCGGCGTCGGTGCGGGTGTGGGCCACAGCGGGTGCTCCTCGTCGTCGGATGGCGGCGCGGCCGCAGGAGCGGTGGTGCCGGGCGCGAACCTACCGGCGCCGCGCACGGCGGGGCCACCGGTTTCGCGCCGCTAGTCGGGCAGGGTGACCTCGCGGCGCACCACCTTGCCGGTGGCGTTGCGCGGCAGCGGCTCGGTGGTGATGCGCCAGCGCACGGGATGTTTGAACGTCGCCAGTTGGTCTTCCAGGTGTGCGGCGAGGTCGTCGACGGTCACCGGGGCACCGGGCTTGGTCACCACGACCGCGACCGGCACCTGCCCGTACTCCTCGTCGTCGTCGCCGAGCACCACCGACTCGCGCACCCCCGGCGCGGTTTCGAGCACCTGCTCGACCTCGACCGGGTAGACGTTCTCCCCGCCGCGCACGATCAGATCCGAGCGCCGGGAGGTCAGATACAAAAGCCCGTCGCGCACCGTGCCCAGGTCGCCGGTGCGCAGCCAGCGGTCGGCATCGATGGCCGCGGCCGTGGCGGCCGGATCCTCCCAGTAGCCGAGCATCACATAGGCCGAGCGCACACACACCTCGCCCTCCTCGCCCTCGCCGAGCTCCTCGCCCAGCGGATCGCAGATGCGCAGCTGCACCCCGAACACCGGCCGGCCGACCGTCTCGGGGTGGGCGGCCAGATCCATCGGGGTGGCCACCGCGACCGCGGTCGCCGACTCGGTGAGCCCGTAGGAGTCGACCAGGGTGGTCGCGGCGAAGGGCAGACGCCGCCGGGCCAGCGACTTGAACTCCGGGGAGCTCGGCGCCGAGGCGAGCGCGAAGGCGTCCATCGACGACAGGTCGTAGTCCTCGACCGCGCCGTCCATGAGCCGTTTGACCAGGGTCGGCACCGCGCCCCAGTTGGTGATGCGCTCGCGCTCGATCAGCGCGAGCACCTCGTCGGCGTCGAAGCGGTCCCCGGCGAAGACCACGGTGGTGCCCGAGGCCAGGCGCGGGACGACCAGGTTGTGCAGGGAGGCGATGTGGAACAGCGGGGAGGTGAGCAGATAGCGCCGATCAGCCGACCGGGTGCCGGTCTGGCCGGCGAAGACGTCGGAAAGCCGGTCGTTGAACCGGTGGTAGCCGATCACCGCGACCATCGCCCGGTGCGAATGCACCGCACCCTTGGGCCTGCCGGAGGTGCCCGAGGTGTAGAGCAGGGTCGACGGATCGTCCTCGTCGATCGCGACCGCGGGCAGCGGGGCCGGATCGTCCTCGCCGGGGGTGGTCAGCCGCGGCAGATCGTCCTCGATCGAGACGATCGGCACGTCCACCTCACCGATGCGGCCGAGCCGCTTGCGGTCGACCACCAGCAGTCGGGGCCGGCAGTGGCCGAGCGCGTAATCGGTCTCCTCCGCGGTCCACCAGGCGTTGAAACCGACCGCGATGGCCCCGAGCAGCTGCACCGCCCAGAAGGTCTGCACCCAGCCGGGCGAGTTGCCGGCCAGGATCGCCACCCGGTCGCCCTGGCCGACCCCGTAGCGCTCGGCCAGGTGTCGGGCCAGCAGCCGGACACGCCGATCGTGTTCGGCGAACGTGATGCGCTCCTCGGCGGTGACCAGATGGTCCTTGTCGCCGAAGGCCGCGGCCGCGTCGAAGACCTCGATCAGCGAGGCGGGACGGTCCTTGAGCAGCTGGACCGGCGCGCCGAGCACCTCTTCGGTCACCGTCTCGAACTCACCGCCGGGCCCGGTCAGCCGCTCGATCAGCGCGGCGATCTGCTGTTGCGCATCGGTGGACATCGCTCTCCTCATCTGGCCGCCGGGGTCGGGCACCGCCCGGCCCCGGTGCCCATTGTGCCCCCGGCGTCGGGCCTGCGGGGGCGGAACCGGTGTGCTGCGGGGACAGGCCGCGCAGGGCGACCGTCCTAGGCGGGCTTGTAGGCCACGGCCTTGATCTCCACCAGGGTGGCGGGCATCGCCAGCGAGGCCACCCCGACCGCGGTCCAGGCGGGCCTGCCCGCGCCCTGGAACTCGTTCTTCGCCGCGAAGAAGGCCTCCATGTTCGACGGGTAGTCCACATGGAAGCTGGTCAGATCGACCACGTCCTCCGGGGTCGCGCCGACCGTGGCGAGCACCTCGGCGATCTTGGCGAACGCCGCCCGGAACTGCGCGGCCGGATCGGCCTGCGGCACGCCGTTATCGTCCAGGCCGACCTGGCCGGACAGGTACAGCATGTCGCCGGCGCGGATGACGTCGGAGTAGCGCAGCACCTCGGCCCAGTCGTCCGGGCTCATGGCGGGCTGATCGGTCACGGCGGATCCTCGCTTCTACTCGGGGGAGGGGTCGAGAGCGATCATGACACCGGTCACGCACCGGTGAGCGGACCTTCCGATCACCGGGACGGACGCGGGGGCCCGCCGACCTCGGACCTACGGTCGATGATCGATCCACGCCGCCTGCCCCGGAAGGGACGAGAAGGACACCATGACCGCCACCGATCGCGAATCGATCTCCCAGCTGCTGCTCGACCGCATCGGCGACGACCACCTCGGGGTGCGCTCGCGCGAGCGCGACTGGACCTGGGACGAGACGGTGCGCGAATCGGCCCGGCGGGCCGCGATCGCGACCGAGCTGCGCACCGGCGGGCCCTTCCACATCGGGGTGCTGCTCGACAACACCCCCGAGTTCCTGTTCTGGCTCGGCGGGGCCGCGCTGTCGGGCGCGGCGATCGTCGGCATCAACCCGACCCGGCGCGGCGCCGAACTCGAGCAGGAGGTCCGGAACGTGGACTGCCAGCTCATCGTCACCGACGCCAAGGGCATGGACCTGCTGGCCGGGCTCGACCTGGGCCTGGGCGCCGACCGCTTCCTGCAGGTCGACTCGGACGACTACGCCGCGCTGCTCGGCCGGCACGCCGATGCGGAGCCGGTGATCGCCGACGGGGTCGACGAGGACACGCTGATGCTGCTGCTGTTCACCTCCGGCACCACGGGGCTGAGCAAGGCCGTCAAGTGCTCGCAGGGCCGGCTGGCCCGGCTGGGCTATCAGAACAGCGCCAAGTACCACGTGGGCCGCGAGGACGTCTGCTACTGCTGCATGCCGCTGTTCCACGGCAACGCACTGATGGCGCTGTGGGCGCCGGCCCTGGTCGCCGGGGCGACCGTGGCGCTGACCCCGAAGTTCACCGCCTCGGGCTTCCTGCCCGATGTGCGCCGCTACGGAGCGACCTTCTTCACCTACGTCGGCAAGGCGCTGGGCTACCTGTTGCAGACCGAGGAGCGCGACGACGACGCCGAGACCACGCTGACCCACGGTTTCGGCACCGAGGCCTCCCCGGACGATCAGCGCGAGTTCAAGCGCCGCTTCGACGCCGTGCTCTACGAGGGCTACGGCTCCTCCGAGGGCGCGGGCAGCGTCCGGCTCGACCCGGAAGCCCCC
>JAJYRZ010000088.1 GCA_021793835.1 Actinomycetes bacterium | reverse complement strand
TGATCGTCGAATCGGCACCGGACGTGCCCCTGCCGGTGCGGGGGCGCCGGTCTGCCGGTGCCCTGTCCCTCTCACTCCTCTATACGCGCCCACAGGCCGGGCTGGACGAACAGCCCGGCCGTGATCGGCAGGTGGACCGCGACGTCGGTGACCTGGTCGGAGACGGCCACCACCTGTTCGCCCTGCAGGATCGGCAGCACCGTGTGGAAGTCGGAGACCACCGGGCCGACCCGGTCGTAGAGCTTGTCCCGGTCGATCTCGCCGGCCAGGGCCCGCTCGATCATCGGCTGCAGCGCCGGATCACACAGCCCGCCCAGGTTCCCGGGCCCGGGCTCGGCCGGGTCGGCCGGCTCGTCGGTCTCGTCGGCCGACAGTCGGCACCCGTAGCGGGCGGCGATCTCGGCGGCCGGATCGACGCCTGCGGACTGCCAGTCGACGATCATCCCGACCGTGCCCTTATCGAGCGCCGCACCGTAGGAGTCGCGCGCCTTGGCGCCGGAGACCACGGTCACCGCCACCCCGGCGTCGGTCCACACGTCGGCCACCGCCTGCGCGACGTCCCGGGCGGCGGCGTCCCCGCTGGGCACGGCGATCAGCAGCGGCAGTCCGCCGGTGGGCACCGCGACCTCCAGCTCCTCCGCTGCGGCGTCGCCGTCGTCTTCGTCGTCCTCGACCCCGTCGGCGCTGTCGGCGGTGTCTAGGTCTTCGCCGTCGAGGTCGTCGGCCGTCTCGTCGTCGAGCCGCCGGTCGTCACGGGCCTGCACCGGATCGGCGCCGGCGTCGATCAGCACCTGCCGGGCCTGCTCGTCCGACATGGTCGTGGCCACCGGGAACAGCGGCGGGCCGGGGGCCTGCGCATCGGTGGTCCCGGCACCGATCAGGGCCAGCTGGGCGGGGTCGAGCAGGGTCAGCAGCGCTTCACGCACCCGATCGTCGGCCAGGTGCGGATTGCGGGCGTTCAGGGTCGCGGCCAGCACTCGGGCGGCCGGGCGGCGGGTGACCTCGGTGCCCGGCACCGTGCCCGTCGTCGCCTCGAGCACCGGCCCGCCGGACATGTCGACCACCTGGGTGTCGTGTTCGCGCAGCGCTCGGGCCACCGCGCCGGGGTCGCCGCCGCGGCGGATCACGATCCGGTCCGAGGCGGCCGGGGCGCCCCAGAACCGGTCGTTGCGCCGGAGCAGCACCTCACCGCGGCCCCGGTCGACCATGCTGAGCAGGAAATGGCCGCCGGAGATGGGCAGTGCGTCGCGCAGACCGGAGGAGAAACCGCCGGGGGTGTCCTTGATCAGGTGTGCGGGCAGCAGTCCGGAGAACAACCGCTCCCACTGGGCGTAGGGCCGGTCGAAGACCACCTGCACGGTCTTGCCGCCCTCGCCGAAGGCCCGCACATCACTGATCAGCCGGTACGGGGCGGGATCGATCACCCCGGGTTCGGTGATCATGCGCTGCCACAGGTATCGGAAGTCCTCGGCCGCGATCGGCGCCCCGTCCGACCACTGCGCGAAGTTGTGCAGCCGGTACTCGACGATCATCGGATCGTCGGAGACCACCTCGGCCGATTCGAGCAGATCGTCATCGAGCACGTACCGGGCCGGCCCCTGCGGGTCCTCCGGGTCGACGCGGTAGCGGAACGGGCTCGGCAGCACCGATTCGGCGACCGCCGCGGTCATCGGCGACCGGTCGGCCAGCAGATGCGGGTTGAACCCGGCCCCGATGCCGTCCATCGACACCACGATCGTCGAATCCTGGCGCACCGCCTCGTCGACCGCGGTCTCGACGGGCTTCTCCACCGGGGGCGGCGGGTCGGCCACGCAGCCGCCGGTCGCGGTCAGCGTCGCCGCCAGCAGGGCGGTGAGCCCCGCACGGCGGCGCCTGAGTCCACGCCGTCGCCCGACCACCGGCACCTCCCCGCCCGTCCCACCGAACCGCCGATCCGCGCCCGGATCGGCCGGGCCGTGTGCCCGGCTCACTCCACCGGCGCGGCCTGCTGGTCGCGGGACTTGGCCCGGGACCGCTCCCGGGCCCGATCACCCGCGGCCAGATGGAGTTTACGCATGCGGGTGACCTCCGGGGTGACCTCCACGCACTCGTCGGGGGCGCAGAACTCCATCGCCGCCTCCAGGTCGAGTTCGATCGGCCGGGCCAGGGTCTCGGTGGCGTCGGCGGCCGCGGCCCGCATGTTGGTCTGCTTCTTCTCGCGGGTGACGTTCAGGTCCATGTCCTCCGCGCGCGGGTTGATCCCGACGACCATGCCCTCGTAGACCTCGTCGCCGGGTTCGACGAAGAACTCGCCGCGGTCGGCCAGCTGCATCAGCGCGTAGGCGGTGACCTGCCCGTGCCGGTCGGCGACCAGCGAGCCGGAGTGCCGGGCCCGGATCTCGCCGGCCCACGGCTCGTAGCCCGACAGGTCCGCCGAGGCCATGCCGGTGCCGCGGGTGACGGTGAGGAACTCGTTGCGGAAGCCGATCAACCCGCGCGAGGGCACGTGGAACGCGATGCGCACCCAGCCCGAGCCGGGGTTGGACATCTCCACCATCCGGCCCTTGCGCCCGGCCAGCATCTGGGTGACCGCGCCCAGGTGCTCTTCGGGCACGTCCACCGACAGGTCCTCGAACGGCTCGTGCACCTTGCCGTCGACCTGCCGGGTGACCACCTGCGGCTTGCCGACGGTGAGCTCGAAGCCTTCGCGGCGCATCTGCTCGACCAGGATCGCCAGCGCGAGTTCACCGCGGCCCTGCACCTCCCAGGCGTCGGGCCGACCGATGTCGAGCACCCGCAGCGAGACGTTGCCGATCAGTTCCTGATCCAGGCGCGCCTTGATCATCCGGGCGGTGAGCTTGTGACCGGAGACCCGGCCGGCCAGCGGCGAGGTGTTGGTGCCCACCACCACCGAGATGGCCGGATCGTCGACGGTGATGCGCGGCAGCGCCACCGGGTCCTCGACGTCGGCGAGGGTGTCGCCGATCATGATGTCCTCGATGCCGGCGACCGCACAGATGTCGCCCGCCTCGACCACGTCTGCCGATTCGCGGGCCACCCCCATGGTGCGCAGCAGTTCGGTGATCTTGACGGTCTTGGTGCCGCCCTCGTGCATCCAGGCCACCTGCTGGCCCTTGTGCAGGCGCCCGGCGTGGACGCGCACCAGCGCGAGCCGGCCCAGGAACGGGGAGGCGTCGAGGTTGGTCACGTGCGCCTGCAGCGGGGCCTCGGGGTCGGCGTCGGGCGCCGGGATGTGCTCGAGCAGGGTGTCGAACAGCGCGTCGAGGTTCTCGGCATCGGGCTCGGAGCCGCCGGCCGGCGCGGTGAACGAGGCCTTGCCGGCCCGGCCCGAGGCGTAGAGCACCGGCAGGTCGAGCACCGCCTCGGCGGCCTCGGCGGCGTCGGCGGGCAGATCGGAGGCCAGCTCGAGCAGCAGGTCCTGGGCCTGGTCGACCACCTCGTCGATCCGGGCGTCGGGCCGGTCGGTCTTGTTGACCACCACGATCACCGGCAGCTTGGCGGCCAGCGCCTTGCGCAGCACGAAGCGGGTCTGCGGCAGCGGGCCCTCGGCCGAGTCGACCAGCAGCACCACACCGTCGACCATCGCCAGCGCACGCTCGACCTCACCGCCGAAGTCGGCGTGGCCGGGGGTGTCGACGACGTTGATCACCGTGACCGAACCGTCCGCGTGGTGCCGGTGCACCGCGGTGTTCTTGGCCAGGATGGTGATGCCCTTCTCCCGCTCCAGGTCGCCGGAGTCCATCACCCGGTCTATCGGCTCGGCACGTTCGGCGAAGGCGCCGGACTGCCGGAGCATCGCGTCGACCAGGGTGGTCTTGCCGTGGTCGACGTGGGCGATGATGGCGACGTTGCGGAAATCGGGGCGGGACGTGCTCACGAGCGGGGGTACTCCTCATCGGTGGGATCGGCGGACGGCCGATCGACCGTTCGAGCTTACGTGCCGGAGCCGCCGGAAGCCGCATCGTGGCCGAGCATCGCGGTCAGCGCCGGGATCCAGGCCCGGTCCGCCGGCACCAGCGCGGCGCGCACCAGGGCGCCGGCGTCCACCCAGGACAGCCGTCGGTGTTCGCGTGCCCGGGGCCGACCGGCGACGAGCGTGACCCGGTGCGCGATCAGGGTCAGTCCGCCCGGCAGGGGCACCGGCGGGTCGATGCGCGCCCCGACCGCCACGGTGATGCCGAGCTCCTCGTCCAGCTCCCGGCGCAGCGCGGCGGCGGCCGTCTCACCGGGTTCGACCTTGCCGCCGGGCAGTTCCCACAGCCCCGCCAGCTCTGGCGGGCGGACGCGCTGGGCCAGCAGCAGTCTGCCGCCGTCCACGAGTGCACCGGCGACCACCAGTGACGACCCGGCTCCGGGCACCTGCCCACCTCCTGGCGACGACGATCGGAAACGATCCGGACCTGGCCCGGGGCCGGGCCGCGGTCGCACAATGGAACCATGACTCCTCCCACCACGCCCCCGCCCGACGACCCCCGCGCCCCGATCGCCCCGCAGACCCTGGCCGCGGCCCTGCCCGAGTGGACGGTCGAGACCGGTGCGGCCTCGCGCACCGTGCAGGCACCCTCCTTCCCGGCCGCCGTGGAACTGGTGCGCACGGTCGCCGATTCCGCCGAGGAACTCGGCCACCACCCGGACATGACCATCAGCTACCGCACCGTGACCTTCACCTGCACCACCCATGACGCGGGCGGCGCGCTGACCGGGCTGGACCTGATGCTCGCCCGCGCCATCGATCAGGCGGTGGCCGCCGCCCTCAGTTGACGGGGGTGCCGGTCGGCCTGCAGCGCCGCCCCGTATGACCACACAGGACCCGTCAGCCACTCCAGTCACATGAGGAACACCCATCACTCTTGGCACATCCGGGTGCCCGGGATAGGGTGAACGACACATCATCGCTAGAGTCGGTGCTCGACCGTGCTGAGCGGGCTCCTCCCCGGGGCCTCGCGCGGGGCGAAAGGCCTGCGAGGGCCAGGGCCGCCCCGGCTCGACCGAAGAGAACGGAAACATCTCACGTGCGTAGTCTTCGTGCATCACGTAAGCCGCTGACGGCGATCGCGGTCGCCGCCGCTGCAGCCCTGGCGCTGCCGACCGTGGCTGCCGCCGACGAGGCGCCCCCGGCCCCGGAGGCCCCGGCCGCCGAGGTGCTGGACCTGCCGCTGGATCAGGACGCGCTGCTCGGCCTGATCGACGGCGCCGAGGCCCCGTCGATGGAAGAGCTCGCCGCGATGCAGTCCTTCCTGCCCGCGATCATCGGCGCGATGATCGGTGATCCGGAGGTCACCCCGGCCGCGGCCAACGACGACCTGCTGGCCCAGGCGCGCGCACTGCTCGAGCAGGCCGACCTGCCCGAGGACCTCAAGGACACCCTGGAGCGGGTCATCACCTTCCTCGACGGCTCGGGCGGCGGCGGACCGGAGATCCCCGAGGGGCCGGTCATCCAGCAGTTCCTCTACCCGACCATCGGCCAGGGCTGCATCGAGGGCGACCAGGACTCGATCGGCATGGCACTGATGACCGCCGGCCCGCAGGAGGCTCCGGCCCCCGGCCCCGGTGAGGGCCAGGCCGGCTACGTGTTCACCGCACTGGGCACCGAGCTGCCCGCCGAGAGCGAGGACACCCTCATGGTCACCTGGGTGAACCTGGACACCGGCGCGACCGGCACCGAGCCGCTGACCGACGCCGCCGGGATCAACCACGACGCGGACGGCCCCGGCGCACTGAGCGCGATCGTCGACACCGGCAAGGGCCGCATCGTCTCGACGATCTACGGCCAGACCGCCTTCCAGACCCCGGACGGCCCGCCGGTGCACTGCACCGTGCTGCCCACCGTCGGCCTGGGCGTGGTCTGACCTGACCGGTACCGCGGCCTGCGGGCCGGAGACGAACCACCGCCGGGGTTCCTCGACACGTCGAGGGGCCCCGGCGGCTCGTCGTGGCCCGCTGGCCGGATCGGCGACGGTGGTGCTGGCCGCGCTGCTCGCCGCGGGCTGCGGCCTGACCGACCCCGCCCCGGACCGGGCCGAGACGTCCCCGCCTCCGCCCGGCGCCGCCGAAGCCGCACCGGAGCCCGCGCCCACGGCCGCCGAACAACCCACGACCGCACCGGACCCCGGATCCGACGACACCGATGCCGGCGACGCGCCCGGCGATGACGCGGTCGCCCAGGCACTGGCCCTGCTCGACACCCTGGAGGTCAAGGGCCGAGCCCCCAAGACCGGCTACAGCCGCGACCAGTTCGGCCCCGCCTGGACCGATGCGGTGGCGGTCGGCGGCGGACGCAACGGCTGCGACACCCGCAACGACATCCTGGGCCGAGACCTGGAGGTCACCGAGTTCCGTTCGGGCACCCGCGAGTGCACGGTGCTCACCGGGGTGCTCGACGATCCGTTCACCGGGGAGCGCATCGAGTTCACCCGCGGTCAGGACACCTCGATGGCGGTGCAGATCGACCACGTGGTCGCCCTGTCGGACGCGTGGCAGAAGGGCGCCCAGCAGCTCGACGCGGCCACCCGGCAGGACTTCGCCAACGATCCGCGCAATCTGCTGGCGGTCTCCGGGCCGGCCAACCAGCAGAAGGGCGACGGCGACGCGGCGACCTGGCTGCCGAGCAACAAGGCCTTCCGCTGCACCTATGTCGCCATGCAGATCGACGTCAAGGCCGAATACGGCCTGTGGGTGACCGCCGCCGAACACGAGGCGATGGCACGGGAACTGGGCCGGTGCTCCGGACCGATCGCGCTGCCCGATCCGCTGCCCGCCCCCGCCCTCGCGCCGCCGCCCGCCCCGACCGCCGGGCCGGACGGTGAGGTGTTCTACCCCAACTGCGCGGCCGCCCGCGCCGCGGGCGTGGCCCCGATCCACATCGGCGAGCCCGGCTACCGGCCCGAGCTCGACGGCGACCGCGACGGCGTCGCCTGCGAATAGCCGCCACCCACCCGGCCCACCCCGCCTCCCGGCGTCAGCCGTCCCCTCCCGCTCTCCCCCCGGCGGGCGCTGGGCACCCCTTCGCACCTGCATCCGCACGGAGCCCCTGCCACCTTCGGCACGCCGGATGGATCTGCGCTCCCGCTCAGCGGAAGACGGCGACAGTGAGGAGAATCACGCCCAAAAGGGCTTCCCTACGGCACCGTAGGTTACGGTACCGTAGCCCCATGGCGATTTCGGACGTGAAAGAGTACGCACACCTGACCGACGAGGACGTCGAAGCCCTCGGCAGGGAGTTCGACGCGATCCGCCGTGAGGTGATGGAGTCCCTCGGTGAGGCCGACGCCCGGTACATCCGGCGCGTGATCCGCGGGCAGCGCCTGCTCGACGCGGGCTCGCGCGCGGTGCTGATGGCCGCCGGGCACCGCCGGGCGGGCTGGTGGGCCGGGACGATCGGGCTGGGCGTGGCCAAGATCGTGGAGAACATGGAGATCGGCCACAACGTCATGCACGGCCAGTGGGACTGGATGAACGATCCGGAGATCCACTCGATGAACTGGGAGTGGGATCTGGTCGGCACCTCCGACAACTGGAAGCACACCCACAACCACCTGCACCACAAGTACACCAACGTCGTCGGCATGGACGACGACGTCGGCTTCGGCCTGCTGCGGGTCACCCGCGACCAGCGCTGGAAGCCCTTCTACGCCGGCAACGTCGCCTACAACGCGATCCTGCAGCTGCTGTTCGAGTGGGGGGTCGCCATCCAGGCGCT
The DNA here is from genome assembly GCA_021793835.1 of Actinomycetes bacterium. Lineage (GTDB taxonomy): Bacteria > Actinomycetota > Actinomycetes > Mycobacteriales > Mycobacteriaceae > Tomitella. The sequence continues at coordinate 4,620 of JAJYRZ010000088.1, read as the reverse complement.
CGAGCTCGGCCGGGTCGCCCAGGGACGCGCCGACAAGGACGCGTTCAAGCGCGCCCTGCGCCCGGCCGCCCGCAAGGTCGGCAAGCAGGTGGCCAAGGACTACGTGATCTTCCCGGCCCTGTCGGGCCGGCGGTGGCGCCACACCCTGACCGCCAACGCGGTGGCCAACCTGATCCGGAACGTCTGGTCCAACGCCATCATCTTCTGCGGCCACTTCCCCGACGGTGCGGAGAAGTTCACCAAGGAGGACATCGACACCGAGACCCAGGCCGAGTGGTACCTGCGGCAGATGCTCGGCAGCGCCAACATCGACGGCGGCCCGGTCATGCACTTCATGTCCGGCAACCTCAGCCACCAGATCGAGCACCACCTGTTCCCGGACATCCCGTCGAACCGGTACCGCGAGGTCGCGGTGCGGGTGCGCGAGCTGGCCGATCGCTACGACCTGCCCTACACCTCGGGGTCGTTCGCCAAGCAGTACGGGCAGTCCTGGCGCACGATCGCCAAGATGTCGCTGCCCCCGCAGTACCTGCGCGCCAGCAGTGACGATGCGCCCGAGACCCGCTCCGAGCGCGTCTACGGCGGCGCCCCGGAGATCGTCGACCTCGACACCGGCCGACGCCGCGGACTGCGCACCAAGCTCAGCGCCCGGCGCCGCGCGCTGCGCAGACGCCGGTCCACCGAGACCACCGCGGCCTGACCGACACGCGCACGACCCACCCGCTCCCGGCGTGGCCGGCACCGCCCAGGCGGTGTCCGCCCGCCGGGAGCGGCTTTGGTGGCCCCGCCGGGCACCGGTAGCGTCCGGTGCAAGCGGCGCGCGGCACATCATCCGCCCGGCCTGCGCGCCAGGTACCGGCCCGACCCTCATCGGCGGCCGGGAGAGGAGCCCTGTGACGATCCGACGCCCGCTCGATGCGCGTGCGCCGGGTCGCGGACCCGCCCCCTCCCCCGCACTGCTGATCGCCGTGCTGTCGATCACCGGCATCACCGCGGCACTGATGCAGACGATCATCATCCCGCTGGTGCCGACCCTGCCGGAGATCCTGGACACCTCGGTCACCGATGCGGCCTGGCCGGTCACCGCGGCCCTGCTGGCCGGGGCGGTGACCACGCCGATCGCCGGACGCCTGGGCGACATGTACGGCAAACGCCGCATCCTCATGGCCAGCCTGGCCGCACTGCTGGCCGGTTCGGTGCTGTGCGCACTGTCGAACACGGTGGTGCCGATGACCGTCGGCCGAGCCCTCCAGGGCGCGGCGATGGGCGTGATCGCCCTGGGCATCAGCATCATGCGCGACGAGCTGCCCGAGGACCGGGTGGGCACGGGCATCGCGGTGATGAGCGCGACGCTCGGGGTCGGCGGGGCGATCGGCATGCCGGTGGCCGCCGCGGTGGCCCAGCATGCGGACTGGCACATGATCTTCTGGGCCTCGGCGGTGATCGCCGCGGCCGCCCTGGTCCTGGTGCGCACCACCGTGCCCGAATCCGATCTGCGCTCGGGCGGGCCGTTCGACGCCGTCGGCGCACTCGGGCTGGCGGCCGGGCTGACCACCGGTCTGCTGGCGATCACCAAGGGCAACGACTGGGGCTGGACGGCGCCGGCGACCCTGGGGTCGGCCGCCGCCTCGCTCGCGGTGTTCACCGTGTGGTCGTGGTACCAGCTGCGTGTCCCCCGGCCCCTGGTCGACCTGCGGGTCTCGGCGCGCCGCCAGGTGCTGTTCACCAATCTGGCCTCGATCGCCGTCGGCTTCGCGATGTTCGGCATGGCCCTGCTGCCCCCGCAGATCCTGATGGCGCCAACCGACACCGACTACGGGCTCGGGCTGACGATGCTGCAGGCCGGTCTGCTCATCGCCCCGGGCGGACTGGTGATGTTCGCCTGCTCCCCGCTGTCGGCCCGGATCACCGCGGCGCACGGCCCTCGCACCACGATGCTGATCGGCACCGCTGTGATCGGCGTCGGCTATCTGGTGGTGCTCGCCGTGCCGATCTCCGCCCCGCAGATCGTGGCCGCGAACATCATCGTCTCCGGCGGCATCGGCATCGCCTACGCCGCGATGCCGGCGCTGATCATCGCCGCGGTGCCCCAGTCCGAGACGGCCGCGGCCAACGGGCTCAACGCCCTGATGCGCGCGGTCGGCACCTCCACCTCCTCCGCGGTCGTGGCCGCGGTGCTGGCGGCGACCACGGTGACCGTGGCGGGCCCGGGCGCCGAGGTGCTCACCGTCCCGGCGCAGTCGGGCTTCCTGCTCGCGGCCGGCATCAGCCTGGCCGCCACGGTGGTGGCCGGCGCACTGACCTTGCTCGTGCCGCCGCCGACGAAGGTCTGACCGACGCCCATTTAACGGCAGGACTGTGCTGCGAATCATTGTCGGGCCGCCCCGACGCCGATTACGATCACCGCGTGACACCCCCACCCGCCGCGCGTGCGGCCCGCCCGCAGAGTTGGCATCAACGCGCCGGTAAACCGGTGCGGATCTGGCTCATGGTCTTCATCGTCGTCGGCCTGATCCACACCTTCCTGCCGTCCGCGCGCTGGTTGATGGTGCACGTGTTCGCCCTCGGCGCGCTGGCCAACTCGGTGATGCTGTGGTCCCAGCACTTCACCGAGCGGTTCCTGCGCGCGATCGTGCCCGCCGATCGGCGCCGCGGGCAGCTGATGCGCATCGGAGTGCTCAACGCCGCGATCGTGGTGACGATCGTCGGCATGCTCGCCGACCTATGGACCGTCACCCTGATCGGTGCGGTCTTGGTCGGCACCGCACTGGCCTGGCATGCGCTCGCGCTGCTGACGCAGATCCTGCGCGCACACCGCGCGGGCGGCCCGGCCCCGTCCGGACCGGTGTGGTTCTACGTCGCCTCGGCACTGATGCTGCCGCTCGGCGCCGGCCTGGGTGCGACGATCGCGCACGGCCCGTCCGAGCCCTGGTACAGCCGCTTCCTGGTCGCCCACCAGGCGGTCAACCTGCTCGGCTTCATCGGACTGGCCGCGGCCGGCACCCTGTTCTGGCTCGCCCCGCGACTGCTCGGCTTCGCGGGCGATCACGACCCGTCGGCCGACGGCGCCGAGGCAGGCCCCGCGGCCCGTCCGCCGCGCCCGGCCCTGGTGCTCACCGCGATGCTGGCCGGGATCACCGCACTGACCGCGAGCGCGCTGGCCGGGATCACCGCGCTCGCCGTGATCGGGGCGGTGGTGATCCTGCTCGGCTGGGCGGGCCTGCCCGCGGCGCTCTGGGCCGCGCGCCCGCCAAGACCCTGGACCGTGCCGAGCGTCTACGCGGCCGGTTCGGTCACCGCCGCGCTGGTCTGGCTGCTCGGCGCGCTGATCGGACTCGCGGTGATCCTGGCCTCCGGGGTGGAGTCGGCGGGCCGGTTCCCGGCGCTGACCGTGCCGCTGCTGGTCGGTTTCGGCGCTCAGCTGCTGTTCGGGGTGATGACCTATCTGCTGCCCGCACTGATGGGCGGCGGCGGCCCGGTCTCGCGCGCCGGGTGGGCCCGGATGGACCTGTGGGCAGGGTGGCGGCTGATCGTGATCAACGGCGGCCTGCTGATGTGGATCACCCCGCTGCCGAGCTGGACGAAGGTCTTCGCCTCCGCACTGGCCATGGTCGGGCTGGTGCTGTTCCTGCCCGCGATGATCCTCGGCGCCCGGGCGGCGATGGGCGTGCGCCGCGCCCAGGCCGCCGCCGCACAGGCGGCCTCTACCGACCACGGCGACCAGGGCGGACAGGACGATGGTGCGGGCGACCGGCCCGCTACCGATCCGGTCCCCGCGCCCGATGCCGCGCCCGCCCGGGCCGGGCTGGGTGTGCAGGCGGCGGTCGGGTTGGCCTGCCTGGCACTGGTCGCGGCCCTGGGGGTGAGCATCGGCGGCCCGGCCTCCACCGGTGACGCCGCCGGCGGGGTCACCCCCACCGGCCGGACCGTCGAGGTCGACATCGAGGCCGAGGACATGCGCTTCACCCCCGACCGCATCGAGGTCGATGCGGGCGACGAGGTGGTCCTGCACGTCACCAACGCCGACGATCAGGTGCACGACCTGGTGCTCGAATCCGGCCAGGACACCGGCCGGCTCTCCCCCGGCCAGAGCGCGACCCTGGACGTGGGCGTGGTCGGCCGCGACCTGGACGGCTGGTGTTCGATCGCCGGCCACCGCCAGCAGGGCATGGTCTTCGCCATCGACGTGCGCGGCGGCGCCGACGGCGGCGCCGCCGAGTCCGGCCACGGCACCGCCGGCGCGGGGGCGCCGGACTCGATCGCCCCGGCCGAGGTGCTCGCCGCACTCGGCCGCGATCCCGGCCCGGACTTCGAGCCCGTCGATGCGCACGTCGAGCCCGCCCCCGCCGGCAGGACGCACGAATACACCTTCGAGGTCACCGAGGTGCCGGGCGAGTACGCGCCGGGCCTTGAGCAGGTGCAGTGGACCTACAACGGCGGCCCGGTGGGGCCGACCCTGCGCGGGAGGATCGGCGACGTGTTCGAGGTGACCCTGGTCAACAACGGGACCATGGGGCACTCGATCGACTTCCACGCCGGACAGAACGCCCCCGACGAGGTGATGCGCACGATCGAGCCCGGCGAATCACTGGTGTACCGGTTCACCGCGCCGGGCCGGAG
>JAJYRZ010000087.1 GCA_021793835.1 Actinomycetes bacterium | reverse complement strand
TTCCGATCTGGTGACCGTGCCGGCCTCGGCGATCGGCCTGGGCCCCGAGCCCGCCGACGAGGAGTCCGAGGACGCCGAGGGCGACCAGGACGCGGAGGCCCCGGCCGAGGACGGCGAGGAGGGCGCCGAGGGTGAAGAGGCCGAGGAGGCCGACGAGCCCGAGGTCACCGTCACCCGCTTCTACACCAACGAGCGCAACCTGTACGTCGAGCCGACCACCGGCGTGATCGTGCGCGGCTCGGAGAAGATCCACCAGTACTTCGCCGAGACCGCGGACGCCCCGGAGGCCAACCGCATCGACGCGCTCAACGTCACCAACCCCGAGGGGCTGACGTTCGATCAGGAGACCATCGACTTCCAGATCGAGCAGGCCGAGGACGGCATCTCGCAGATCCGGCTGCTCACCCGCATCGTGCCGATCGTGCTCGGCGTGGTCGGCGTGATCTTCATCGTCGGCGGACTGCTGTGGGGCACCCGTGCCGGACGGCGCAGCGACGCCGCCGCACAGGCCTGACGGCAGGCCCCACCCGCTCGAGGTCTCTTTCACCGGCGCAGGCCGGGTCCGCACACCGCGGGCCCGGCCTGCGCCGTCTCCGTCCTCCGCGCCCCGGCGGGCAGCGCTGCGGGCGTGCGGTCAGGCGCGCCGGCGCCCACCCCGCCCCGACCGCCGGCGGCGGTGCCGCTATCTCAGGAGCGCGGCCTCTGTCGGTGGTGCGGCGCGCAGCGCGGCGACGGTGACCGCGCCGGTGGTCACCGCGACGCACGCGGCGGCCGAGACGATCATCGCGGGCACGGTGTCGGCCGCCGAGAGCACCGCGACCTCCACGGCCAGTCCGGCCCAGGCGATCAGGGCCAGGCCGGTGCGTTCCCGCGCGATCGCCGACAGCAGCCCGCCCTGGAGCACCGCCAGCAGCGCCCCGGTGAGCGCGAACAGCCACAGCCAGCCGGTCACCGGTCGATAGTCGCCTCCGACCAGCACGGGCAGCAGCGGGGCCCCGGCCGCGAAGGCGGCCACGGTCACCGCACCGAGCCCGGCGAGCACCGCCAGGGTCAACCGCACCGCGGCCCGGGACTGGTCGGCCCGCGCCATCCGCGGATACAGCACCACCCCCACGGCCTGCGGCAGCCAGAAGGCGACCTTGGTGGCGATCGCCCCCATCGCGTACAGCCCGGCCTGGTCGTCGGTGAGCAGGGCCTTGGCCATGATCAGATCGATGCTAGACAGCACGATGATCACCAGCTGGACCTGGGAGGCGCGCAGCACCGCGCCTACCTCGCCGCGTGCGCCCACGTCTCCGGCCCGCGCCGCCCCGTCGGCGGCCCCCGCGCGGTCCTCGCGGCGGATGCGGGCGAGCGCCGCCGCGGTCACCGCCGCGGTGCCCACGGCCGAGGCGACGAGCGTGGTGGTCACCCCGCCGCCGAGGGCGAGCACCGCCACCGCCGGGACGACCTTGCCGATCCCGGCCGCGGCCAGCACCGCGGCCAGGAGCCCGAACCGTTCGGCGCCCTGCCAGCGGCCCTGCACCCCGGCCAGCAGCACCAGCAGCGGGGCGACCAGCAGGGCGGCCGCGGTCGGTGCGGCGCCGACCTGCACGGCGACGGTCAGCACCGGCCAGGCGGCCGCGGCCAGTACGGCGACGAGCACCGCGATGCGCGCCGCCAGGGCCAGCCCGCCGGTGCGGCCGCGCGCCACGGCCCGGGCGATCACGGTCTGCAGGGCCAGCGCCGGCACGGCGAGCACCAGCTGCACGGTCAAAAGGGTCGCGAACTCGCCGTAGCCGGCCGGATGCAGCCAGCGACCGGCCAGCAGGTGCAGCCCGTAAGAGGCGGCGTTGGCGGTCAGCGCCCCGACCGTTACCCAGCTCATCCCGGTAGCCGCCCGCGCGGCGACCGCCCCGGGGGCCGGGTCCGCGGTGCGCCCGCGGCGCCGGTTGCTCATGCGGCCATGATCCCACCGACCTTTCGGCCGTAGGGTCGGGGCCATGCCTGGCCTGACCACACGCGCTTTCGGCCCCGCCGGACCGGCCGCCGACCGGTGGGCCCGGCTCTACGCGGCCCTGTCGGCACTGCTGATCCTGGGCCCGCTGCTGGGTCCGGGGCAGTGGCTGTGGCGCGATGCGGTGACCACGCCGCGCCCGTTCCTCACCGATTCCGCGTTGGGGCTGGGCGACGGCGCCCCGCGCGCCGTGCCGCAGGACTGGCTGCTGGCCGGGCTCGGCCCCGTGATCGATCCCGGTATCGTCGCCCGCATCGTCACCGCGGCCGCACTGACGGCCGCCGGGTGGGGCGCGATCGCGCTGGTGCGCACCTTCGCCCCGCCGGCCGGCGGAGTCGGGGTCTTCGCCGCGACCACCGTGGCACTGTGGAACCCGTTCGTCGGGGAACGGCTGCTGCAGGGGCACTGGTCACTGCTGACCGGCTACGCCGCCCTACCCTGGCTGCTGGTGGCCGCCCACCGGATGCGGTCTCGCCGGGCGGCCGTGCGCCGGGCCGGTTGGGCGTTGACGGCACTGGCCGCGGCGGCCGCGGGGCTGACCCCGACCGGGTCGGTGCTGGCCGGGATCGTGGCGGTGACCGCCGCGCTGTGTCCGGGCCCGCGGCGGCTCGGCCGGGCGGCGGGCACGGCCGGGCTGTGGCTGCTCACCGCTGTGCCCTGGCTGACCGCGGCCGTGATCGGCGAGGCGGGCGCCACCGGGGCCTCCGGGATCGATGCGTTCGCCGCGCGCGCCGAACCGGCGCTGGGCACCCTGGGCGCGCTCGCCGGGCTCGGCGGGATCTGGAACGGCGATGCGGTGCCGCTGACCCGCACCACCGTGATCGGGGCGCTGGCGACCGCGGTGCTGCTGGTGATCGTCGCGGCCGGGGCGCCGGCGCTGTGGCGGCGGCGCCGTGATCCGCTGATCTCGCTGGCCGCGATCCTGGCCGTGCTCGGGGTGCTCGGCCCGGCGCTGGCCGCGACCGGGCCCGGACTGGTCGTGCTGGAGTTCGTCGTCGACACCGTGCCGGGGGCGGGGCTGTTGCGCGACGGCCAGAAGTGGGTGGCGCTCGCCGTGCCCGGCTATCTGCTGGCCGTCGGGTTCGGGGCCGCGCGGATCACCGGCGCCCTGCGCGATAGGTATCCGGGCCGGGTGTCGGTACCCGCGGCCGGCGCGACGCTGTGCGCGGTGCTGCTGGTGCTCTCGGCCGATCTGGCCTGGGGGGTGGGCGGCCGGCTCGCCCCGTACCGGTATCCGGCCGACTGGGCGGAGGTCTCCGCACAGGTCTCCGGTGAGGAGGGGGACGTGGCGGTGGTGCCGGCCGGTTCCTTCCGGCGCTTCCCCGACCTCGACCCGGTCGCCCTGGATCCGGCTCCGCGGATGTTGCCCGCGGAGGTGCTGCAGACCGGGGATCTGGTGGTGCGGATGCCCGAGGCGGGCGAGGTGACCGTGAGCGGGGAGGGCACGCGCGCCGCACAGGTCGAACAGCTGCTGCTGGCCGGGGCGCCGCCGTCGGCGCTGGCCGCCCGCGGGGTGGCCTGGGTGCTCGAGGAGAAGACGAGCCCGGGCCCGCGCGGGGACTCCGAGCGCACCCTGGCCGGGGCGTTCCCGGTGTTCGTCGGCGAGGACCTCGCGCTCTACCGGATCGCGGATCCGGCCCCGGCGCCGCGGGCGACGTCCGCAGAGCGCACCGCCGCCCACACCGCGCATGGGGTGTGGGCGGCGGTCCTGCTGCTCGGCGCCGCGGGGGTGGCCGTCACCGGCCGGGCCGTCCGGCGCCGCGCAGGGGCCTGACCGGCAGGTCAGCAGGTGGCGTAGGAGGTCCCGATGACGTCCTTGACCCCGAGCAGACCGGCCTCGGCGCGCATGCCGATCTCACCGCAGGCGTAGCCGTCGTAGACGATGTCGGCGGAGACGTCGTCGAGCATCTCGGCGTTGGCACGGATGAGCCAGCCCACTTCGCCCGGGATCGCGTAGCCGGCGCCGGAGACCGCGGCGGCGATGCCGGTGTCGGCGACGAACTGGGCGACCTCCGGGGTGACCGGAGCCTCGTAGACCACGGGCAGACCGTCACCGAACGGGTCGTCCAGCGCTCCGGCGGTGGTGGGCGCGGCCAGTCCGGCCCCGGCTGCCAGCGCGACTCCTGCGATGATCCCCGACACTCGACGCTTCATCTTCTGTTCTCCTTGAACGACGCGGCGTCCACCCGATTGTGAAACGCTCGCGGTTCAAAACCCCAGGGCGCGCGGTGCGGAGCTGTCACTCGGAAGGCGCGGAGCCCCGGCCCGCCCGCACGCGCAGGTCAGGCCGGGTCGCCCGTGGTGCGCAGCCCCGCATCGCCCGGCGCGCGGCCGCCGACCACTCCGCCGAGGCGCCGGCCCTCGGACGCCGCGGTGAGCACGCCCAGCACCCCGTCGGCGGTGGCCGACCAGGAGAACTCCTCGGTGCGGCTGCGGGCCTGCTCGCCGAGGCGCAGGCGCAGCTCCTCGTCGCCGAGCAGGCGCTCGGTGGCGGCGGCGAGGTCGGCCAGGTCGTCGCCGACGAGCAAGCCGGTGCGCTCGTCGCGCACCGAGTCGGTCAGCCCCTTGGACGAGCGGTAGCCGATCGTGGGCACCCCGTGCTGGGCGGCCTCGACCACCGCCAGGCCCCAGCCTTCCTTGCGCGAGGGCAGCAGGTGCACCCAGGCGCGCGCCAGCAGTTGGTGTTTGCGCTGCTCGGAGACGTGACCGTGGAAGGTGACGGCGTCGGTGACGCCGAGCTCGGCGGCCCGGGTGCGCAGCGGCTCGGCCCACCAGCCGTCGCCGATGACGTCCAGGTGCAGCGCGGGACTGCGCGGCCGCAGCCGGGCGAGCACCTCGAGGGCGTGTTCGATCTGCTTGTGCGGCACCAGCCGGGAGAGCACCACCAGCGAGGGGTGCACGGTGCGGGTGAGCGCGGAGCCCGCCGGCGCCCCGTCCGGCAGGGGGTCCAGGCCGGCGCGGGCGACCGCGACCCGCTCGGGGCCGACCCCGAGCTCGTCAAGTTCGGCGGCCGAGGGCTGCGAGACGGTCAGGTACTGGTTGCGTCGGTGCACGCGCGGGGACAGCCGGGATTCGATCCACCAGCCGATCCGGCCCAGCACCCGGCCGGCCACCGGCCACTGTTCGCGGTGGCAGTGGTGCACCAGCACCACCGTGGGCGCCCCGGCCACGGCGGCGGCGAAGAAGGGGATGCCGTTCTGGGTGTCGATCGCCGCGTCCGGTGAGATGCCGCGCAGCGGGCCGAAACCGCGCCGGCCCGCCCAGACGGCGGCCAGGGCGCGGGGATAGACGGTGAGTCGGCCGCCGCCGCGGCTGATCCGGATCCCGTCGCGGACCTCGGTGCGCGGGGCGCCGCGGTAGCCGGCGGTGCGCAGGGTGACGGTGACCCCGCGGGCGGCCAGTTCCGCGCCGACCTGTTCGAGGTAGCGCTCGCTGCCCCCGCCCTGCGGGTGGCCGGTGTCGCGCCAGCACAGCAGCAGCACCTCGCGCACCGTCACGCTCACCCCGACCTCGACACTCGTCACCGGCTCGTCTTTCGGACCGGTGTCCCGGTCGGAAGCGAGCATAGTCGCGTGCACGTGGGCCCCGCCGCACCCGCCCGTTACGCTCGGCCGAGTGAACACCTCCGCCCCCGTCACCGCCGCTCTGGCGGCCCGTGCCACGCTCGCCCGTTCGCGCCGGCTGCTGTCGGAGTTCGCCTATGAGCAGACCGATCCGGACCGGTTCTACGGCGCGCTCGCCGAGGACTCGGTGGCGCTGCTGGCCGATCTGTACCGCGGGGCCATCGGCGCCGACCTGGACGGCACGCTCGTGCTCGACGTGGGCGGCGGTCCCGGGTATTTCGCCGACGGGTTCGCCGCGGCCGGGGCCCGCTACATCCCCGTCGAACCGGATCCGTCGGAGATGCACGCCCGCGACATCGACCTGACCGGGGTCGCGGTGCGCGGTTCGGGCATGGCGCTGCCGATCCGCGACGGGGCGGTGGACGTGTGCTTCTCCTCCAATGTCGCCGAGCATGTGGCGAAGCCCTGGACGATGGCCGACGAGATGGTGCGGGTGACCCGGCCGGGCGGGCTGATCGTGCTCAGCTACACCCTGTGGTTCGGCCCCTTCGGCGGGCACGAGACCGGGCCGTGGCACTACCTCGGTGGCGAATACGCGGCCCGGCGCTATCGGCGCCGCCACGGCCGCGAACCGAAGAACCGGTTCGGCCGCTCACTGTTCGCGGTGCACTGCCGCGACGGGCTCGATTGGGCCCGCACCGCGTCCGGTGCGACGCTGCTGGCGGCCTTCCCGCGCTATCACCCGCGCTGGGCGTGGTGGCTGGTGCGCGTGCCCGTGCTGCGCGAGCTGCTGGTGTCGAACCTGGTCGTGGCGCTGCGCAAGGACTGACACTGCCCGGGGAACGCCTGACCACCGGAAACGGGCATCACCTGGCGCCGAAGGTGAAACACGTTCTACTGTGTGTGACAGGGATCTCCGCCATCGGTGTGCGGTGGCGGGCCGGACTTTCCAGGAGAGATACATGGCCGACTACGACAAGCTGTTCATCGCCGGCGAGTGGGTGAGCCCGCACTCGTCCGAGCGCATCGAGGTGTTCTCCCCCGCCACACTGGAGAAGGTCGGCTCGGTGCCGGTCGCCGACAAGTCCGACGTGGACACCGCCGTGGCCGCGGCCCGGAAGGTGATGGACGACGGCACCTGGGCGGCGACCCCGCCGGCCGAGCGGGCCGCGATCCTGACCAAGGCCGCCGAGATCATCGGCGGGGCCCGCAAGCAGGAGCTGATCGACCTGACCGTGGCCGAGGTGGGCACCACCCCGGCGACCGCGGACATGATCCACCTGACCCCGGCGGTGGCCACGCTGGCCGCCTACGCCGGTCAGGCCGAGTCCTTCCCGTGGGAGGAGACCCGCCACGGCGCCTTCGGCGAGTCGCGCGTCTACCGCGAGCCGGTCGGTGTCATCGCCGCGGTGACCGCGTGGAACGTGCCGGTCTTCCTGGCGGTGAACAAGCTGGCGCCGGCGATCATGGCGGGCTGCCCGATCGTGCTCAAGCCCGCGCCCGACGCCCCGCTGTCGACCAACGTCATCGCCGAGATCTTCGCCGAGGCGGGCCTGCCCGCCGGGGTGCTCTCGGTCGTCCACGGCGGCGCGGAGACCGGCAACGACCTGGTCTCGCACCCGGACGTCGACAAGATCACCTTCACCGGCTCGACCGGGGTGGGGCGCAAGATCGGCGTGATCGCGGCCGAGAACTTCAAGCGCGTCTCCCTCGAGCTCGGCGGCAAGTCCGCGGCCATCGTGCTCGAGGACGCCGACCTGGCCACCTCCGCCCCGATGCTGGCCACCTCCGGGCTGATGAACGCCGGCCAGGCCTGCGTGGCCCAGACCCGCATCCTGGCTCCGCGCTCGCGCTACGACGAGGTGATCGAGGCGCTGCGCGGGGTGATCGACGGGTTCATGAAGGTGGGCGATCCGACCGATCCGGCCACCCAGATCGGGCCGGTCATCAACGCCTCCCAGCGCGACAAGATCCTCGACTACATCGCCAAGGGCGAGGCCGAGGGTGCGCGGGTGGCCGTGCGCGGCGAGATGCCCGAGGGCCTGGGCGACGGCTACTTCATCGCCCCGACCGTGTTCGCGGACGTCAACAACGACATGACGATCGCGCGCGAGGAGATCTTCGGGCCGGTGCTGTCGGTGATCCCGTACGACACCGTCGACGAGGCGATCGCCATCGCCAACGACTCCGACTACGGCCTGGCCGGCTCGGTGTGGACCCAGGACGTCGACAAGGGCATCGAGGTGGCCAAGCAGGTGCGCACCGGCACCTACGCGATCAACTGGTACGCCTTCGACCCGGGTTCGCCGTTCGGCGGCTACAAGCAGTCGGGCATCGGGCGCGAGTCCGGCCCCGAGGGCATCGAGGCCTACTGCGAGCTCAAGTCGGTGCTCATGCCGCCGGGCTACACCTCGAACTGACCTACCGCGTGGCCTCTAAGCCGCCGCGCGGCGGTGAGCCGAGACGAAGACCGTCGGCCCGCACCTTTGGTGCGGGCCGACGGTCTCGCTGTTCAGCCGGCCGTTACGCCGCCGATAACTCGACGATCAGAGCAGGCCGCCGAGGGTGACGAAGTAGTGCGGCTGGTTGGCTGTCGAGCCGACGGGGTCCTTTTCGTCCAGGAAGTCCTGCGCACTGTCCCACAGTGAGCAGGAGCTGCTCACGGCGTAGATCCCCGGGTTCAGCTTCGGCGTCGTGACGTCCAGATCGTCGCGGAAGAATCCGTCTTCGGCCTCCTCCGGGAACGCGGCGACGGCGATGGACTCAAGCGTCGGCACACCTCCGGCCGGGGTCTCCAGTGCGGGATAGATCCCGACCCCGCACGCCGTGAATCCCGCGTCGTTCAGGTTCTCCATCTCGAGTGTGACCGTGCCATCGTCGTTGACGGTCACGGCCTGTCCGGGTGCCTTGACGCCCTCGTGCGCGGCGACCTGGGCCAGCCCCAGGCCGGTGACGAAGTCGGCGACCGCGTCGGCGCTGCCGGTGATAGGCGCGGCCGAGGCCGCCCCACCGCCGACGGTGACCATGGCCGACGCGATGCCTGCTGCGGCCGCTCCGGCCGCGATACGTGTGGTGATGTTCTTACTCATCGGACTTCCCTCCCTGACAGACCGTTCGCCCCCGACGCGGTCACGGCCTGCGCTGATAAGGCGGTCACGGTAACAGTAATAATAAGTACCGATCAATCGTCCTGATAGCACCGCAGCCCCGTACGCGGCTGGGGCCGGTCCGGATGTTCCGGACCGGCCCCAGCCGCAGTGCAGGATTCGGATCAGAAGAAGATCTCGATGGCGCGCACGACGGCGTCGAGCTCGCCCGGGTTGCCGGCGATCTCGTTGCCGTACTCGAGCAGCGCCACGACACCGTCCAGGCCCGACGGGACCAGGATCGGCTGCACGGTCGGCCGCGAGATCCCACCGAGGTCGGCGCAGGTGGCCGAGACGACGTAGACGCCGTTGGGCAGGTTGCGGGTGCCCGAGTTCGGGTTGTTGGCCGGCCACGGGGCGGTGCCCACGATCGGGTAGACGCCCGGGCCGCCGTCGATGATGCGCTGCGGATCGGCGATCACGTCGGCCGCCTTGGTCAGCTCGATCGCCGAGGCGGTGCAGGCCGAGTTGCCGGGGCCGTGCATGTCGACGGTGACGTCGTTGCCGTTCTGGTGCACCGCGGTCCACGGCGGCGGGGGCGCGGCCGCGGCGGTGGCCGGGGCGACGAGTGCGGAGGTGCCCGCGACGGCAACGGCGGCGGCGATACCGCCGGCGATCTTCTTCACGTTCACGATCGTTCTTCCTTATCGTCTCGGGCGGCCCGGTGGCCTCCCTGTCAGAGCGGCGCCCCGGCGGTCCGTGAAAAGACGGACTCTCGGGCGGCAGATGTCTCCACCTGCACGGCGGCCGCCGGACCTCACGGTCGGCAGGCGCGCACCTTCTCGGCATCGATGAGCCTTCCGGCCCATCCCACGACTCATATCCGTTTCCTCCGGCGAACCGTTACACCCGCGGGTACACATAATCGCGATACGGCACGGAAACGACCTGTGGGCCGCCCCGATGAAGGAGCGGCCCACAGGTCGAACGGCAGCCGCAGCACGGCCGGCGCAGCAGCGACGATCAGCTGCCGGTCATCAGCTCCGGCAGGATCTTGATCAGCGCGGGCAGGGACTGCCCCGCCAGGCTGCCGAAGTTCAGTGCCGGCTCGACGCTGCCGATGCCGCTGGGCACGATCACCGGGACCATCGAGACGCCGACGTTGGTCGGGTCCCCTGCGGTCTTGATGCCGCCACAGGTGCCCATGAAGATGTAGACACCGTCGTCGACCGAGACCGAGCGGGTATCGCTGTTCGGCCCCGGGTACGCCAGACCATTGGAAGCCATGGGTCCGAGCTTGGAGTTGTTGCCGACGACCATCAGCTTGATCAGTTCGACGTAGTCCTCGTTGGCGTAGGCGATGAGAGCCTTCATCCCGACCTCGCCGTCCATCAGGTACGAGGTGCACGACGACTCCCCGAACCATCCGCCCACCTCGTTCGGGTTGGTGAGCTTGAGATCGATCTCCTCTCCACTGCCGCCGCTCTGAGACACGCTCAGCTTCGGCCCCTTGTAGCGATCCGCCGCCTGCGTGACATTCACGCCCTCCGGCGCAGCCGTTGCCACAGCCGGAGCCAGCACTCCTGCACCCATCGCCAATGCGGATGCTGCTGCCGCACCTGCGAGAACCCGCTTGAATCCACGGATCTCCATACGTTCGCCCTCGATTCCTCACACACCACATCCGGCGGACACGGATGCGGCCACCGAGGCCGACGCTGCCCTGATCGCACGCCCGGCCAACACAGGATGTTTGCACGTTCGTCCCAGTCAGCAAAGTGACGGTCCCACAGACTCGACCGCAGAGCACTGCGGACCTTCCCCGTGGTGGGGCAGGTCCGCAGTGCCGCTTACTGGTCCGCCGGTCAGCCGAAGATGCCGGCCAGACCGCTGACCGCCTCCAGGCTGCCGAGGTCGCCGATGCCGCCCGGAACGATCACCGGCTCGACGTCGAAGCTGACGGAGTCGAAATCACCGAGCAGAGTCGAGGCATCCGTGCAAATACCCGCCAGCGCGTAGACGTTCGGATCGAGGTTCTCCCACTTCGTCGTTGCGGTAGCCGACTTGCCTCCCACGGCGGTCAGCGCCGGAGCGCCGACCTTGAAGTCAGAACCGCCAGCCAGCGCCTTCTCCGCCAGCCCCAGGTAGTCGTTCTGCATCAGCATCAGGCCGGACTCGACCAAACCCGGACCGCTGATCAGCACCGGGGCGCAGGCCGAACCGTCCACAAGCCATGACGCACCATTGGGGTTGGTGATCGTCACCGTGACGTCATAGCCGTCCTGCTCGACATCGAGGATCGGATTCTCCAACCCCTCCCCCGCAGTGACCTCGGGATCGTCGCCCTCGTCGGCCATCGCCACGCCCGGCGCGAGCACGCCCGCCCCCAGCGCCAGCGCCGAGGCGGCCGCCACGCTCGCTGCGACCCGCTTGAATCCACGCACCTTCATGTCCCGCTCCTTCTTCCCACCCGACCCCGTGTGTGCCGCCGCAGACCCGCACGAAAGGGAACGCCGACGGACAGATACCGATCCAGCATGCAATACATGACCGCGGTCACACAAGGCCTCACCTGCAACTTTCTGTCACAAAACGGTCACGGCCGCAGGCAAGAGCCTGCGGCCGTGACCGGAAAAACAGGTGCGTCAGTGCGGGAAGTTCGGGGCGCGCTTGCCCAGGAACGCGGCCACACCCTCCTGCCCGGAGGCGCTGGCGGCCGAGATGCCGATCTGCTCGGCCTCGGCGGCGAGCTGCTCGTCAAAGGTGCGCTCGCGCCCCTCGCGCACCAGCGTCTTGAGTCGGGCGAAGGAGTCGGTCGGCCCGTCGGCGAGCCGGCGGGCGAGGGTCGTCGCCGTCTCGGTGACCTCGTCGTCGGCGACGACGCGGCTGACCACCCCGGCGTCGAGAGCCTGGGCGGCCGTCAGCAGGTCACCGGTCATCAAAAGGTCCATGAAGCGGGCGTGGCCGAGGGTGCGCGGCAGGGTCCAGCTCATCCCGCCGTCCGGGGTCAGCCCGATCGCCAGGTAGGCCGGGCGCAGCTTCGCCGACTCACCGGCCACCACCACATCACCGACACCGAGCAGGCTCATCCCGGCCCCGCCGACCCCGCCCTGGGCGCCGATCACCACGGGCACATCGAGCTTCGCCAGCGCCGCGACACCGACGTGCAGGTCGGTGGCCAGGTCGGTGAGGAACTTCTGCGGATCCGCGGCCTGGGCGAACCCGCCGATGTCGCCGCCGACGCTGAAGTGCCGGCCGGCACCGAGGATCAGCACCGCCCCGACCGTGTCGTCGACCTGCGCCACCGCCTCCGCCAGGGCGCCTGCGAGTGGGAAGTCGATCGCGTTGCCGGCCTCGGGCCGGTTCAGGGTGATCGTCAGCACCCGGCCGTCGCGGGAGACGAGCACGGGGGCCTCGGCGGTGTTCTGCGCATCGGTCATCTCTTACGGTCCTCCATCGATCCGTTCCGGCCGGCGCGGCGCGCCCGGCCGTATGCGGTGTCCTTGCCCCACAGCATCGCACCCGCACCTACCCGCCCACCGGCCCGGTCCCGCCTACCAACGACGCCGGGGCCGTCCTCCCGGTGAGGGGAGGACGGCCCCGGCGTGCAGGTCGTGCGTCAGCCGCGCCGACTCAGCCCAGGCGCGTCTTCAGCGCCTCGAACTGGTCGAGCACACCGG